>NZ_JBJGYU010000027.1:0-64941 GCF_054050155.1 Geodermatophilus sp. SYSU D00703 | reverse complement strand
CCACTGCCGACGGACTGCGACCCCGCGCCGCCTCGCGGCCCGGCCGCGCCCCCCGCCCCCGCCCCCCCCCCCCCCCCCCCCCCCCCCCCCCCCCCCCCCCCCCCCCCCCCCCCCCCCCCCCGCCCCGTCCAGAGGCTCACCGCGGCCCCGTCCCGGGTCCCACCCCGAGCCTGCGAAGGGTGGGGAGGACGGGGTCCCTCTCCGGTGAGGGGGACGGGTGTTCCTCAGTCGCAGTCGCCGTCGTGGCAGACGCAGCCGCACTCGCCGGTGCAGAAGGTGTGGTTGTTGTGGTCGCACGGGGTCATCAACGGGGCTCCTCGGGCGTCGTTGCCGGCAGGGGGGCCGCACCTTCTGCGGACGCAGTGTGTCGGCGGTCACACCGTACGTGCCGACCCGGCGTCCCGCCCGTCGAACGGCCGGAAACCGCGGGCGTGTCGCGGGCCCTGCCACCGTCCGGGGTGGTGGGTCAGACTCGACAGCGGCCTGGTGTCGAGCGGAGGAGACGCTCATGACGCGACCGTCGAGCCGGGGCCCGGCGACGGGTGCGCTCCGCGGACGAGCCCCGGTCCGGGCGTCCGGGGAGTGGCTGCCCAGGGGGGACGCCGGGGCGACGGTCTTCGACGACGGGCCGGTGGTGATCGGGCACCGCGGCCTCGGGTGCGGGGTCGTGTCGGGCCACCGCGAGAACACGCTGGCGTCGTTCACCTCCGCGGTCACGCTCGGGATGGGCTGGGTCGAGGCCGACGTCCGCCGCACGCGGGACGACGTCCTCGTCGTCGAGCACGACGAGGTGTACCCGGACGGCACGCGGCTGGCCGACGTCCCGGTCGACGAGGCCGACCGGCGCGGGTCGCTGCGCCTGGCGGCGCTGCTGGAGCACCTGCCCGAGGGCGTCGGGCTGGACCTGGACCTCAAGTCCTGCGTCGAGGACAGCCTGCGGGAGCCGGACCGCACCACCGCGGGACTGCTCGGCCCGGTGGTGGCCGCCGAGGGCGACCGGCGCCGCGTGGTGGTCTCCTCCTTCGACCCCGCCGCCCTGACCCGGCTGCGGACGGCGGCGCCGCGGGTCGCGCTCGCCTGGCTGACCTGGCGCTCCTTCCCCCTCGGGGCGGCGGTCGCCGGGTGCGCGCACATGGACGTCGACGTCCTGGGCCTGCACGTGGGGTCCCTCGGCGGGGACCCGGGGAGCGGTGCGGTGGACCCCACCGTCGTGGCGCGCGCGGTGGAGTTCGTGCACGGGGCCCGGCGGCGGCTCATGGTGTGGTGCCCGGCCGCCGCGCCGGCGCGCGTCCTCGTCGAGGCCGGCGTCGACGCCGTGGTCGTCGACGGGGTCCCCGGCGCCCTCGAGGTCCTCGGCAACCGCGTCCGACCGGCGCGGTCGAGGCCGGCCGAGCGGTCCGCGTAGCCCGCCGGCCGAGCGGTCCGCGAAGCCCGCCCGGCCGCCCCGCTGGACGTTGCGGCGCGCGGGGATCGGGGCTCATGCTGCTGGCACCCGGCTCGCGAGCGGAGACCCGCGTGGACGCTGTGGACGTGCTCGCCGACGCGGCGGAGAACCTCGTTCCCGCGCGGATGCAGATGGCGGTCTCCCTGGGCTGGCACATCGTCTTCGCCTGCTTCGGGATCGCGTTCCCGCTGATCACGGTGTTCGTGGAGTGGCGCGGGCACCGGCGCGGCGACGCGGCGCTGCTCGGGCTGGCGCACACCTGGGCCCGCGCGATGGGCGTGCTCTTCGCCGCGGGCGCGGTCTCGGGGACGCTGCTGTCGTTCGAGATGGGCATCCTGTGGCCGGGCCTCATGGACCGCTTCGGCGAGGTCTACGGCTTCCCGTTCGTGCTGGAGGGGTTCGCCTTCT
This sequence comes from Geodermatophilus sp. SYSU D00703, assembly GCF_054050155.1. Taxonomy (NCBI): domain Bacteria; kingdom Bacillati; phylum Actinomycetota; class Actinomycetes; order Geodermatophilales; family Geodermatophilaceae; genus Geodermatophilus; species Geodermatophilus sp. SYSU D00703. Next base: position 63,089 of record NZ_JBJGYU010000027.1, on the reverse strand, counting down.
TCATCGAGGCGATCTTCGTCGGCGTCTACCTGTTCGGCTGGAACCGGCTCTCCCCGCGGGCGCACATGGTCAGCGCGCTGCCGATGGTGGTCTCCGGGATGGCCGGGGCCTTCTTCGTCGTCGCGGCGAACGCCTGGATGAACAACCCCACCGGCTTCCGGCTCGACGCCGAGGGGCGGGTGGTCGACGCGGACCCGTGGGCGGCCATGTTCGGCCCGTCGACCTGGCCGCAGGTGACGCACATGCTGCTCGCCGGGTACATGGTCACCGGCTTCACCATCGCGTCGGTCTACGCCGTCGGCATGCTGCGCGGGCGCCGCGACCGGCACCACGTCCTCGGCCTGCTCGTCCCGCTGGCCTTCGCCGCCGTCCTCACCCCGGTGCAGATCGGGGTGGGCGACTGGATCGCCAACACCGTGGCGGACAACCAGCCGGCCAAGCTCGCCGCGATGGAGGCGCAGTACGAGACCACCGCCGGCGCCCCGCTGTCCGTCGGCGGGCTCTACTACGACGACGACCTGCACTACGCGGTCGAGATCCCGAACGGCCTCTCGCTGCTGATCCACCACGACCCGGACGGCGTGGTGCTCGGCCTGGAGGAGTTCCCCGCCGACGAGCGGCCGCCCGTGAACGTGGTGCACCTGGCCTACGACACGATGGTCGGCCTCGGGTCCGCCCTGCTGCTGCTGGCGCTCGTCTTCGGCTGGACGTGGTGGCGGCGCCGGCGCATCCCCCGGACGCCGTGGTTCCTCCGCGCCGTGGCCGTCTCCGGCGCCGCGGCGATCGTCGCGATGGAGGCCGGCTGGATCACCACCGAGGTCGGCCGGCAGCCCTGGACCGTCTACGGCATCCTGCGCACGGCCGACGCGGTGAGCCCCGCACCCGGCCTGTACCTGGGCTTCTACGCCGTGGTCGTGGTCTACGTCGTCCTGACCGCGCTGACGGTGTACGTGCTGCGGCGGCTGGCCCGCCACGGGGACACCCCGGCGCCCCAGGAGGTCGACGCCCGCCCGCCCGACCCGCACGGCGACGAGGTGGCGGTGCGGTGACCCTCGCCGACGTGGTGCTCAGCGTCATGTTCGTCGGGCTGGTCGCCTACGGCCTGTTCGGCGGGGCGGACTTCGGAGCGGGCATCTGGGACCTGCTCGCCGGCGGCACCCGGCGGGGCGCGCGGCAGCGGGAGCTCATCGAGCACTCCATCGCGCCCGTGTGGGAGGCCAACCACGTCTGGCTGATCTTCGTCCTCGTCGTCCTGTGGACGGCGTTCTCCGGCGCGTTCGCCGCGGTCGTGACCACCCTGTACGTCCCGCTGACCCTGGCCGCGTTCGGGATGATCGCCCGCGGGGCGGCGTTCGCCTTCCGCAAGAGCACCAGCACCCTGGGCATGCGCCGGTTCCTCGGCGCGGCCTTCGCCCTGTCGTCCCTGCTGACCCCGATCTTCCTCGGCGCCGTCGTCGGCGGGGTCGCCTCGGGCCGGGTCCCGCCGGGCATCGCGGCCGGCGACGTCGTGACCAGCTGGCTCAACCCGACGTCGCTGCTCGGCGGGGTGCTGGCCGTGCTGGTCTGCGCCTACCTCGCAGCCGTGTTCCTCTGCGCCGACGCCCGCCGCGAGGGGGCCGACGACCTCGCCCGCCAGTTCCGGGCGCGTGCCCTCGGGACGGCGGCGGTGACCGGCGCCGTCGGCATCGCCGGCCTGTTCGTGCTGCGGGCCGACGCGCCCCAGCTGTTCGAGGGGCTCACCGGTCGGGCGCTGCCCGTGGTGGTGCTGTCGGTCGCGGCCGGCCTGACCGCGCTCAGGCTGCTCTGGGCGGGGCGGTTCGTGCCCGCGCGGGCGGCCTCGGCGGTGGCGGTGACCGCGATCCTGGTCGGCTGGGCGGTCGCGCAGTACCCCTACGTCCTCGTCCCGGACCTGACCATCGAGGAGGCCGCGACCGGCCGGGCCACGCTGGTCGCGATGCTCGTCGCGCTGCTCGTGGGGGCGCTGGTGCTCGTGCCGGCGCTGGTCTACCTCTACGTGCTCTTCCAGCGGCCGCCCGCGAGCGCCGGGGACCCGCCCGCCGCCGCTCCGACGCCGGCGGCGGGCGGCGGCGCGGCCTGACCCGCGCCGGTCGTGGCGGGGGGTCCGTTTCGGGAGCCCCCCGCAGTGGGCAGACCCCGGCCGTCCGGGACGGCGCGGCGCGGAGGAGGCCCGATGCGGGCGATGGTGTACCGGGGGCCCTACAAGGTGCGGGTCGAGGAGAAGGACGTCCCGGCCGTCGAGCACCCGAACGACGCCATCGTGCGGGTCACCCTGGCCGCGATCTGCGGCTCCGACCTGCACCTCTACCACGGGATGATGCCGGACACCCGGATCGGGCACACCTTCGGCCACGAGTTCATCGGCGTCGTGGAGCAGGTCGGGTCCTCGGTGCAGAACCTGCAGGTCGGCGACCGCGTGATGGTGCCGTTCAACATCTCCTGCGGGTCGTGCTGGTTCTGCGCCCGCGGGCTGTACTCCAACTGCCACAACGTCAACCCGAACGCGACCGCGGTGGGCGGCATCTACGGCTACTCGCACACCACCGGCGGCTACGACGGCGGCCAGGCGCAGTACGTGCGCGTCCCGTTCGCCGACGTCGGCCCGGCGCGGATCCCCGACTGGATGCACGACGAGGACGCCGTCCTGCTGACCGACGCCGCCGCGACCGGGTACTTCGGCGCGCAGCTGGGCGAGATCGCCGAGGGCGACACCGTCGTCGTCCTCGGTGCCGGGCCGGTCGGCCTGATCGCCGCCCAGTCGTCGTGGCTCATGGGTGCGGGCCGGGTGATCGTCGTCGACCACCTGCAGGAACGGCTGGAGAAGGCGCGGACCATGGCCTACGCCGAGACGCTGGACTACGACGAGTACGACGACATCGTGGTCGAGCTGAAGAAGCAGACCGACTTCCTCGGCGCCGACGTCGTCATCGAGGCGGCGGGCGCGGAGGCCGACGGCAACTTCCTGCAGCACGTCACCGGCACCAAGCTCAAGCTGCAGGGCGGGTCGCCGGTCGCGCTGAACTGGGCGATCGACGGTGTGCGCAAGGGCGGCACCGTCTCCGTCGTCGGCGCCTACGGGCCGATCCCCAACGCGGTCAAGTTCGGCGACGCGCTCAACAAGGGGCTCACGCTGCGGATGAACCAGACGCCGGTGAAGCGCCAGTGGCCGCGGATGTTCGAGCACGTGCGCAACGGCCACCTCACGCCGCGGGCGATGGTCACCCACCGGTTCCCGCTGGAGCACATCGCCGAGGCCTACCACGTGTTCTCGGCCAAGCTCGACGGCTGCATCAAGCCGCTGGTCCTGCCCGACGCGGCCTGAGGAGCGCGACGATGACCCACCCCGACATCCCCAGCGCCTACGTCCGGGAGAAGCGCGCCGCCCGCGAGACGCCCGAGCAGTTGCGCGCCCGGATCCCGGGCTGGGGCGCCGACCTCGACCCGGCCGACCGGCCGTCGTACCCCAAGCTGCAGTACCCGGCCGACACCGGCGCGCACTGGGAGTTCCCCGAACGGCAGCCGGAGGAGCGGCCGCGGGAGCGCTCGATCGAGCACGCCTTCGTCCCCCCGGTCTTCGGCACGGCGCAGCCGCTCCACGGGCTGTCCGGGGCGATCCGCGGGCTGGCCTACCGTCGCTTCAGCGAGGGCCGCCTGGCGCACTGGCTGCTGCTGATCGTCGGTGACCGGGTCGACGCCTCGGGTAGCCACCTCCGCTCGTTCGGCACCCTCCGGCCGGACGACCCGGTCACCGAGACCGGAGTCCGCGGTGAACTCACCCACGGCGGGCTGCGCTCGCGGCGCGGGCGCAGCGACATCCGGCACCAGGTCCTCGACCCGGTCGTCGTCGCCGGCCCGTGGGTGCTCGCCGGGCTCGGCGCCTGGGCCGGCGCGCGGCGGCTGGTGCGCACCGTCCGGGGATGAGGCCCCCGGCGTCGCGGGTCAGGGCTCGACGGTGACCTTGATCGCCTCGCCCTTCGCCACGATGTCGAAGGCCTCCATGGCCCGCTCCAGGGGCAGGTGCACGGTGATGAGGTCCTTGACCGGGACCTCGCCGCTGGCGATGTACTCCAGCGCCCGCTTGTTGTGCGACGGGGCCGACCCGTTGGCCCCCATGATCATCAGTTCCCGGTAGTGGACCAGGTTCGAGTCGCACTGGATGAACGGGTTGGTCTTCGGCAGCCCGCCGAAGAAGGAGATGCGCCCGCGGCGGGCCGCCATCCGGATCGCCTGCTCCTGGGCGACGTTGGCGGCGGTCGCGGTGATGACGGCGTCGGCGCCGCGGCCGTCGGTGAGCTCCTTGACCCGCTCGACGACGTCGACCTCGCGGCCGTTGAGGACCTCGTCGGGCTTGACCGCCTCGGCCGACATCGCCAGCCGGTCGGCGAGCACGTCGATGAGGAACACCCGGCTGGCACCGTTGGCCCGCGCCAGGCGGGTGTGCAGGCAGCCGATCGGACCGGCGCCGAAGACGACGACGATGTCGCCGTCGCCGACCGAGATGAGCTCCTGGGCGTTGATCGCACAGGCGAACGGCTCGGCCGCCGAGGCCTCGTCGAAACCGATGGTGTCCGGGATCCGGTTGAGCCCGTCGACCTTGAGCACCTGGCGCGGGACGATCATGTACTCGGCGAACCCGCCGTCGTACTGGTAGCCGATCGAGGTCTGGTTCTCGCAGACCGCCATCCAGCCCTTGCGGCACTCGTAGCACTCGCCGCAGGGCACGGCGGCGATCACCTGCGCGCGGTCGCCGACCGACCAGCCGTCGACGTCGGCCCCCACCTCCACGACCTCACCGGCGACCTCGTGCCCGATGATCCGCGGCGGGCTCAGGTTCTGGTGCCCGTTGTGCAGGATCTTCACGTCGGTGCCGCAGGTCGAGCAGTTGCGGACCCGCAGCTTCACCTCGTCCGGCCCGCACTCGGGCTCGGGCGCGTCCTCGAGCCGCACGTCCTCGGGTGCGTAGAACCGCAAGACCTTCATCTGTCCCCACCTCGTCGTCGCATCGCCGGGTTCACTCCTCGTTGACCGCGTGCAGGAGCGCGTAGACCTCCTCGGCGGACGTGGCGGCGATCAGCTTCTGCACCTCGTCCTCGTCGGAGAAGACGATGGCGATCTTGTTGAGGATCTCCAGGTGGCCGCCCTCGACCCCGGCGACCCCGACGGCGAAGCGGACCTCGTTGCCGCCCCAGTCGATCGGCGAGTCGTAGCGCACGACCGAGAGGGCCGACCGGTTGATGGTGTCCTTCGACTCGTTGGTGCCGTGCGGGATGGCCAGGTAGTTGCCCATGTAGGTGGACACCGACTTCTCGCGCTCGAACATCGCGTCCACGTAGGCGGGGGAGACCGCGCCGGCGTCCACCAGGAGCTGCCCGGCCTCGCGGATGGCGTCGTCCTTGGTCGTGGCCGTGCCCGGGACCCGGACCTGGTCCGGCGCGAGGATGTCGCTCACCTGATGCCCTCCCTCTCCGCCGGGCGGCTCACTGCTGGGCGCCCGACTCGTGCGCGTTGGTCACCTTCAGCTGCTCGACGATCGCGTCGTACTTCGGGCTGTTCATGAAGTTGTCCACCGACACGTGCTGGGCCGACGGCGACATGCCCTGCGCGCGCGGGGTGAGGTCCTGGTGCGTGACGATCAGGTCCACGTTGTCGGTCAGGTTGGCGATCGCCTGGTTGGTCACGGTGACGTCGGTGAAGCCGGCCTTCTTGATCTTGTTGCGGAGCACCGAGGCGCCCATGGCGCTCGAGCCCATCCCCGCGTCGCAGGCGAACACGATGCTGTGGATCGGCGCGCGGTGCGACTTGGCCTCGTGCGCCTCCTCGGCGGCCTCGGCCCGGGCCTCGAGCTCCTCCACGGCCCGCTCGTCGTTGCTGGTCAGGACGCCGGAGACCGAGCTCTTCTTGCCCTTCAGCTCCTCCATCTCGGCGGTCGCGGCCGACAGGTCCGCGACCTTCTTGCGGCTGGTCTTGAGCAGCAGGGAGCAGATGACGAAGGAGGTCACCGCGGACAGGACCACCGACAGGATCACACCGGCGAAGCTGCCGCCCGGGGTCTGCGCGAGGACCGCGATGATCGAGCCGGGGGCGGCCGGCGCCCGCAGACCGGCGTCGAAGAGGACGAGGGTCCCGATGCCCACCATGCCGCCGGTGATGGTGCCCAGCAGCAGGATCGGCTTGGCCAGCACGTACGGGAAGTAGATCTCGTGGATCCCGCCGAAGAAGTGGATGACCGCGGCGGCCGGGGCGGTGCTGCGGGCCAGCCCGGTGCCGAAGAAGCAGTACGCCAGCAGGACGCCCATGCCCGGGCCGGGGTTGGCCTCGAGCAGGAAGAGGATCGACTGGCCCGTCTCCGCGGACTGCTGGATGCCCAGCGGGGTGAGCACGCCGTGATTGATGGCGTTGTTGAGGAACAGCACCTTGGCCGGCTCGATGATGATGCTGGCCAGCGGGAGCACCCCGTTGGCGACCAGCCAGTCGACGCCGTTGCCCAGGCCGCGGGAGACGGTCTCGATGACCGGGCCGAACGTGAAGAAGCCGACGACCGCCAGCGCGGCCGCGACGATGCCGGCGGAGAAGTTGTTGACCAGCATCTCGAAGCCGGGCTTGATCTTGCCGTCCCACAGCTTGTCGAGCTGCTTCATCACCCAGGCGGCGAGCGGGGCCATGATCAGCGCGCCGAGGAACATCGGCTGCTCGGTGCTGACGATGACGCCCATGGTGGCCACGGCGGCGACCACGGCACCGCGGACGCCGTAGACCATCCGGCCGCCCTGCACCGCGATCAGCAGCGGCAGCATGTAGCGGATCATCGGGCCGACGAGGCCGGTGTTCGGCTCGCCGGCGGCGTTCTCCCCGAAGCCGCCGATCCCCGGGATCGGCGTCCACCCGGTCTCGATGAAGAACGCGGTGATGAAGCCCCAGGCGATGAACGCGGCGATGTTCGGCATGATCATCCCGGACAGGAAGGTGCCGAACTTCTGCACCGCCACCCGGGCGCCGGAGCCCTTCGTCGTGGTCCCTGCCGGAGTCTCTGCTGCTGCGGTCACGATCTGCCTCAGCTCTCCCGTGGTTGGCCCGCGGACGGGTGCACCCCCGTCCCCCGACCGGCAGTGCCGTCGTGGTCGGAAGTCTCGTGACCTGGATCACACGTCGTCAAGTCGAGGTGCGAACATGGGCGCGGGGTGCTCATCTGAGCAGGGAGGTCGACGTGGTCAGCCAGCTCTCCGGGCCGGCGTCGCTGGTGCTCTCCGCCTCGGTGGCCCGCCGCTACTACCTGGACGGGCGGTCGAAGGTCGAGATCGCCGAGGAGTTCGGGCTGAGCCGGTTCAAGGTCGCGCGGCTGATCGACACCGCCCGGGCCACCGGCCTGGTCCGCATCGAGATCGGCTCCCGCGGGCTGGTCGACGTCGACCTGTCCGCGCGGCTCCAGGACGCGTTCGGCCTCGAGCACGCCGTGGTGGTGGACACCTCGGAGAGCTCGCCCGACGCGGTCCGCAAGCACCTGGGCCAGGTCGCCGCCGAACTGCTCGCCGAGGTGACCGGCCCCGAGGACGTGCTCGGCGTCGCGTGGTCCCGCTCGGTCGGCGCGATGGCCCGGGCGCTGCACCGGCTGGCCCCTGTCCCGGTCGTCCAGCTCACCGGGGCGCTCGCCCTGCCGGACGGCGCCGAGACCTCGATCGACGTCGTCCGCGACGTGGCCCGGGCGGCCGGTGGGCCGGCCTACGTCTTCTACGCGCCGTTCACGCTGCCGGACGCGGCGACCGCGTCCGCCCTGCGCCGCCAGCGGGAGGTCGCGCTCGCCTTCGACCAGCTGCCCCGGGTGACCAAGGCGGTCGTCGGCGTGGGGCTGTGGGCGCCCGGCCAGTCGACGCTGCACGACACCGCCCGCGAGCGCGACCGGGCCGATCTCGCCCGGCTGGGGGTCTGCGCCGAGGTGTCGGGGGTCTTCCTGACCGCCGACGGCGAGCCGGTCCGCACCGGACTGACCGAGCGGATGATCGGCATCGACGCCGAGCAGATGCGCGCCATCGCCGAGGTCATCGCCATCCCGTACGGCGTGGCGAAGGTGCCCGCGGCGCGTGCCGCGCTGCGCAGCGGCCTGGTGCGGGGCCTGGTCACGCACCGGTCGTTCGCCGAGGCCCTGCTCGAGGCGGCGTGAGCGGTCGACACCGGCCGGAGGGAGCCGTGCGCGAGGTGCCGCTGCCCGGCGGGCTCGCCAACCGCGGGCGGGTGGTCCGGGTGGGCGACACCGTCCGCCGCCCGCTGCGGCGCACCAGCCCGGCCACCCACGCCCTGCTCCGCCACCTGGCGGACGTCGGGTTCGCCGGGGCCCCGCGGTTCCTCGGGGTCGACGAGCAGGGGCGGGAGGTGCTCGGCTACGTCCCCGGGACGACCGTCCTCCCGCCCTACCCCGCGTGGGCGCTCACCGACGAGGCGCTGGTCAGCGTGGCCGAGCTGCTGCGCGCCTACCACGAGGCGGTGGTCGGGTTCGACCCGTCGCCCCACACCTGGCCGGACGCCCTGCCGGCGCCGTTCGCAGGCGAGCTGGTCAGCCACAACGACCCGAACCTCGACAACGTCGTCTTCCGCGACGGCCGCGCGGTCGCCCTCATCGACTTCGACCTCGCCGGCCCCGGCTCCCGGGTGTGGGACGTCGCGTGCGCGGCCCGCCTGTGGGCGCCGCTGCGGCGGGCGGCCACCGTCGGCGACGCCCGGCGGGAGCGCGCGGTCGCCCGGCTGCGGGTCTTCGTCGACGGCTACGGCCTCGACGACGCCGACCGGCGCCGGTTCCTCGCGGCCGTCCAGCAGAACCAGGAGTGGTTCTCCCGGCTCGTCGAGCGGTACGCCGCCGCGGGGCACGCCGCCTTCGCCGAGTACGCCCGGTCCGACGTCCGGATGGCGGTGGGGGACTACCGCCGCTGGCTGGCCGAGCACGAGGCCGCCCTCTGCGCGGCGCTCGGACTCTGAGGCCCGCGCCGGAGCGGCGCTGCGGGCGGCCCCTGCGGCTGGGACCGTGGGGGACGTGCCCGCGCTGACCGCCCTGCCCGAGTCCGTGCGGTCGCGGTTCCGCGCCCGGGTCTCCGGCGACCCGACCGGCGTGCCCGGCTGGGTCCGCGACATCGGGCGGGTGGGGGAGGGGCCCGGCTGGTTCGAACCCGGCGGCGTCGTCTGGTGGGTCCACGGCGACCTCTCCACGCTGGTCGGTGGCATCGCCGCGCTGCTCGGCCAGGCCGCGCACCCGCTGGCCCTGGCCGGGGTGCGCCGCCACTCGGCCTACCTGGAGGACCCGTGGGCGCGGCTGGCCGGCACCGCCCGCTGGCTGGTCGTCACCACCTTCGGGTCGGCCGAGCTGGCCGAGCAGGAGGCCGCCCGGGTCCGCGCGCTGCACGCGCGGGTCCGGGGGACGACGGAGGACGGGCGGGCCTACTCCGCCGGGGACCCGGAGCTGCTGCGCTGGGTGCACCTGGCGTTCACCGATGCCTTCCTCGCCGCGCAGCGGGCCGTCGGCCGCCCGCCGGTGGCCCGGTTCGGCCGCCGCTGGCCCGACGCCTACGTGCGCGAGTGGACGCGCAGCGCCCGCGCCCTGGGGGCCGGCGACCTGCCGCAGACGGAGGCGCAGCTCGGCGAGGCGCTGGCCGCGTACGCGCCGGTGCTCGAACCCGTGCCGGACGACCTGCGCGCCTTCCTCACCGCGCCGCCCGGGCTGGGGCCGGCCGAGCAGGTGTTCTACCGCGGGCTCGCAGGCGCCGCGGGCCTGGTCGTGTCGCCGGTGCTCGCACGGTTCGCCGGGGTGCCGGGGCGGGGGAGCGGCGTGGTCCGGCTGCCGGTGACCCGCGCCCAGCTGCGCGCGCTGCAGGTGGTGCTCGGGCCGCGCAGCCCCTCGGAGGAGGCGGCGCGATGGCGACTGGGGCAGGGGCCGGCGCCGGCGTGGGCGGGCGGCCCCACCGTCAGCGCGGCAGGGTGATCTTGTACTGCGCCATCTTGCGGTAGAGGGTGGCGCGGCCGATCCCGAGCTCCTCGGCGGCCCGGGTGATCGTCGTCCCCGGTTCGGTCAGGCAGCGGACGATCTCGTCGCGCTCGAGCCGCTCCAGCCGGGTGAGCGCGCGGCCGCCGGCGTCGAGCACCTCCGGCGGCAGGTGGTGGACGTCGACGAGGTCGGCGCGGGCCGCCGCCTCCCGGACGGCGCGCCGCAACTGGCGCACGTTGCCCGGCCAGGCGCAGGCGGTCAGCGCGCGGGCGGCGCGGGCGGTGAAGCCGACCGCGCGGTGCCGCTCCTGCTCGGCGAACCAGTGCGCCAGCGGCACCACGTCGTCGGTGCGGTGCCGCAGCGTGGGCACCTCGACGACGGTGTCGACCAGGGTGGCCAGCTGCCCGGGCACGGCGGTGAAGTCCGGCGCGGTGAGCACGAACGGCTGCGGCCGGCCGGTGCGGCGGACCGCGCCGAGGGTCTGGGCCAGGTCCTCGGCGGCCCACGCCGGCAGGTGCGGCAGGCCGGAGACGATGACGAGGGTGTCGGGGTCGCGCAGCTCCGGCGTCCACAGCTCCAGCCAGGCGGCGACGTCCCCGGTCTCGGGCGCCCGGGCGTGCAGCACCCGCTGCCGGGGGGCGACCCGGCGGCGGGCCAGCGCGGCCAGCGCGGCCTTGCCCACGCCGGGATCGCCCACGACGGCGGTGACCCGGTCGGCCGCGGCGACGGCGTCGGCCACCGCGCCGCGCCACCCCGCCGAGACGCACGGGTCGCCGGCGTCGGGGGCGAGGTGCCCGCCGACGACGTGGAAGACCTCGCCCCGCGGGGCCGGGCGGACCGTCCGCCCGCCGGCGCGGACCAGCATCAGCGCGCTCGTGGCACTGGCGGCCGCCTGGGCCAGGCCGAGCAGCAGCTCGGAGGAGGAGTCCGACCAGGTGGTCAGGTTGATGCTGCCCGCGAGGTCCCCGCTCACCGGGTCCACGACCGGGACCGCGGCGCAGGTGAACCCGCGCAGTTCGGCGCACCAGTGGTCCTCGGCCCGGACCAGTGAGGGCGCGCGGTCGGCGAGCGAGAGGCCCAGCCCGTTCGTGCCGGCGTTGCGCTCGGCGTAGGAGAAGCCCGGGGCGAGGTGGACCCGGTCGAGCGACCGGAGGATCCCCGCGTCGCTGCAGAGCCGGGCGAGCACGAGCCCCTCGGCGTCGGCCACCATCAGGCTGACCGGCTCGTTCGGGATCGTCGCCTGCAGGTCGGTGAGCACCCGGTGCGCGCACTCGTACAGCAGCGACCCGGTGTCCAGGGACCCGGTGAAGACGGGGACGACCTCGTCGGGGGTGACGCCGTAGTCCTGGCTGCGGCGCCACGAGGCCCGCAGCCGGGACGGCGCCGGCCGGGCGGCCAGCACCGGGTCGGCGAAGGGGTCGGAGGCGGCCCGCTGCACGTCCACGGGACACCTCCTGGGCGGAACGGGCCTGGTGGCTGTGGCCCGCGCCACACGAATGTATCCCCGCGGGGCGCCGTCCAGGGGGCGTTCCAAAGTGAGACAACGACCGGCTCCCGCCGCCGTCCCGGCGTGCCTACCGTCGCTCCCACCAGCGTGACTGGCGTCACAGCCAAGCCGAGCGGAGGCCGGAGATGTACACCAAGGACGGCGAGAAGTACTACGTGGTGGACGCCCACATCGCCCTGTGGGACGGGCGCCCGGAGAACCAGCGCAACGTCCACGGCAAGCAGTTCATCGACTGCTTCTACGACTACCACCGCAACCTCAGCCCGGAGTCCGAGGTGTGGGGCTACGAGGAGTACCTCTACCAGGGCGGCGAGCGGCTGATGCGCGACGTGTTCGTCGACGGGATCGTCGACCACGCGATCTTCCAGCCGGCCCGGCTGGCCGAGTTCTACCACCGGGGCTTCGGGCAGACCGACGAGGCGTCCGCTCTCGCGAACGCGCACCCGGACAAGCTCACCTACAACCACTACTGGGACCCCCGCGACGGCGAGAACGGCCTGGACCAGCTGCGTGCCGACGCCGAGCGCTTCGGCCTCAAGGGCGTGAAGCTCTACACCGCCGACTGGCACGGGGAGTCCCGCGGCTGGAAGCTGACCGACCCGATGGCCTACCGGTACCTCGAGGTCTGCCGGGAGCTCGGGATCACCAACATCCACATCCACAAGGGCCCGACGATCCGGCCGCTGGACCGCGACGCGTTCGACGTCGCCGACGTCGACCACGTGGCGACCGACTTCCCCGACCTGACGTTCGTCGTCGAGCACTGCGGCCTGCCGCGGCTGGAGGACTTCTGCTGGATCGCCACCCAGGAGCCCAACGTGCACGCGGGCCTGGCCGTCGCGATCCCGTTCATCCACACCCGGCCGCGCTACTTCGCGCAGATCATGGGCGAGCTCGTCTACTGGATCGGCGAGGACCGCATCCTCTTCTCCAGCGACTACGCCCTCTGGGCGCCGAAGTGGCTGGTCGAGCGGTTCGTGGACTTCCAGATCCCGGAGGACATGACCGAGTACGCGCCGCTCACCACCCAGATCAAGAAGAAGGTGCTCGGCCTCAACGCGGCGCGGCTCTACGACCTCCCGGTGCCGGAGGAGTGCCGGCTGCCCGAGGCCGCCGAGACCGAGACCGGCCCGCGCGAGCCCGGCGCCGCCGACCTGGCGATGGCCTGAGGGCGGCGCGATGACCGCCGTCCTGCCCGACCTCGCCGCGGAGGTCCGGACCGCGCTCGGCGCCGTCGTCGACCCCGAGCTGGACGAGCCGATCACCGACCTCGGCTTCGTCCGCTCGGTGTCGGTGCGCGGGTCGGACGTCGAGGTCCACCTGCGCCTGCCGACGTCGTTCTGCGCGCCCAACTTCGCCTGGCTGATGGCCTCCGACGCCCGGGAGGCGGTCACCGCCGTCCCGGGCGTGGGGCGGGTCGTGGTGGCCCTCGACGACCACTCCGACTCCGACCTCATCAACCGCGGCCTGGCCGCGGGCGCCGACTACCGGGCGACCTTCGCGCACGAGGCGGAGGACTCCCTCGACGACCTGCGCGCCACGTTCACCCGCAAGGCGCACACCGCGGCGATGGAGCGGGCGCTCACCGCGGCGCTCCGGGCCGACCCGTCGCTGACCGAGGCCGACGTCGCCGGCCTGACCCTCGCCGACCTGCCGGCCGGCGCGCCGACGACCGAGGCGCTGCTGCGCCGGCGGGCCGCCCTGGGCCTGCCGGTGGACGGTGCGGCACCCGTCCTGGTCGGCGAGGACGGGACCCGCCCGCCCCCCGAGCAGGCGCCCCTGGTCCTGCGCCGGGCCCGCTCGGTGCGGATCTCCGTCGACGGCAACGCGCACTTCTGCCGCGGGCTGCTCGCCACCCGCTACCCGGGGGCGGAGGCCGACCAGGTGCCCCGCCCCGAGGACCGCCCCCTGCTCCCGCTCACCGTCTCGAAGGGAACCCAGCCGTGAAGGCCGTCCGCGTGCACGAGTACCACGCCGACCCCGCGATCGACGACATCCCCGAACCGCAGATCCAGGGTCCGCTCGACGTCATCGTCAAGATCGGCGGCGCCGGGGTCTGCCGGACCGACCTGCACATCCTCGAGGGCCAGTGGGCCGACCTGCAGAACCCGGACCTGCCCTACGTGATCGGGCACGAGAACGCCGGGTGGGTGCACGCTGTCGGGGAAGGGGTCACCAACGTCGCCGTCGGTGACACCGTGATCCTGCACCCGCAGCCCAGCTGCGGCCTGTGCACGGCCTGTCGCGCCGGCCGGGACATGCAGTGCGAGAACGCCTTCTTCCCCGGGCTGTCGAACGACGACGGCGGCATGGCCGAGTACCTGCGCACCACGGCCCGCGCCTGCGTGAAGCTCGACCCGTCCACCAACCCCGCCGACGTCGCCGCACTCGCCGACGCCGGCATCACCGCCTACCACGCCGTGCGCAAGGCCCTGCCGCTGCTGCACCCGGGCACGACCGCGGTCGTGCAGGGCGCGGGCGGGCTCGGCCACATCGGCGTCCAGTGCCTGGCCGCCCTGTCCGGCACCCGGATCATCGTGGTCGACCGCAACCCCGACGCCCTGGAGCTGGCCCGGCAGATCGGCGCGGACGAGACCGTGGTCGCCGACGGCAACCAGGTGCAAGCGGTCCAGGACCTGACCGGCGGGGGCGCGAACGTCGTCCTCGACTTCGTCGCCGAGCAGGGGGCGGAGATGGACGGCTGGCACATGACCGGCCCGGCCGGCTCGTACTACGTCATCGGCTACGGCGGCGAGCTCCGCATCCCGACGCTGGACTTCGTCGCCGGAGAGAAGAACATCGTCGGCAACATCGTCGGCACCTACACCGACCTGGCGGAGCTGATGGTGCTCGCGCAGGCCGGGAAGGTCACCCTGCACACCCAGCAGTACCCGCTCGACCGGGCCGTGGACGCGCTCCGCGACCTCGACGCCGGGAAGGTCCGGGGCCGGGCGATCCTCGTCCCCTGAGACGCCCGCCGTCCCGCTCGCCCGGGCCGGGTCAGGCCCGGGCGAGCGCGGCGACGGCGGCCTCGGCGCAGGTGGTGTCCTCCTCCGGGGTCGCGCCGCTCACCCCGACCCCGCCGACGACCTCGCCGTCGCGCAGGACCGGCAGGCCGCCGCCCAGGGTGGTGGGGCGGAAGCCCAGGTGCTCGCCGGCGGCCAGCAGCACCTCGGGGCGGCGCTCGGCGACCTCGGCCAGCTCCCACGAGGGACGGCGGAACGCCGCGGCCGTGGCCGCCTTCGACCGGGCGATCCCCGGGGTGAACCCGGGGGTGCCGTCGCCGCGCGCGACGGCCACCTCGGAGCCGGCGAGGTCGACCACGGCGACGCTCACCCGCCCTCCGAGCTCCGCCGCGCGCGCCAACGCGGCCTCCGCGGCCGCGCGTGCTCGTCGTACCCGATGCCCTGTCCCACCCCCGTGCTCCTCGTCTCGGTGCTCCGCGGGCCCACCCTGCCCGACGGGGTCTCAAGCGTGCCGGGCCAGGGCGGACGACTGTTCCGCGCAGAGCTCGGACAGGGCCTGGGGCGCGGCGCGGCAGATCCGCGGGAAGCTCAGGTAGCCGTGCGGCATCGCGACGTACCCGGTCAGGCGGACCGGGACGCCGGCCCGGCGCAGCGCGGCGGCGTAGCGCAGGCCGTCGTCCCGGATCGGGTCGTGCTCGGCCACCTGGACCAGCGCCGGCGGCAGCCCGGAGAGGTCGTCGGCGAACAGCGGTGAGGCGTAGGGGTGTGTCGGGTCCTGGCCGCCCAGGTAGTGGTCGCGGAAGGACAGGCAGTCGGCCTTCGTGAGGATCGGCGCGTGCGCGTTCTCCTCGATCGAGGGGCTGCTCATGGTGAGGTCGACCGCCGGGTAGACCAGCCCCTGATGGGCGATCCGCGGACCGGAGCGGTCGCGGGCCATCAGGCTGACCACGGCGGCCAGGTTGCCCCCCGCGCTGTCACCCATGACCGCGACCCGCCCGGGGTCGGCGCCGAGGTCCGCCGCCCGGTCGACCACGTCGACGAGGGCGCCGTAGCAGTCCTCGGCCGCCGCCGGCCAGCGGTGCCCGGGCGCCAGCCGGTAGTCCACCGAGACGACCACGGCCCCGGTGGTCACCGACACGTGGCTGCACAGCCAGTCCGCGGTGTCGAGCGACCCGATCGTCCAGCCCCCGCCGTGGAAGTTCACGACGAGCGGCAGTCGCCGGTCGGCGGCGCGGTCGGGCCGGTAGACCCGGATCGCCACGGGATCGACCTCGCCCTTCGCCGTCCCGTCCGCGAGGGACACGCCGCCGGCGACTGCGCCGAACAGCAGGTCGGTCAGCGGGTTGTGGCCGATGCGCTGCTGCTGCGCCCGCCGCAGCCGGTCGTCGTCCATCGAGGAGACCGACACGAGGCCGGCCAGCCGGCCCAGCAGCCGCACGCGCAGGTCCATCCGCGTCATGCGGCCATCCTCTCCCGGTGGGGCGCGGCACGCTGACCAGCGTGTCCGTCGCCCTGCACGACGGGCGCGCCCGCCGGATCGCCGCCGCGCCGCGACCGACGGGGCGTGCCCCGATGGAGCTGCCTGTCGACTGTCGCCACCTCGTTGTCGACAGCCGCTGGATACCATGCGGGGGACGAGGAGGTGCACGGTGGACGTCGAGCCCCTGGCCAGTCTGGACCGCAGCACGCTGCGGGAGCGCGCCCTGGAGGTGCTCCGGTCGGCCGTCCTCTCGGGTCGCTACCGCCCCGGTGACCACCTCGGCGAGGTCGAGCTCGCGTCCTCGCTCGGGGTCAGTCGCGGCACCGTGCGCGAGGCCCTGCGGCACCTCCAGCAGGAGGGCCTGGTGACCGCCGGCAACCGGGGGATGCTGCGGGTCAACAGCTTGACCCCCACAGAGGTCCGCGAGCTCTTCCAGGTCCGTGCGGCGCTGGAGGGGCTGGCGGTGCGGGAGGTCGTCGCCTCACCCCGGCGGGAGGCCGCCGTGACGGCGCTGCGTGCGGCCCTCGAGCAGCTCTCCGACGAGGAGGAGCCGGCCGCCCGGATGGCCGCCGACCTGGCCTTCCACCTGCTGCTGTGCCGGCTGTCGGGCAACTCCATGCTGGTGGAGGCGTGGCAGCGGCTGGAGGGCCGCATGCGGGTCGCCATCCTCAACGGAGCGTCCTGGCAGGCGCCCATGATGGCGCGCGACCGGCACGCCCCGATCGTCGACGCCATCGAGCGCGGCGACGTCGACGCGGCCGTCGAGGTGGTCGACGAGCACATGACCGCGGCCGCGGAGCACTTCGCCCGGGCCACGTCCGCCTGACCCCTGCCGACGGCGGTCACGTCCTGCGGGACCTCCCGGGGGACGGCGGTCACGTCCGCCCGACCTCCCCGCAGACGGCCGCCGCACCGGACTGACCTCCTGGGGACGGCCGCCGCACCGGGCTGACCGGCCGCGCCAGACCGGCCGTCCCCTCGCCGGCGGCTGGGCGGCTCTGGGTCCCTGGGCCGCGGCACCTCCTCGCTGGCGAGCAGCCGGGACGCGCTCCCCGCACGCCGGGCCAGAAGTGACCCTTGACACGGTGACCCACGCCACCCACACTCGGTCGGGAGTTGACTGTTAACAGTCAACGGATAACGGGGACCACGGCCCAACGCTCACCCGGAGACCACCATGACCGAACGGCACCCACCCGTCCGCGACCCCCACCTCGAGGAGGTCGCCGCGTGGCACCCGATCGAGGGCACCCCGACCAAGAAGAAGGTCGCGATCGGGTGCTCCGTCGGGGCGACGATCGAGACCTACGACTTCATCGGCTTCGGCATCGCGGCGGCGCTGTACTTCAACACCGCCTTCTTCCCGGCCGACGACCCGCTCTCGGGCACGCTGCTGTCCTTCGCCACCCTGGGCATCGGCTTCGCCGTCCGACCCCTCGGCGGGATCATCGGCGGCTACCTCGGTGACCGGATCGGCCGCAAGCCGGTCCTCGTCGGCTCCCTGCTGCTCATGGGGATCGCGACGGTCCTCATCGGCTGCCTGCCCACCTACCAGCAGGTCGGCGTCTGGGCCGGGATCCTGCTGGTGGTCGTCCGGGTCGTGCAGGGGCTCGCGTTCGGCGCGGAGTGGGGCGGGGCCATCCTCATGTGCTTCGAACACGCCCCATGGCGGAAGAAGGGCCTGTACACCGGCATCACCCAGGCCGGCTTCCCGGTGGGGCTGCTGCTGGCCAACCTCGCCTTCCTGGCCAGCGTCCCCCTGGGCGGCTCGTGGGCCTGGCGGGTGCCGTTCCTGCTCAGCGCCGTGCTGATCGTCGTGGGCATCGTGATCCGGCTGAAGGTCGAGGAGTCGCCCGAGTTCGAGGAACTCAAGGAGGAGGGCGAGCTCTCCAAGAACCCGCTCCTCGAGGTGCTCCGCGACGACTGGCGCAACATCCTGCGCGCCTTCTGCCTGCGGATCACCGAGACCGCCGGCTACGCGGTGTCGGTCACGTTCATGCTGTCCTACGTCGCCGCCGAGGAACTGGCCGACCGGTCGGTCACCCTCACCGCGACGATGATCGCCGCCGGCATCGGCATCTTCGCGACCACGTACTGGGGCGCGCTCACCGACCGCGTCGGCCGGCGGCCGGTGTACCTGCTGGGCACCGCGCTGCACCTGCTGTGGGGCATCCCGCTGTTCCTCGTGGTCAACACCGGCGTGGCGGTGGCGATCGTCATCGCGTTCGTCATCAGCTACGCGGTCCTGCAGAACTCGCTGGCCGGCGTGCAGGGCGCCTGGTTCTCGGAGCTGTTCGCCACCAAAACCCGGACCACCGGCGCGTCGCTGGCCTACCAGATGTCGGCGGTCGTCTCCGGCTTCACCCCGCTCATCACCACCGCGCTCTACGCCGGCTTCGGCTGGATCGGCCCGGCGCTGCTGTTCAGCGGCTACGGCCTGCTGGGCCTGGTCGCCGCGCTGCTGACCCGCGAGACCTGGGGCAGGACGGAGCGCGAGGAGGTCGCCGCCCTCGAGCGCAGCCTCGCCGCCGAGGCCGCCGTCCCCAGCCCCCGCACCCGGACGCACGAGCTCCGGCCGACGGCCGACTCGGCCACCGACTGACCGACTCCCGAGAGGAGACCGACATGACCTCGCTGACCACACCGCAGGCGGCCGGGACCACGGCCGACCGGGCGGAGCGGATCGACCGCATCCGCCAGGCCGCGTACCGCATCCGCCGCAACGCCCTCGACATGGGGGAGGTGCAGGGCCAGGGCTACATCGGCCAGGCGCTGGGCGTCGCCGACGTCCTCGCCGTCGTCTACACCGACCAGCTGCGGTACCGGCCCGAGGACCCGCACTGGGCCGACCGCGACCGCTTCCTGCTCTCCATCGGCCACTACGCCATCGCGCTGTACGCGGCGCTGGCCGAGGCCGGGACCATCCCGCTCGAGGAGCTGGAGACCTACGGCTCCGACGACTCCCGGCTGCCGATGTCGGGGATGGCCTCCTACACCCCCGGCATGGAGATCTCCGGCGGCTCGCTGGGCCACGGCCTGACGGTCGCCACCGGGATGGGCCTGGGGCTGCGCCGGCTCGGCAACCCCGCCCGGGTGTTCAACCTGCTCTCCGACGGCGAGCTGGACGAGGGCTCCACCTGGGAAGCCGCCATGGCCTGCGCCCACCACGGCCTCGACAACGTGACCGCGATCGTCGACGTCAACGCCCTGCAGGCCGACGGCCCCACGGCCGGCGTCCTGCGCACCGAGCCGGTCACCGACAAGTGGCGGGCCTTCGGCTGGCACGCCCTGCGCGTGGACGGCAACGACGTCGGCGCCCTCGTCGACGCCTTCGACGAGATCCGCGAGCACCGCGGCTCGCCGTCGGTGCTCATCTGCGACACCCGCATCGGGCGCGGGGTGCCGCTGCTCGAGAACCGGGAGAAGGCCCACTTCATGCGGGTCGAGGAGCACGAGTGGCAGATCGCCCGCGACCAGCTGCAGGAAGGACTGACCCGATGACCAGCACCGCCCCCCGCAAGAAGCTGACCACCTCGGCGATGATCGCCTCGTTCGCCGACCCGGGACAGCGCACCACCAGCGCCCCGTTCGGGCACGCGCTGAACCGGCTGGCCGAGGAGCGGCCCGAGATCGTCGGGCTGTCGGCCGACCTGGCCAAGTACACCGACATGCACGTGTTCCGCGACGCCCACCCGGACCGCTTCTTCCAGATGGGCATGGCCGAGCAGGCGATGCTCGGGGCGGCGGCCGGACTGGCCGAGGTCGGGCTGGTGCCGTTCGCCTCCACCTACTCGGTGTTCGCGACGCGGCGGGCCTACGACTTCCTCTGCCTGGACATCGCCGAGCCGGGCCTGAACGTCAACGTCGTCGGGGCCCTGCCCGGCCTGACGACGGGGTACGGCCCCAGCCACCAGGCCACCGAGGACCTCGCGATCCTCCGCGGCTGCCCGAACCTGACGATCGTCGACCCCTGCGACTCGGTGGACATCGAGCAGGCCGTGCCGGCCCTGGCCGCGGCACCGGGCCCCACCTACCTGCGGCTGCTCCGCGGCGCGGTGCCCACGGTGCTCGACGAGTACGACTACCGCTTCGAGCTGGGCAAGGCCGCCGAGCTGCGCACCGGCCGGGACGTCGTCCTCATCTCGACCGGCCTGATGACCATGCGGGCGCTCCAGGCGGCCGCCCGGCTCGAGGCCGACTCCGTCGACGTCGCCGTGCTGCACGTCCCGACCATCAAGCCGCTGGACACCGAGGCGATCCTGCGGGCGGCGCGGACGGACCGGCTCGTGGTCACCCTGGAGAACCACACCGTCGTCGGCGGGCTGGCCGAGTCGGTCGCCTCGACGCTGGCGTTCGCCGGCGTGGGCACCCGCATCGTCCCGATCGCCCTGCCCGACGAGTTCCTCGCCGCCGGCGCCCTGCCCACCCTGCACGACCGCTACGGCCTGTCCACCGACGCCGTCGTCGCGCGGGTCAAGGCCGAGCTGGGCGGCGGCACGCACGCCCCCTGGGCCGCCGACCCCACCCCGGCCACCGCCTGACCCCCACCCACCCCGCACACCCGGAAGACCCTGGAGGACCCCATGACCGTCTCCGACAAGACCGCCGTCGTCACCGGCGCCGGCTCCAAGCGCGGCATCGGCCGCGCCACCGCCCACGCCCTCGCCGCCGCCGGCTGGAACGTCGCCGTCCTCGACCTGGACGAGGCCAGCGCCAAGGACGCCGCGCACGAGGTCGCCGACCGCAACGGCGTGCAGGCCGTCGGGATCGGCTGCGACATCACCGAGGAGGCGTCGGTGGAGAACGCGCTGACCGTCCTGGACGGCGCGCTGCCCCCGGTCGGCGCCCTCGTCAACAACGCCGGCATCACCTCGCCCACGCCGTTCCTCGAGGTCACCGGGGCGGAGTGGGACCGCATCTTCGCCGTGAACGTGCGCGGTGCCTTCAACGTCACGCGGCGTCTGGCGCCCGGCATGGCCGAGCGCGGCTTCGGCCGGATCGTGTTCCTCTCCTCGGTGTCGGCCGAGCGCGGCGGCGGCGTCTTCGGCGGGGTGGCCTACTCCGCCGCCAAGGCCGCCGAGCTCGGCTTCACCCGGGCGCTCGCCCGCGAGCTGGGGCCCTCGGGGATCACGGTCAACGCCGTCGCGCCCGGGCTGATCGACACCGACATCACCGGCGGGGCGCTGGAGGGCGAGCGCAAGCAGCAGCTCGTCGCCGGGATCCCCGTGGGCCGCAACGGCCGGGTTTCCGACGTCGCCGACCTCATCACCTACCTGTGCCGCGAGGAGACCGGCTACGTCACCGGGGCCACCTACGACGTCAACGGCGGCTCCCACATCCACTGAGGAACGACGCGACCGGCGGCGGTGTCCCCGCGGACGCACGTGGGTGACACCGCCGCCCGGACGTGGTCGAGTAATCCGGTGTCCGCGCGCGGACCGCGGGACCCGTGACCGACGACAGGCTGTGAGGGGCGAGATGTTCGGCAAGGTGCTGGTGGCCAACCGCGGGGAGATCGCCGTCCGGGCGTTCCGCGCCGCCTACGAGCTCGGGATCGGCACGGTCGCGGTCTTCCCGTGGGAGGACCGCAACTCGGTCCACCGGCTCAAGGCCGACGAGAGCTACCAGATCGGCGAGATCGGGCACCCGGTGCGGGCCTACCTGTCGGTCGACGAGGTGGTCGCGGCGGCGCGGCGGGCCGGCGTGGACGCGGTGTACCCCGGCTACGGGTTCCTGTCGGAGAACCCGGAGCTGGCCGAGGCGTGCGCGGCGGCGGGGATCACCTTCGTCGGCCCGCCGGCCGACGTCCTGACGCTGACCGGCAACAAGGCGCGGGCGATCGCCGCGGCGCGGGAGGCGGGGCTGCCGGTGCTGGCCTCCACCGAGCCCAGCGCCGACCTGGACACCCTGCTGGCCGCCGCCGAGCAGCTGCCGTTCCCGGTGTTCGTCAAGGCCGTCGCCGGCGGCGGCGGGCGCGGCATGCGCCGGGTGGAGGACCCCGCCGAGCTGTCGTCGGCGGTGCAGGCGGCGATGCGGGAGGCGGAGTCGGCGTTCGGCGACCCGACGGTCTTCCTCGAGCAGGCGGTGGTCGACCCCCGCCACATCGAGGTGCAGATCCTCGCCGACGGCGCCGGGAACGTGGTCCACCTGTTCGAGCGGGACTGCTCGGTGCAGCGCCGACACCAGAAGGTGATCGAGCTGGCGCCGGCGCCGAACCTCGACCCCGCGCTGCGGGAGCGGATCTGCGCCGACGCGGTCGCCTTCGCCCGCCACATCGGCTACGTCAACGCCGGCACCGTGGAGTTCCTCCTCGACCGCTCCGGCCGGCACGTGTTCATCGAGATGAACCCGCGCATCCAGGTGGAGCACACGGTCACCGAGGAGGTCACCGACGTCGACCTGGTGCAGTCCCAGCTGCGGATCGCGGCGGGGGAGACCCTGGCCGACCTCGGGCTGGCGCAGGACACGATCGCGCTGCGCGGCGCGGCGCTGCAGTGCCGGATCACCACCGAGGACCCGGCCAACGGCTTCCGCCCCGACACCGGCCGGATCACCGCCTACCGCTCACCCGGTGGCGCCGGCATCCGGCTGGACGGCGGGGCGGCGCTGGGCGCGGAGGTGGAGGCCCACTTCGACTCGATGCTGGTCAAGCTGACCTGCCGCGGCCGCACGTTCGACATCGCCGTGGCCCGCGCCCGCCGCGCCGTGGCGGAGTTCCGCATCCGCGGGGTGGCCACCAACATCCCGTTCCTGCAGGCGGTGCTCGACGACGAGGACTTCCGCGCCGGCAGGGTGACGACGTCGTTCATCGAGCAGCGGCCCGAGCTGCTCACCGCGCGGTCCTCGGCCGACCGCGGCACGAAGCTGCTGACCTACCTGGCCGACGTCACGGTCAACCGGCCGCACGGGGAGCGGCCGCACCTGGTCGACCCGCTGGAGAAGCTGCCCCCGGTGGACCTGCGCGCGCCCGCGCCGGACGGGTCCCGCCAGCGGCTGCTGGAACTGGGCCCGGAGGGGTTCGCCGCCGACCTGCGCGCCCGGACCGCGCTGGCGGTCACCGACACCACCTTCCGCGATGCGCACCAGTCGCTGCTGGCCACCCGGGTGCGCACCAAGGACCTGCTCGCCGTCGCCGGCCACGTCGCCCGCACCGCGCCGCAGCTGTTCAGCCTGGAGTGCTGGGGCGGGGCGACCTACGACGTGGCGCTGCGGTTCCTGCACGAGGACCCGTGGGACCGGCTGGCCGCACTCCGCGAGGCGGTGCCCAACGTCTGCCTGCAGATGCTGCTGCGCGGCCGCAACACCGTCGGCTACACGCCCTACCCCGAGCAGGTCACCGATGCCTTCGTGGCCGAGGCGGCGACGACGGGCATCGACGTCTTCCGCGTGTTCGACGCGCTCAACGACGTCGGGCAGATGCGCCCGGCGATCGACGCGGTCCGCGAGACCGGGACCGCGGTCGCCGAGGTGGCGCTGTGCTACACCGGCGACCTCGCCGACCCGGGCGAGACGCTGTACACGCTGGACTACTACGTGCGGCTGGCCGAGCAGATCGTCGACGCCGGCGCGCACGTGCTGGCGATCAAGGACATGGCCGGCCTGCTCCGCCCGCCCGCGGCCGCCCGCCTGGTGACCGCGCTGCGCGAGCGCTTCGACCTCCCGGTCCACCTGCACACCCACGACACCGCCGGCGGGCAGCTGGCCACGCTGATGGCGGCGTGGCAGGCGGGGGTGGACGCCGTCGACGGCGCGGTCGCCTCGATGGCCGGGACGACGTCGCAGCCGCCGCTGTCGGCGATCGTGGCCGCCACCGACGCCACCGAGCGGGCCACCGGCCTGGACCTGCGGGCGGTCAACGACCTGGAGCCCTACTGGGAGGCGGTGCGGCGGGTCTACGCGCCGTTCGAGTCCGGCCTGCCGTCCCCGACCGGGCGGGTCTACACGCACGAGATCCCCGGCGGGCAGCTGTCCAACCTGCGCCAGCAGGCCATCGCCCTGGGCCTGGGGCAGCGGTTCGAGGAGGTCGAGGACGCCTACGCCGCGGCCGACCGGCTGCTGGGCCGGCTGGTCAAGGTCACCCCGAGCTCGAAGGTGGTCGGCGACCTGGCGCTGCAGCTGGTCGGCTCCGGGGTCACCGTCGACGACTTCGCCTCCGACCCGGGCAAGTACGACCTGCCCGACTCGGTGATCGGGTTCCTGCGCGGCGAGCTCGGCGACCCGCCCGGCGGCTGGCCCGAGCCGTTCCGCACCCGGGCGCTGGAGGGTCGGCGGGAGGCGCAGCCGCCCGCCGAGCTGACGCAGGAGGACGTCGACGGCCTGGCGAAGCAGCCGCGGGCGACGCTGAACCGGCTGCTGTTCCCCGGCCCGACGAAGGAGTACCTGGCGCACTCCGAGCAGTACGGCGACGTCTCGGTGCTGCCCACCAAGGAGTTCCTCTACGGCCTGCGCACCGGCACCGAGCACGCCGTCGACCTCGAACCCGGCGTCACCCTGCTGATGGGGGTCGAGGCGGTGTCCGACGCCGACGAGCGCGGGATGCGCACCGTCATGTGCACCCTCAACGGGCAGCTGCGGCCGGTCAGCGTGCGCGACCGGTCCATCGAGGCCGCGGTCAAGGCCGCCGAGAAGGCCGACCGCAGCGACCCCCGCCAGGTCGCCGCACCGTTCGCCGGAGTCGTCACGCTGCAGGTGAAGGAGGGGGACACCGTCGAGGCCGGGCAGGGCATCGCCACCATCGAGGCGATGAAGATGGAAGCGGCCATCACCGCCCCCCAGGCCGGCACCGTCACCCGCGTGGCCATCAGCGAGGTGCAGCAGGTCGAGGGCGGGGACCTGCTCGTCGTCCTGGGCTGAGGCGGGCCGGACCGGGACTCCCAGGGGGGTCCCAGGTCCGGCCCCGGTCGGGCGCCCAGCATCGCCGGTGACACGGCGAGAGGACGGAGAGCGCATGGCACCCGACCGGGGAGCGACGTACGAGGGGCGGTCCCTGCCGCGGCCGCAGGAGGAGCTGGTCGACCAGGGGCTCGGCTTCGACGTCGGCACGCTGCTGAGCCGGCGTCGGCTGCTGGCGCTGCTCGGCCTGGGGGCGACGGGGGTGGGGCTGGCCGCCTGCGGCGCGGGCGGCGGCGGCTCGTCCGCCTCCGGTACGTCGTCGGCGGGTGGGACGGCGTCGGCGGGCGAGATCCCCGAGGAAACGGCCGGCCCGTACCCGGGCGACGGGTCCAACGGGCCCGACGTGCTCGAGCAGAGCGGCATCGTCCGCAGCGACATCCGCTCCAGCTTCGGCGGGGCCACCGGGACCGCCGAGGGCGTGCCGATGACCCTGGAGCTGACCGTCACCGACCTCGCGGGCGGCGGCGTCCCCTTCGAGGGGGTGGCCGTCTACGTCTGGCACTGCACGCGCGAGGGCGGCTACTCGATGTACTCGGCCGGCGTCGAGGACCAGAACTTCCTGCGCGGCGTGCAGGTCGCCGACGCCGACGGGAAGGTCCGCTTCACGAGCATCTTCCCGGCCTGCTACAGCGGGCGGTGGCCGCACGTCCACTTCGAGGTCTACCCCGACCAGGCCTCCATCACCGATGCCACCACCGCGATCGCCACCTCTCAGGTGGCCCTGCCGCAGGACATCTGCGACACGGTGTACGCCCAGCCCGGCTACGAGGCCTCGGTGACCGACCTGGCCCGGGTGAGCCTGGCCGGCGACAACGTGTTCGGCGACGACGGCGGCGCGAGCCAGCTCGGCACGGCCACCGGGGACGTGGCCGGCGGGTACACCGTCACCCTCGCCGTCGGCGTGGACACCACCACGGCGCCGACCGGCGGGCAGCTCGGCGGGGACGGCGCCCCGTCCGGCGCCCCCGGCGGCACGCCGCCCTCCGGGGAGCCCGGCGGCGAGCCGCCGTCCGGCGGGCCGGGCGGGTCCCCGCCGCGCTGATCGACCAGGCCGCAGGACTCGCCGCCCGTCGCCCCGGGTACCGGGGCGACGGGCTCCCCGTTCCCCGGGAGGGACGATGACCACGGTCAGCCTCTCCGCCGCCGACTTCGGTGACGCCGTCAGCGCCGAGGGCATCGTGCTGGTCGACTTCCGCGCCTCCTGGTACCACCCCAGCCGCTCGTTCGCGCCGGTGTTCGCGGCCGCCTCCGAGCGGCACCCCGACCTGGTGTTCGCCACCGTCGACACCGAGGTCGAGCGGGAGCTGACCGCGGCGGTGGGCGTGCGGTCGGTACCGACGCTCATGGTCTTCCGCGACGGCGTCCTGGTGTACGCCGAGCCAGGCTCGCTGCCCGCCGACTCGGTGGACCTGCTCATCGCCACGGTCCGGGACCTCGACATGGCGGCGGTGCGGGAACAGTTCCCGCACGGGTGACCTCCGGCCGCGGTCGGTGACCTCCGGCCGTGGTCGCCCGCCGCGGAGAGGACGAGGCTCGCCGCCGTCGGACCACCGGCGCGCCGTCGCGCGTGCCGGGGCGAGGAGTGGGAGGAGCCATGGACGACGGAGGGCGCACGGGCCTGCAGGAACCCACGCGGCTGCTGCTGCGGGGGACGG
Organism: Geodermatophilus sp. SYSU D00703; assembly: GCF_054050155.1. NCBI lineage: Bacteria > Bacillati > Actinomycetota > Actinomycetes > Geodermatophilales > Geodermatophilaceae > Geodermatophilus > Geodermatophilus sp. SYSU D00703. The sequence continues at coordinate 36,607 of NZ_JBJGYU010000027.1, read as the reverse complement.
CCCGCTACTGGTGGGTGATGCTGGTCGTCGGGGTGGCCTGGCTGCTCCTCGCGTGGGTCGTGCTGCGTGCCGACGTCGGGTCCATCGCGGCGGTCGGGGTTCTGCTCGGGATCGTGTTCGTGGCGGCGGGGGTGAACGAGGCCGCGCTGGCCGGCCTGGTGGCCGGCGGCTGGAAGGTCCTGCACTACGTGCTGGCGGTGCTGTTCGTCTTGGCGGGGCTGTGGGCCTTCATCCGGCCGATCAACACGTTCTTCGCGCTGGCGTCGGTGCTCGGCCTGGTGCTGCTGTTCGCCGGGACGTTCGACATCGTCCGCGGCGTCGCGTCCCGGGGGGAGACCCCCTACTGGTGGACCGGGCTGGTCAGCGGGGTGGCCCTGCTGCTGCTCGCGCTGTGGGTGTCCACCGACGACCCGTCGGACACCCTCGCGCGCCGCACCTTCCTGATCCTGTTCTGGGTCGGTGTCATGGCACTGTTCCGCGGCATCTCGTCGATCATGCTGGCCTTCACCCTGCGGCACGTGGGGCGGACACCGGCCGGCGAGGTCCCCGGCGGTCGGGACGGGGTCGACGTCGGCGACGTCGTCCCGCCGCAGGAGCGCCGCGCTCCGGCGCCGTCGCCGGAGGTGCCGCGGACCTGAGGGCCGGCGGCCGCCGGCGCGTCAGCGTCCGTCCAGCGTCAGGGTGAGGGTGCCGGTGCCGTCGCCGTGCTCGACGAACGTGCCGTCGCCGGCGGCCCCGCGGTGCTCGCCCGACCCGCCGGTCACCGCCAGGGTCTTCTCCGGCGGCGGCGCGTTCTCGAACGCGTAGGTGAGCGTGCCCTCGCCGTCGAGGGTCACCACCGCGGTGCAGTTGGCCAGCCCGGCGGGGTCGACGAGCACGCAGCTGCCGACCTCGTGCCCGACCTCGCGGCCGTCCTGCAGCAGCCGGTCGGAGAAGACGATGACGTCCGCGGCGGAGGGGCCGGGCTCGCCCAGGTCGGTGTAGCTGAACGGGCTCAGGACGACGTCGAAGACGAGCGCGACCTCGCCCCCTGGGTCGTGCCGCCCCTGGTCGGCACCGGCCGTGGCGCCCGGGACCAGCAGGGCGCAGGCGGCCAGGGCGGTGCCGAGGACGGCGAGGCGGAGGCGGCGTCGGGTCATCGGGGACTCCTCGGGGCGGGGGCGGGCCGGGCCGACTCTTCGCCGGGCGCCCCGCCGTCGGCAGAGCCCTCCGCCCCTGGTCGGAACGACGTCGTTCCGATACAGTCGGTCCGGGTTGAGACCGCAGCCCAGGCAGTCCGCGAGTGGGCGTGCCCGTCCCGCCGACGGGCACGCCCACTCGCCCGCCGAGGTGATGATGCCCGCCCAGTCCTCCTCCCCGGCCGGTCCCGCCGTCCCCGGGCCGCCCTTCCTCGTCCGGGTCGACCGGGTCGGCGGCCGTGCCGTGCTGTCCGGCCGGCTCGACCGCCGGACCGCCCACCTGCTGTCCGACGCGGTGTCGGCGCTGCTCGCCGGGGACTGCCCGCACTGGACCGTCGACGCCGCCGCGCTCGCGGTGGCCGACCACGCGGCCCTGCGAGCGATCGGCGCCGCCTACCGCCGGGCGATCCGGCACGGGCGGCGGCTGACGATCCGCGGCACCTCGCCCGCGCTGCACGCGGCGCTGACCCGGCTGCGGCTGGACCACCACGTGCTCGATCCGGGGGACCCGGCGAGACCGGTGCCCGTACCGGCCTGAGGGCCGGTACGGGGACCGTGGCGGTCAGCCGTCCTCGCGGTCGGGCTCTCCAGGCGGGACGAGCGGGCCGTCGCGCGGTGTCCCCGGTCACAGGCGCAGAGTCGGGACGTGGACCCGCGACCGCCCGACCAGCCGGGGCACCGGGCCGGCGAGCGGGGGTTCCGCCGCGCGTCACTGGCCATCTTCCTGGCGGGGATCGCGGTGTTCGCGATGCTCTACCTGCCGCAGGTCCTGCTGCCCGAGCTCGCGCGGTCCTTCGACATCTCGCCTGCCGCCTCGACGCTGGCGGTCTCGGTCGCGACCGCCGGCCTGGCCGCCGGGTTGCTGGTCCTCGGCCCGCTGTCCGACCGGCGCGGACGGACGGCGATCCTGCACGGCAGCCTGGCCGCCGCGGCGGTCCTGGCGGCCCTGGCCGCCGCGGCGCCGTCCTGGCCGGTGCTCCTGGTGCTGCGCGGGCTGCAGGGCTTCGCGCTGGCCGGGCTGCCCGCCGTCGCGGCGGCCTACCTGCGGGAGGAGCTGGACGCCTCGGTCAGCGCGCGGGCGATCGGCCTGTTCGTCAGCGGCAACGCGATCGGCGGGCTGACCGGCCGGCTGCTCGGCGGGCTGCTGGTCGACCTGGGCGGCTGGCGGGCGGCGGCCGGGGGGATCGCGGCGCTGGGCGTGGGCTGCGCGGTCGCCGTCCGGCTGCTGCTGCCGCCGTCCCGCCGCTTCGTGCGGGTGCCGCGGTCGGTGCCGCTGCTGCGGCAGCTGGTCGCCGGCGTCACCGACCCGGTCCTGCTCGGGCTCTACGGGCTCGCCGCGCTGCTCATGGGCTCGTTCGTGGCCGTGTACAACGCCGCCACCTTCCGGCTGGAGTCCCCGCCGTACGGGCTGGCGCCCGCGGTGGCCGGCCTGGTCTTCCTGGCCTACCTGCTCGGGTCGGTGAGCTCCGCGGTCGGCGGTGAGCTGGCCGGGCGGTTCGGACGGCGGCCGGTCGTCCCGGTGGCGGTGGCGGTCATGGCCGGCGGGGTGGTGCTGACGCTGACCGCGCCACTGGCGTGGTTCGTCGTCGGGCTGTGCGTGCTCACCGTCGGCTTCTTCGCCGCGCACGGCGTGGCCAGCGGCTGGGTGGCGCTGCGGGCGGCCTCGGGCGGTCGCGCGGTCGGGCAGGCGGCGTCGCTGTACTCGTTCTGGTACTACGTCGGCTCGTCGGTGGGCGGCACGCTGGCGGGGCTGGCCTGGGACGGCGGGCGCTGGCCGGCCGTGGTGCTGCTCGCCGGGGGCCTGACCGTCGCCGCGCTCGTGCTCTCCGTCGTCCTGGGCCGCAGCGCCAGCCTGCTGCCCGACCCGGGTCCCCGCTGAGGAAGGACCCTGGTGCGGGGCCCGGGCACGCGGCCAGCCTGGCCGCATGGCCTTCGACGTCGAGCGGTTGCTGCGGCTGTGGACCGACCCGCTGCCGGACGACGGTGCCGCGGTCGCGGCCTTCCGTGAGCTCTACGCCGACCCGGTGCGGGTCAACGGGACGCCGATCGCCGCGTCCGACCTCGTCGCCCGGGCCCGCGCGGTGCAGAGCGTCTTCGAGCGGCTGGAGCGGGAGGTGGTGGCGGTCGTGGACGGCGGCGAGCAGGTCGCCGTCGCCTTCCGGATGCGCGGCCGCCAGGTGGGGCCGTGGACGACGACCGCGGGCCCGCTGGAGCCGACCGGCCGCGAGCTGGTGCTCCGCGTGATCGACGTGCTCACGCTCTCCGACGGCCGGATCACCGACATCGTCATGGTGGCCGACGAGCTCGGGGCGCTGACCGCGCTGGACGCCGTCCGGTTGGTGCCGCCGTCCTGACGGCCCCGGCGCCGGGGAGGGTTCCCGGCGCCGGAGCCGGCGGTCAGCTCGGGACCGCGGTGGACTCCTCCTCGTCGGCGGCGCGCCGGTCGGTCAGGCCCTCCGCCGGCTCGTCGGCGGAGCGGTCGGGCCCGCGCAGCGACGGGTCCTCGACGGCCTCACCGCGGGCCACCATTCCGGCGACGTCGGACAGCGGGATCTCCTTGAGCAGGAGCGCCAGCACCAGCGCGATGGCGAACGCCGGCAGCAGGTAGGCGAACACGGGGGCGAGCGCGTCGGCGTAGGAGTCGACGATCGCGGTGCGCAGCGGCTCGCCGGCGGCCTGCACCGCCCGCGGCACCAGGCTGTCGGGCGAGGTGATGCCCGCCGCGACCGCCTGCTCGGCGTTGGCCTGCAGCGCGCCGCCGAGGTTCTCGGCCAGGCGGCTGGTGAAGATCGTCCCGAAGATCGCCACGCCGAGGGTGGCCCCGACCTCGCGGAAGTAGTTGTTGGTGGCGGTGGCCGAGCCGAGGTCCGACGGCGGCACGGCGTTCTGCGCCACCAGCACCACGATCTGCATGATCAGGCCGAGGCCCAGGCCGATGACGAACAGCATCGTGCAGATGGTGAACAGCGAGGTCTCGCCGGAGAGGCTGGTCATCCACACCATCGCCGCGGCCACGACGAGCACGCCGGCGATCGGGAAGACCTTGTAGCGGCCGGTCTTCGTCGTGGCGATGCCCGAGCCGATGACCGTGATGAACAGGCCGCCCATCATCGGCAGCATCAGCAGGCCGGAGTTGGCCGCCGAGGTCCCCGACGCCATCTGCAGGAAGGTCGGCATGAAGGCGATCGCCGAGAACATGCCCAGGCCGACGGCGGCGCCGAGCGCCGTGGTGACCACGAAGGTGCCGTTGCGGAACAGCGACATCGGGATGATCGGCTGCACGGCCCGGTGCTCGACGAGCACGAAGAGGAGCGCCGAGACGACGAAGGCGGCCATCAGCGCCAGCGTCCACGGGTCGGTCCAGCCCCAGTCGCCGCCGGAGTCGGTGAAGAAGACCAGCGAGGTCGTCGCGGCCGACAGGGTGACGATGCCGGCGTAGTCGACCGGCTCGGTGTTCCTCTTCCGCGGCAGGCTCAGCGCGAACCAGCCGATGAGCAGCGCGGCGACGCCGACGGGCACGTTGATCCAGAAGCACCACTGCCAGCCCAGGCTCGGCGAGTCGGTCAGCCAGCCGCCCACCAGCGGCCCGGCGACGGCGGAGAGGCCGAAGACGGCGCCCAGCGGGCCCATGTACTTGCCGCGCTCCCGGGCCGGGACGACGTCGGCGATGATCGCCTGCGACAGGATCATCATCCCGCCGCCGCCGAGGCCCTGGACCCCGCGCCAGATCACGAACCAGGTGAAGTCCGGCGACAGCGCCGCCCCCACGCTGGCCACGGTGAACAGGCCGATGGCGAGGAGGAACAGGGCGCGCCGGCCCCACAGGTCGCCGAACTTGCCGTAGATCGGCATGACCAGGGTGCTGGCCAGCAGGTAGGCGGTGGTCACCCAGGCCATGTGCGGGACGCCGCCGAGGTCGCCGACGATGGTGGGCATCGCGGTGGAGACGATCGTCTGGTCGAGGCTCGAGACGAGCATCCCGGCGACCAGCGCCGAGAAGATGAGGTTGATCCGGCGCCGGGTCAGGACGATCGGTGCCGAGTCGGTGGTCGGGGGGGTCAACGTGCTCCCTGCTCCGGTGGGGGTGCCGAGTCCGTCGGCGCGGTGTGCAGGGCGGCGAGGAAGGCGGTCCTCGTCGCCTGGAGTGCGTCGTGCAGCGGGGTGCCGTCGTCGGCCTCGAACCAGGCGCGGGCCGCCGTCCGCACGAGGGCCTGGGCGGCCGCGGCCACGGCCGTGCAGCCGGTGTCGGGGGCGGCCAGTCCGCGCCGGGCGGCCAGCAGGCCGGCGATCTCCTGCTCGTGGGACACCTCGCGCGCCAGGTGGGCGGCCAGCAGCCGCGGCTCCCGCTCGGCGAGGGCGATCGCCGTCTGCAGGCCGGCCCGGCCCACCTCGTCGAACTGCGGCGTCGGGTCCAGCAGCTCCAGGAGGTCGGCGAGCAGGTCGCCGGTGGGGCCGCCCGCGACGAACGCCGTCCGGCCCTGCGGCGTCCCGACCTGCGGCTGCGGGCCGAGGACGGCCTGCTCCTTCGACTCGAAGTAGTTGAAGAAGGTGCGCAGGGACACGCCGGCGCGGCCGCAGACCTGCTCGACGGTCACGCCGTCCAGGCCGTGGGCGAGCACCAGCTCCTGTGCCGCCTCGGTCAGCCGGCGCCGGGTGTCGGCCTTCTTGCGCTCCCGCAGACCGCCCTCTTCGTGCACACCGTGCAGCTTTGCACGTCGTGCACGAAGATGCGTGGACCTGTGGGCGAGCCCACAGGTGTCCGGGTCAGTCCTCCAGGACCCAGACCGCGCTGTTCGGCGGCAGGACGACGCTGTCGCCGGACTGCCGGACGCGGGTGGTGGAGGCCAGCAGCACCGTGCCGGGGCAGGCCGTGAGCGTCGTCTCGGTGCCCATGTTGACCACGCACCGCACGGTCTCGTCCGACCCGGTGCTGCGCACGGTCAGGACGTCGCCCTGCGTGGTGACCGTCGTGGCACCGGATCCGAACGCCGGGTGGGCCCTGCGCAGGGCCAGGGCCCGCCGGTGCAGCGTGAGCGCCGAGCCGCCCTGGCCGGCCTGCAGCGACACCGCGTACCGGCGCCAGTCCCGGGGGATCGGCAGCCACGGCTCGACGGTGGGGGAGGCGGAGAACCCGACCCCGGGGGCGGGGTTCCACGGCATGGGGACGCGGCAGCCGTCCCGACCGGCCCGGGACCCGCCGCTGCGGAAGAAGATCGGGTCGCGCTTCGCCTCGTCCGGGACGACGGCCTGCGGCAGGCCGAGCTCGTCGCCGGCGTAGAGGTAGGCCGACCCCGGCAGGGCCAGCAGCAGCAGGGCCGCCGCGCGGGCGCGGGCCCGGCCGACGGTCCCGCCGCCGAAGCGGGTGACCTGGCGGTCCTTGTCGTGGTTGCCCAGCACCCAGGAGACCGGGGCGCCGACCGCGCCGAACGCGTCCAGCGCGGAGGTGATCGCGTCGGCGAAGGAGGCGGTGTCCCACGGCGACTTGAGCAGCCGGAACGACAGGGACTGGTGCATCTCGTCGGGCCGCGAGTAGAGCGCCACCTGCTCGAGGTCGGCCAGGCACACCTCACCGACGAGCATGGTCTCCGGGTACTCGTCGCAGACCGCCCGCCAGCGCCGCCAGACGTCGTGGACCTCGGGCTGGTTCCACGTCATGGCCTGCTCGGGGCCGTGGCCGAAGAGGGTGGGGGAGTAGGCGCCCGGGTTGTCGCGCAGCTGCGCGTCCTTGAACAGGCCGTAGGCGACGTCCACCCGGAAGCCGCTCACGCCGCGGTCCAGCCAGAACCGCAGCGTCTCCTCGAAGTCGGCGGCGACGGCGGGGTCGCGCCAGTTGAGGTCGGGCTGCTCGGGGGCGAACAGGTGCAGGTACCAGCGGCCGTCGGGGGTGCGCGACCACGCCGGCCCGCCGAACAGCGACTGCCAGTTGTTCGGCGGCTCCTCCGACGGCGGCGCGAAGTGGTAGCGGCCGGCCTCGGGGCAGTCCGGGTCGGTGAGCGCGGCCTGGAACCACGGGTGCCGGTCGGAGGTGTGGTTGGGGACGACGTCGAGCACGACCCGCAGCCCCAGCCGGCGGGCGTCGGCCACCACCGCCTCGAGGTCGGAGACGTCGCCGTAGTCGGGGTCCACCGCCCGGTAGTCGACGACGTCGTAGCCGCCGTCCGCGCCCCCGGAGGGGTAGTGCGGGTTGATCCAGACCGCGTCCACGCCGAGCCAGGCGAGGTAGGGCAGCCGCTGCCGCAGGCCGCGCAGGTCGCCGATGCCGTCGCCGTCGCTGTCGGCGAACGAGCGCAGGTACACCTGGTAGACGACCGCGTCCCGCCACCAGGGGGCGGGAGCCGATGCGGGCGCGACCCGACGCTGGGTCGCGGTGCTCGCGAGCGAGAGGCGGCGTGCCATGCCGCCACTATCGGCGGGACGTGACCCTCCGCTGTGTGACGCATCCCACGAACTACTCGGAAGGGTTGGTCAGATACCGCCAACCGTGCAGGTGGGGTGTGACGCCCGTGACGGGAGGGGTCGACCGTTCGGGAGAAGGGTGGTCAGCCGGGTCATCCGGGAGGGTGTGCCGGCCCCCGGCCGGCCGGGTAGGACGCGGTCGGCCGGTCAGGCACGCACGCGACGGAGGCGACCATGGACCCCGACCCACGGCCCGGTGAGGACGACGTCGACCGCGACGACGCCACGGCGCGGACGCGGGCGGAGGGCGGTGGGGACAGCGACGCCCCCGACGCCGGGAGCACGACGGGCACCGGCGAGACCGGTGGCTTCGTCGGGCGCGTGGCCGGCGGCGACGACCCCGGGGACGCCGGCGAGAGCGGCGCGGAGCGCCGGGCGGCCGGCCGGTAGCACGACCGACGGCCCCGGTGCAGGGGCCCGCCGCGGCCCCGCCCCGAGGCTCGCCCCGAGCGTGCGAGGGGTGAGGAGGCGGTCCTTCCCCTCACTCCCGCGGGCGTCGCCGGATCCGCGACCCCAGCCAGGTGAGCGGGTCGTACTTGCGGTCCACCACGCGCTCCTTGAGCGGGATGATCCCGTTGTCGGTGAGGTGGATGCCCTCGGGGCAGACCTCGCTGCAGCACTTGGTGATGTTGCAGTAGCCGAGGCCGAACTCCTCCTGGGCGGCGTCCCGGCGGTCGCGCTCGTCGAGCGGGTGCATGTCGAGCTCGGCCAGCCGGATGAGGAACCGTGGCCCGGCGAAGGCCCGTTTGTTCTCCTCGTGGTCCCGGATGACGTGGCAGGTGTCCTGGCACAGCCAGCACTCGATGCACTTGCGGAACTCCTGCGGGCGCTCGACGTCCACCTGCTGCATGCGGTGGTTGCCGTCGGGGTCGCGGGGGCGGGGGGTGAACGCCGGGATCTGCGCGGCCTTCTCGTAGTTGTAGGACACGTCGGTGACCAGGTCGCGGATCACCGGGAAGGTGCGCAGCGGGGTGACGGTGACCGTCTCGTCCTCGGCGAAGGTGCTCATCCGGGTCAGGCACATCAGCCGCGGGCGGCCGTTGACCTCCGCGCTGCAGGACCCGCACTTGCCGGCCTTGCAGTTCCAGCGGACGGCGAGGTCCCCGGCCTGGGTGGCCTGGAGCCGGTGGATGACGTCGAGGACCACCTCGCCCTCGTTGACCAGCACCGTGAAGGTCTGCAGCTCCCCGCCGGAGGCGTCCCCGCGCCAGACCCGGAAGGTGGCGTCGTAGCCGCCGCTGCGTTCACCCCCGCCGCCGTCGTCCGCGCCGATGCTCGGCTCGCCGGCCTCTGTCACGGCTGCTCCTCGAAGATCTCGGCGAGCTCCGGTGGCATCTCCGGCAGCGCCTGGCGGGTGACGGCCACCCCGCCGTCCGGAGTCCGGGTGCAGATGAGGTTGGTCCGCGCCCAGTCGGCGTCGGCGGCGGGGAAGTCGTCGCGGGTGTGCCCGCCGCGGCTCTCCTCGCGCTCCAGCGCCGCCCGCGCGATGCACTCGCTGACCAGCAGCATGTGCGGCAGGTCCAGGGCGATGTGCCAGCCCGGGTTGTACTGGCGGTGGCCCTCGACGGAGAGCGCGGCCACCCGCTGCTTGAGGGCCTCGATCCGCTCCAGCGCCCGCTCCATCTCCGGGGCGGTGCGGATGATGCCGACCAGGTCGTGCATCGTCTGCTGCAGCTCCTGCTGCACCGTGTAGGCGTTCTCGCCACCCTCCCGCTCGAACGGCGCCAGCGCCGCGGTGGCCGCGTCGGCGAGCGCCGCGTCGGCCAGCGCGACCAGGCCGGCCCGCTTGTGCGCGTGCTCGGCGGCGGCCACCCCGGCGCGCCGGCCGAACACCAGCAGGTCCGACAGCGAGTTGCCGCCGAGCCGGTTGGAGCCGTGCATGCCGCCGGCGACCTCCCCGGCCGCGAACAGCCCCGGGACCCGCGCGGCCGCGGTGTCGGGGTCGACCTCCACCCCGCCCATCACGTAGTGGCAGGTGGGCCCGACCTCCATCGCCTCGGCGGTGATGTCGACGTCGGCCAGCTCCTTGAACTGGTGGTACATCGACGGCAGCCGCCGGCGGATGTAGTCGGCGGAGCGGCGCGAGGCGATGTCGAGGAAGACGCCGCCGTGCGGGGACCCGCGGCCGGCCTTGACCTCGCTGTTGATCGCGCGGGCCACCTCGTCGCGGGGCAGCAGTTCGGGCGGGCGGCGGTTGTTCTTCTTGTCGTCGTACCAGCGGTCGGCCTCGTCCTCGGTCTCCGCCGTCTCCTTGCGGAAGAAGTCGGGGATGTAGTCGAACATGAAGCGGTTGCCCGAGGAGTTCTTCAGGACGCCGCCGTCGCCGCGGACGCTCTCGGTGACCAGGATCCCGCGCACCGACGGCGGCCAGACCATCCCCGTCGGGTGGAACTGGACGAACTCCATGTTGACCAGCGAGGCGCCGGCCTGCAGGGCCAGGGAGTGGCCGTCGCCGGTGTACTCCCAGGAGTTCGAGGTCACCTTGTAGGCCTTGCCGATCCCGCCGGTGGCGAGCACGACCGAGGGTGCCTGCCAGGCGACGAAGCGGCCGGACTCCCGCCAGTAGCCGAAGGCGCCGGTGACCCCCTCCGCGTCGGTGAGCAGCCGGGTGACCGTGGATTCCATGAAGACGTCGATGCCGAGGGCGACGGTGCGCTGCTGCAGGGTGCGGATCAGCTCCAGGCCGGTGCGGTCGCCGACGTGCGCCAGGCGCGCGTACCGGTGGCCGCCGAAGTCGCGCTGGCTGATCAGCCCGTCGGGGGTGCGGTCGAACAGCGCGCCCCAGTCCTCGAGCTCGTGCACCCGGTCGGGGGCCTCCTGCGCGTGCAGCTGGGCCATGCGCCAGTGGTTGAGCATCTTCCCGCCGCGCATGGTGTCCCGGAAGTGCACCCGCCAGTTGTCGTCGGGCCAGGCGTTGCCCATGGCCGCGGCGATGCCGCCCTCGGCCATCACCGTGTGCGCCTTGCCCAGCAGGGACTTGCAGACGACGGCGGTCCGCGCGCCCTCCTCGTGGGCGGCGATGGCGGCCCGCAGCCCGGCCCCGCCGGCGCCCACGACGACGACGTCGTAGTCGTGCCTCTCGAGCTCCATCAGAAGAACCTCAGATCCGAGATCGTGCCGGTGGCCAGGAGGAAGACGTAGAAGTCGGCGAAGGCCACGCCGAACAGCGAGATCCACGCGTACTTCATGTGGCTGCCGTTGAGCCGCGAGACGAGCGTCCAGGCGCGGTACCGCAGCGGGTGCCGGGAGAAGGAGTTGAGCCGGCCGCCCACGACGTGCCGGCACGAGTGGCAGGACAGCGAGTACAGCCACAGCAGGGCGGCGTTGGCCAGCAGCACGAGTGTGCCGAGGCCCATGTGCCCCCACGCGCCGGTCTCGTCCCGGAAGGCCAGGACGGCGTCGTAGGTCAGGACGACGTTGAACAGCAGGCCCAGGTAGAAGAAGTACCGGTGCACGTTCTGCGCGATGAGCGGGAACCGGGTCTCGCCGGTGTAGCGCCGGTGCGGCTCGGCGACCGCGCAGGCCGGCGGGGAGAGCCAGAACGAGCGGTAGTAGGCCTTCCGGTAGTAGTAGCAGGTCAGCCGGAAGCCCAGCGGGACGACGAGGATGTAGATCGCCGGCGAGATCCACGACGGCCCGGTGAACAGCTCGGGGAACGTCTCGCCCTCGCAGCCGGTGGTGATGCACGGCGAGTAGAAGGGCGAGATGTAGGGCTCGCTGAAGTAGTACGCGTTCTGGAACGCGCGGAAGGTCGAGTAGACGACGAACAGCACCAGCGCGACGACGGTGATCGCCGGCTGCACCCACCAGCGGTCGGTGCGCAGCGTGCGGGCCTGGATCGCCGCGCGGCGGGGAGCCGGCCCGCCGTTGCCGTTCCCCGGGCTCACCGCCCCGGTGCCGCGGGGCGCGGTGGCGGTCACGGCGCCGTGCGGTCCGACCCGGTGCCCGCCCGCGCGGCGGCGCGCCTGCGCTCCCCGACCTCGATCAACTCCAGGGACATCGCTGCCTCCAGGTGCCGGTGGCCCGCCGGCGCGGCGGTGGAGCGCAGTCGACCACGGACGCGCGGCGCTGGGAAGGGCTTCGCCGGTGCCGGTCGCGTCAGCGCGCCGCTGCGGCGCGGGGCAGCCGGACCCGGACCACCGTCTCCCCGGGGCGGACGTCGATGGCGATGTCGCCGTGGTGGCGCTCGACGATGCGGCGGCTGACGTCGAGACCGAGGCCGACGCCCTGGCCGACGTCCTTGGTCGTGAAGAAGGGGTCGAACGCGTGCCGCTGGACCTCCGGTGACATCCCGGGGCCGGTGTCACCGACCTCGACGACCACCCCGCCGTCCCGGTCGGCACAGGTGGAGACGCGGATCGTCCCGCGGCCGGCGACGGCGTCGAGGGCGTTGTCGAGCAGGTGGGTCCAGACCTGGTTGAGCTCCGCGGCCCGCGCCTCGATCGCGGGCACGTCGGCGGCGTGGTCCCGCACGACCGTGACCCCCGCGGGGATGCGGTGGGCCAGCATCGCCAGGGTGCTCTCCAGGCCCTCGACGACGTCGGTCCGTTGCAGCGAGGCGCGGTCCATCTGGGAGTAGGACTTCACCGCCCCCACCAGGTCGCAGATCCGCCGGGTGGACTCCTCCACCTCGCCGAGGAGGCCGGCCGTGGACAGCGTGCCGGCCACCCACGCCAACCCTGCCTCCAGCGGAGCACCGGGGAGGACCTCGGCCACGCGTTCGCACCAGGGGACGTCGGCTCCGGCCGCGGCGAGCACCGGGGCCAGCTCCCAGGCCCGGTCGACGGCGTGCGCCGACAGCCAGTCGGCCAGGGCCTCCTCGTGGTCGGCGACGACCACCGGGTCGGCGGCCGGCGTCCGGGAGGCGAGTTCGCCGCGCAGCCGGTCCAGCGCGGCGAACCGGTCTCCGGTGACGGAGGCGGCGGCCAGCCGGCGCAGCGCGGTCAGCACGTCGTCGAAGGCCGTCCCGAGGTCGTCGACCGCGCGGGACGCCGCGGCGGCGGGGTTGTTGATCTCGTGTGCGAGGCCGGCCGCGAGCGTGCCCAGGGCGATCAGGGCCTCCTTCTCCCGCGTGATCGACTCGAAGGTGCGGGCGGTCCGGAACAGCCCCTCGATGAGGTGCACCCCGACGGGGAACCAGGTGGTGGCCCACGCGCGCAGGGCCTCGAACGGCACCCGGAGGACGCGGCCCTCGCTCGAGGCGCGCCCGGTCGCCAGGTAGGCCCCGTGCTCGTCCCACGCCCGGAACCCACCGGCCCAGCGGCCGGGCACGTCCATCGTCCCGAGCAGGGTCTCCTCGCGACCGACGTGGCGGACGAGGTCGAGGCTGCCCTCGAGGAGGACCCACCAGTACTCGGCGGGCCGGCCCTCGCCGAACAGCTCCTCGCCGGGGTGGAAGCGCCGCACCTCGGCGACCTCGGCGAGTTCGTGCAGCTGCGCGTCGCCGGTCCCGTCGAACAGGCCGAGCCGGCGCGGGTCAGAGACGTCGGCGGGGTGGAGGGTCACGGGCGGCACCTCCTCGTCAGCCCAGCTGTCGCCAGGTCCGGCCGTGCCGGGCGATGAGCGCGGCCGCCTCGGGCGGGCCCCAGGTGGCCGCCTGGTACAGCGGGATGGGCTGGGAGTCGGCCTCCCAGTACCGCAGCACCGGGTCGACGATGCGCCACGACCGGCCCACCTCGTCCGCGCGGGTGAACAGGGTCGGGTCGCCGATCAGGGCGTCGAGGATGACCCGCTCGTAGGCGTCCGGGGACTGCTCCTCGAAGCTCTCGTAGGAGAAGTCCATCGACGCCTTCTGCACCCGGAACGCGTGCCCGGGCACCTTGGCGCCGAAGCGGAGGCTGAGCCCCTCGTCCGGCTGCACGCGGACGACGAGCGCGTCCGGCTCCAGGTGCGTGGCGGTGCCGGGGAACAGCGGCAGCTGCGGCGGCCGGCGGAACTCCATGGCGACCTCGGTGACCCGGGCGGGCAGCCGCTTGCCGGTCCGCACGAAGACCGGCACGCCCGTCCACCGCCAGTTGTCGATGTCCAGCCGCAGCGCGACGAAGGTCTCCGTCGAGCTCAGCGGGTCCACGCCGGGCTCGTCCCGGTACCCGGGCATGAGGTCCGCGCGGGTGCCGCCGCGCGTGTACTGGCCGCGGACGGCGTTGGCGGCGATGTCCCGCGGGTCCTCCAGCGGCCGGATGGCGCGCAGCAGCTTCACCTTCTCGTCGCGGATCGCCTCCGCGCGGAAGGAGGTGGGGGGCTCCATCAGGAACAGGGAGAGCACCTGGAGGACGTGGTTCTGCACGATGTCCCGCATCGCCCCGGCCGTCTCGTAGAACCCGCCGCGGCTCCCGACGCCGATCGTCTCGGCGACGGTGATCTGCACGTCGTCGACCCAGGTCCGGTTCCAGATCGGCTCGAAGATCGAGTTGGCGAACCGCAGGGCCAGCAGGTTCTGCACCGTCTCCTTGGCCAGGTAGTGGTCGATGCGGAAGATCTGCTCCTCGTCGAAGGCCGAGGTCAGGTCGGTGTACAGGACCCGGGCGCTGTCCTCGTCCCAGCCGAACGGCTTCTCGATCACCGCGCGGACGAAGTCGCCATCAGTCGGCCGGCTCAGCCCCGCCTTCCCGAGGCTGGTCGCGATCGGGCCGAACAGCCGCGGCGGCGTGGCGAAGTAGTAGACCCGGTTGCCCGCCGTCCGGCTGTCGCGGTCGCACGAGCCGAGCACCTCGGCCAGCCGCGCGTAGGTCGCGGGGTCGTCGTAGTCGCCGGCGACGTACCGGGCGGCGGCCGTGATCTCGCCCCAGCGGCCGTTGCCCTCGCCGGGGGCCCGCTCGCGGCAGTAGGCGCGGAACTCGTCGTCGCTCATCGGCGTCCGGGCGACGCCGACCAGGGCCACCTCGGCCGGGAGCGCGCCGTACCCGGCCAGCTGCTCGACCGCCGGCAGGAGCTTGCGCGCGGTCAGGTCGCCGGAGGCGCCGAAGATCACCAGGGCACAGGGCGGCGACCGACGGTCGGAGTCCGTCGTCATGGGTGGGGCACCCCCTCCCCGCAGGTCCGGCGGGAGACGGTGCCCGTCGCGCCGGGATGCGCCGTTTCTACTCCCGGCGCAGGCGGCGGGGAAGGACGGCGGGGAGCGACCGCGGGGTGCTCGGCATAGCATCCCTGGCCGTGCGGCCCTTCCTGCTGCTGGCCTCACGGGCCGAGGACGCCGCCGCGGACGACGAGTACGCGGCGGTCCTGCGCCTGACGGGGCTCGCCGAGGGGCAGTTGCGCCGCATCCGCCTGGAGGCCGGGCCGCTGCCGGAGCTCGACCTCGACGACTACTCGGGGATCGTGCTGGGCGGCGGGCCGTTCAACTCCAGCGACCCGCCCGGGGAGAAGTCCGACACCCAGCGGCGGGTCGAGGCCGAGCTCGCCGGCCTGCTCGACCAGGTCGTCGCCCGGGACCTCCCCTTCCTCGGCGCCTGCTACGGCGTCGGGACGCTCGGTGTGCACCAGGGCGGCGTGGTCGACCGGACCTTCGGCGAGCCGGTCTCGTGCGTGCCGATCGAGGTGACCCCCGACGGGCGGGCCGACCCGCTGCTGGCCGGTGTGCCGGACGTCTTCGAGGCGTTCGTCGGCCACAAGGAGGCCTGCCGCGTGCTGCCGCCGTCCGCGGTGCTGCTGGCCACCTCGGCGGCGTGCCCGGTCCAGATGTTCCGGGTGGGGCGCAACGTCTACGCCACCCAGTTCCACCCCGAGCTCGACGTCGCGGGCATCGTCACGCGGGTGCGGGTCTACCAGCACGCGGGCTACTTCCCGCCGTCGGAGATGGAGGAGCTCATCGCCCGCGTCTCGCTGGCCGTGGTGAGCGAGCCGGGCCGGATCCTGGCCAACTTCGTCGCGCGGTACGCCTGACGACGGCCGAGGGAGCGAGACCGGTCAGCCGGGCCCGAATCCGCGCCCGCCGTGCCCGTCGAAGAGCACCTCGCCCGCCAGCCAGCCCACCGTGAACAGCAGCAGGACGGCGGCCAGCACCACGACGGCGACCCGAGCCGGGGACAGCCGGCCCTCCGTGCCGTGCAGCGAGGACCGCACCTGCTCGACGGCCATGATCGCCAGCGGCTGCCAGCCCGGCGCGGACGGCGCGGACCGCGCGGCAGGTGCCGGGGGGAGGTCGGCGGTCAACGGCCCGAGGTCGCGCACGTGGACCGCGCCGAAGGCGGCCGCCATCCGCTCACTGCCCTCGTCCGGAGCGAGCAGCCCGCGGGCCACCGCGTCCTGGAGCACGCGGACCGTGGCGCACCGGTCGGCGTCCGACGCGCGCATCGGCGGAGGCGACGGCGAGACCGGCGGTGCGGGCGGGACCGTGCCGTCCGTGTCGGTCAGGGGTGGCATGGGGCTGCTCCTCTCGGGCTGCGACACAGCAGGCAGGCAGCGTGCCCCGGGTACCTGTGACGCGCCTGTGAGCCGGGCGGCACGGGGATCCAGCGACCTCCATCCCGGCGTCCAGCCGCCGTCCAGACCCGCACCCCACCGTGGGGTCATGACACCTGCGACCGCCCGGCGGCTGTCGCTGCGCGCCCGGCTGCTCGCCGTCTTCCTCGTGCCGCTCGCGGTGGTGCTGGCCGTGGTCGGCGCCGTCGCCACGACCGCGCTGCACGACCAGATGCTCGACCAGGTCGACACCCGGCTGGCCGCGGCCGTCGAGCGCTCGACCCACGCCGACGCGGGCGGGCCCGCGGACCGGGACGACGCCGGCCCCGACTTCCTGGTCACGCCGGGCCAGGGCGACGGCACGCTCGGGGCCCGCGTCGAGGACGGCGTGGTGACCGAGGCCGCGGTGATCACCGCCAGCGGCGAGGTGGAGGTGCTCCACGGACCGCAGCAGGCGGTCCTCGCCGACGTGGCGGCCGTCGGCGTGCCGCACACCGTGGACCTGGGCGGCGAGCTGGGGCAGTACCGCGTCGTCGCGGCCGCCGGCGCGGTCGGGGACGTGCTGGTCACGGGCCTGCCCCTGGGCCCCGTGCAGAGCGCGCTGCTGCGGCTGGTCGCCGTGGACGTCGGCGTCGGGCTCCTCGGCCTGCTGGCCGCCGCGGCAGCCGGCTTCGTGGTCATCGGCCGCACGCTGCGGCCGCTGCACCGGGTGGCCGCGACCGCCGGCCGGGTCGCCGAGCTGCCGCTGGCCACCGGCGAGGTGCGGCTGGCCGAGCGCGTACCCGCCGCCGACACCGACCCGCACACCGAGGTCGGCCGGGTCGGGGCGGCGCTCAACCGGCTGCTCGACCACGTGGAGGACTCGCTGGCCGCCCGGCAGGCCTCCGAGACGCAGGTCCGGCAGTTCGTCGCCGACGCCGGCCACGAGCTCCGGACGCCGATCACCTCCATCCGGGGCTACGCGGAGCTGGTCCGCCGCAGCACCAGCGAGGTGCCGGACGACGTGGCCCAGGCGCTGCGCCGGGTCGAGTCCGAGGCCGTGCGGATGTCAGGGCTGGTCAACGACCTGCTGCTGCTGGCCCGCCTGGACGCCGGCCGCGAGCTGGCCTGCGAGCCGGTGGACCTGACCGCCCTGGTCATGGACACCGTCAGCGACGCGCACGCCGCGGGACCGGCGCACCGCTGGCGGGTCGACCTGCCGGCGACCGCCGTCCTCGTGCCCGGGGACGACGGCCGGCTGCACCAGGTGCTGGCCAACCTGCTGGCCAACGTCCGCACGCACACGCCGCCGGGCACCACGGCCGTCACCCGGCTGCGGGTCGAGGACGGCGCGGCGGTGCTCCAGGTCGCCGACGACGGGCCGGGGATCCCGCCGGACCTGCTCGGCTCGGTCTTCGAGCGGTTCGCCCGCGGCGACTCCTCACGGTCGCGCACCGCGGGCAGCACCGGCCTCGGCCTGGCCATCGCCCGCGCCGTCGTCGCCGGTCACGGCGGGACGGTCACCGTCGACAGCCGGCCCGGCGGGACGACGTTCACCGTCCGGCTGCCGCACGCCACCGTCGCCCAGCCCGACCTCGACCCCGACCTGGACACCGTGACCGTGTGATGGTCGACCACCGTGTGATGGTCGACCACCGTGTGATGGTCGACCACCGTGTGATGGTCGACCTCGGCCTCCTCCCGGAGCACACTGCGGGGGCAGGCACGGGCCGGCTCTCTGCGGGGCGCGGCGCACGGGACGGTGGGGAGGCGGCACGATGGCCCGACCGCCGGTCATCCCGGAGGGCGGCCTGCGCATGGGGACCACCCGCGGGCGGTGGGTCCTGCTCGCGACGGTGCTCGGCTCGGGCCTGGCGCTGCTCGACGCCACCGTGGTCAACGTCGCGCTGGAGCGGATCGGGTCCGACCTCGACGCCGGCTTCTCCCAACTGCAGTGGACGGTCAACGCCTACACGCTGACGTTGGCCTCGCTCATCCTCCTGGGCGGCTCCCTGGGCGACCGGTTCGGCCGGCGGCGGGTGTTCGTCATCGGCGTCGTGTGGTTCGCCGCCGCCTCCCTGCTGTGCGGGCTGGCGCCGAACGTGTCGACGCTGATCGCGGCGCGCGCCCTCCAGGGGGTCGGCGGCGCGCTGCTCACCCCGGGCAGCCTGGCGATCATCTCGGCGTCCTTCCGCGGCGCCGACCGTGCCGCCGCGGTGGGCGCGTGGTCGGGGCTGGGCGGGGTCGCCGGGGCGGTCGGCCCGTTCGTCGGCGGCTGGCTGGTCGAGTGGAGCTGGCGGGCGGTCTTCCTCGTCAACCTCCCGCTGGCCGTGGTCATCGTCGCCGTGGCCGCCCGGCACGTGCCCGAGACCCGCGACCCCGAGGCCTCGCCACGGCTGGACTGGGCCGGGACGGTGCTGGTCGCCGTCGGCCTGGGCTGCCTGACCTACGGGCTGACCGCGGCGGGGGAGCCGGGCAACGCGGCCACCGCTGCGGCGTGGTGCGTCGCCGGCGCGCTCGCCCTCGTCGCCTTCGCCGTCGTCCAGCAGCGCATCCCGGACCCGCTGGTGCCGCCGGTCCTCTTCCGGAACGCGCAGTTCAGCGCGGCCAACGCCGTGACGCTGCTGGTCTACGCCGCCCTGGGCGCGCTGTGGGTGCTGCTCGTCCTCCAGCTGCAGGTGGTGTCCGGGTTCTCCCCGCTGCTGGCCGGTACCGCGCTGCTCCCGGTCACCGTGCTGATGCTGCTGTTCTCCGCGCGGGTCGGGGCGCTGGCCCAGCGGATCGGCCCGCGGGTGCTCATGACCGCCGGGCCGCTGGTCTCCGCCGTCGGCGTCCTGCTGATGCTGCGCATCGGGCCCGACGCCTCGTACCTCACCGAGGTGCTGCCGGCGACCGTGGCGTTCGGTGCCGGCCTCACCCTGCTGGTGGCGCCGCTGACGGCGACCGTGCTGGACTCGGCCGCCGACCGGTTCGCCGGCGTCGCCTCGGGGGTGAACAACGCCGTCGCCCGGGCCGCCGGCCTGCTGGCGGTCGCCGTCGTGCCGGTCGTGGCCGGGATCAGCGGCGCGGACTACGCCGACCCGGCGGCGTTCTCGGCGGGCTTCCGGACGGCGGTGCTGGTCTGCGCCGGGCTGCTGGTCGCCGGCGCGGTCGTGTCGGCCGTGTGGATCCGCCGGCCGCTGGGTGCGGGAGAGCCGCAGCACCACCTGCGGTTGGAGGAGTGTCCGCACTGCGCCGTGACCGGACCGCAGCTGTGCCCGGCCAGCCAGGAGGGAGCCCGGTGACCGCCACCGCCGCACGGCAGTCCAGCCCCGGCGGGAGCGGCCTGCTCGCCCGCGTGGCCCCCTTGCGGCGGCGGCTGCGCACCGAGGCCGGCAGCGCCGGGCTGCTGCTGGTCGCGACCGTGGTGGCGCTGCTGTGGGCCAACTCCCCGGTGGGGGACAGCTACGACGCCTTCTGGCACACCGAGCTGGCCATCTCGGTGGGGGGCGCCGAGCTCTCGCTGGACCTGCAGCACTGGGTCAACGACGGCCTGATGGTGTTCTTCTTCTTCGTCGTCGGGCTCGAGATCAAGCGCGAGCTGGTGATGGGGGAGCTCACCGACCGGCGGCGGGCCGCGGTGCCGGCCCTGGCCGCGGTCACCGGGCTCGCCGTCCCGGCGCTGGTCTACGCCGCCTTCAACCTGGGCAGCCCGGCCGTGTCGGCCTGGGGGGTGGTCATCTCCACCGACACCGCGTTCCTGCTCGGGGTCCTGGCGCTGGTCGGCCCGGCCTGCCCCGCCCAGCTGCGGCTGTTCCTGCTCACCCTGGCCATCGCCGACGACGTCGGCGCGCTGAGCGTGATCGCGCTGTTCTACACCGAGGACCTCGCGGTCGGCCCGCTCCTCCTGGCCGTCCTCGGCCTGGCGCTGATGGCGGGGCTGCGCCACCTGCGGGTGTGGCGCGGCCCGGCCTACCTCGTGCTCGGCGTCGCGGTGTGGGTCGCGATGTACGCCTCCGGGGTGCACCCGACCCTCGCGGGGGTGGTCATCGCCCTGTTCGTCCCCGCCTACCCGGCTCGGCGGGCGGAGGTGGAGGACGCCGCCCGGCGCACCCGCGCCTACCAGCAGTCGCCCAACCCCGAGTTCGCCCGGCTGGCTCGGCTGTCCATCGACCGGTCGGTGTCGGCCAGCGAGCGGCTGGAGCAGCTGTGGCAGCCGTGGACCGCGTTCGTCATCGTCCCGGTCTTCGCCCTCGCCAACGCCGGCGTCCCGCTGACCAGCGAGACCCTCCGCGCCGCCGCGACCTCGCCGGTGACGCTCGGCGTCGTCGCGGGCCTCGTGCTGGGCAAGCTCGCCGGCATCCTGCTGGGCACCGGGCTGGCGGTGCGCCTGCGCCTGGGCGAGCTCGCCCCCGGCCTCACCGGCCTGCAGCTGGCCGGCGGTGCCGCGCTGTCGGGCATCGGGTTCACGATCTCGCTGTTCATCGTCGACCTCGCGTTCGACGACGAGCTGCTGGCCGACGAGGCGCGGGTCGGCGTCCTCGCCGCCTCGGTGCTGGCGGCGCTGCTCGGGTGGGCGCTGTTCCGGCTCGCCGACCGGCGCCGGCCACCCGGGGCCACCGGCCGGCCGGTGCTGCTGGACCCGCCGGTCGACCCCGAGCGCGACCACGTCCGGGGGCGGGTCGACGCGCCGCTGACCCTCGTCGAGTACGGCGACTTCGAGTGCCCGTTCTGCGGGCGGGCCACCGGCACGGTCGAGGAGCTGCGCGCGCGCTTCGGGGACCGGCTGCGCTACGTCTTCCGGCACGTCCCGCTGGTCGACGTCCACCCGCGCGCCGAGCTGGCCGCCGAGGCCGCGGAGGCCGCCGCGGCGCAGGGCCGCTTCTGGGAGATGCACGACCGGCTCTTCGCCGAGCAGGACCGGCTCTCCGCTCCGGACCTGCTCGAGCACGCCGCCGCCATCGGGCTCGACGTCCAGCGCTTCGCCCGGGACCTGGGCGCCAGCCGGTTCGCCCGCCGGGTCGAGGAGGACGTCGAGTCCGCCGAGGCCAGCGGCGTCGGGGGCACCCCCACCTTCTTCATCGGCGGACGGCGGCACACCGGACCGTACGACGCCGACACCCTCGCCGCCGAGCTGCTCGCCGCGGCGGGGGAGGACCCGGCCGACGTGCCGAGGCTCGTTGACGACGACCTCGAGGGCGTGGACGGGCTCGACGGACTGGTGCTCCCGATGCTCGGTCCCCGGCGGGGCGGTGAGCGGCCGGACCCGCCGTCGGACGCCGTGCCGCCCGTCCCGGCCGACCTGCCCGAGACCCCCGACCGTGGGGGCGCCTTCCCCCGGCTGACCGACGCCCAGCTCGCGCTGCTGGAACGGCACGGGACCCGGCGCTGGTGCCCGGCCGGCGACACGCTGTTCCGCGAGGGGGACGCCGGCTACGACTTCCACGTCGTCCTGTCGGGTGCGGTCGCGATCGTGGAGGACCACGGCCGGACCGACCAGCGGGTGATCTCGGTGCACGGGGCGCGGCGGTTCCTCGGCGAGCTGGACCTGTTCAGCGGCCAGCCGGTGTCGCTGACCGCCTGCGTGATCCGCCCCGCGGAGACCGTCCGCGTGCACCACGACGGGATGAAGGCGGTGTTCGCCGCCGACCCTGCGCTCAAGGAGATGGTGCTGCGCGCCTTCCTGCTCCGCCGGTCCATGCTGCTGGAGCTCGCGGCCGACCTGCGCATCGTGGGGCGGGCCGAGTCCGACGACAGCCGGCGGCTGCAGGCCTACGCCCGCGACCACCGGCTCTCGGCGACCTTCGTCGACCTGGAGAGCTCCGGCGACGGGGCGGCGCTGCTGGCCGAGCTCGGGGTCTCCGAGGAGGACCTGCCGGTGGTGGTCTGGCGCGAGGGGCGGGTGCTGCGCAACCCGACCGACGACGAGGTCACCGCGGCCGTGGAGGCGCCGCGGTGACAGCGGCGGTCACGGCGGCCACCAGCCCGTCGGGGGCCCGGCCAGTGCGACGTCGAGGTCCGGGGGGAGAGGGGACACGTCCCCCAGGGTGGCCCGGCGCAGCCGCGGCGGGGAGCCGGGAGCTCCCCGCCGCGGGGGGTCAGCGCTCGGCCAGGTAGGCGGCGGCGGTCGCCCGCAGCCGGTCGTGCACGCCGTCCACGGCGACGGCGCCGCCGAGGTACCGCTTGGGCAGCTTGGCGACCATCGTGTAGTTGGTGTCGACGACGTTGCCGGCCGGGGCCAGTCCCGCCTGGCTGACCAACTGGTAGGCGTCGAGGAGGTGCCAGCCGGTCAGCTGCGCGGCCCAGGACACCAGGTCCTGCTGGCTGATCCGGAAGGCGTCCTCCAGCGGCCGCACCGACCCGGTCGACCCGAGGAACTCGTCGGTCTCCAGCCGCGGCCACGCCGGAGCGCCGCCCTTGACCAGGTCGACCACGACGACGGTGCGCATGGCCGCCTCGACCGCGGTGCCGCACACCTCGCCCTCGCCCTGGCGGCAGTGCCCGTCGCCGAGGGAGAGCAGCCCGCCGGGCACGCTGACACCGAAGTACAGCGTCGTCCCGGCCCGGGCCTCGGGGGTGTCCATGTTCCCGCCGTGCGCACCGGGCGTGATGCTGGCGAACACCTCCCCGCCGGCCGGCGCGACCCCGATGGTGCCGTGCATCGGGTCCAGCGGGAGCTCCACCTCGGGCCCGCCGCGACGGGGCCGGAACAGACAGGTGCCGCGCTCCCGGTCGACCTCGTAGACCCAGACCAGCTCCTCGAGCGCCTCGTGCAGCATCGCCGTCGAGTGCGTGGTGGTCAGCGCGCCGAAGTGGGGGAACGTCGTCGACACCGCCCAGTCGCGGACCGGCGCGATGTCCACCAGGTGCACGGCGAGGGTGTCGCCGGGCTCGGCGCCCTCCACCGCGATTGGGCCGGTGACCGGGTTGAGGTACGGGAACTCGCACACCCGGCTGGGCAGGTCGTCGACCCCGCGCACCCGGCCGCCGAAGCAGTCCTCGGTGGTCAGCTCGACCACGGTGCCCGGGGCGACGGTGACCAGGGGCTCGCCGCCGCCGAAGGTGTAGCGGAGCTGGTCGGCCGTCGGCTCGACGGTCACGACCTCCAGGGCGGCCGTCACAGACCCTCCTCCGCGCTCAGTTCGGCCTCGCGGCCGGTGGCGAGCAGGACGACCAGCAGGACGACGCCGATCCCGAGCCACACGAACCCGAGCGTCTGCGCGGCCACCTGCGCGTTGATGACGACGTAGACGAGGATCGCGAACCCGATCACCGGCACGGCCAGGTGCAGCCACCAGTTCCGGCTCTTCCGCCGGACGACGTAGTGCACGACCACCGACACGTGCAGCAGCAGGAACGCCGACAGCGCGCCGAAGTTCACCAGCGTGGACAGCAGCGAGATGCCGTCCTCCCGGCTGCTCATGTAGAGGCCGAGCACCAGGGAGACCGCGGCGACCAGGAGCGTGGCGTTGACCGGCACGCGGCGGGTCGGGTGCACCTTGCGCAGGAACCCGGGCAGCTGGCGGTCGCGGGCCATGGCGAACAGCAGCCGGGACGTGGCGGCCTGCGCGACCAGCGAGTTGGCGAAGCCCCACGCGATGGCGGTGGCGATCGCGGTGAGCGTGGCCAGCCACGCACCCCCGGCGACGTCGGCCGCGTCGTAGAACGCCGTCCCGGCCGCGTCGCCCTCGGCGATGAGGGTGTCCGGGTCGGGGACGAGCAGGGCGGCGACCCAGGTCTGGACGATGAAGAGCGTCCCGGCCAGCGCCAGAGCGGCGATCATCGCCTTGCCGATCGACCGGGCCGACTCGCGGTTCTCCTCGGCCAGCGTGGAGATGCCGTCGAAGCCGAGGAAGCTCAGCACCGCGATCGACACCGCGCCGAACACCAGCTCCAACGAGAAGGTGTCGCTGTTGTAGATCGGTGTGAAGTCGAAGCCACGCCCCTCGCCCGAGGCCAGGGCGACGACGCCGACGACCAGGAAGATCGCCAGCACGATCAGCTCGGCGACGAGCATGACCTTGTTGACCCGGGCGGTGAACTCGATGCCGAAGTAGTTGACGACGGTGTTGAGGACGACGAAGCCGACCAGCCAGACCCACACCGGCACCGAGGCCCAGATGGAGTTCATGGCCACCGCGGCGATGAGGTAGAGCAGGCCGGGGACGAGCACGTAGTCGAGCAGGATCATCCAGCCGGCGATGAACCCGACCGGCTGGGCGATGCCGCGCCCGGCGTAGGTGTAGACCGAGCCGGCCATCGGGAACGCGCGCGACATCTGCGAGTAGGACGCGGCGGTGAACGCCATGGCCAGGCCGCCGATGGCGTAGGCGAGCGCGATCATCCCGCCCGAGGCCTGGAAGACGCTGCCGAAGATGCCGAACGGCGCGATCGGGACCATGAAGATGAGCCCGTAGACCAGCAGGTCGGTGAAGCTCAGCGAGCGCTTGAGCTCCTGCCGGTAGCCGAAGGCCTCGACGCCGGGGTCGCCGGTCGCGGGGACGGGCCCCCGGGCAGCGCCCGGGAGCCGGCCGGCGGGATCGCCGGCGTTGGTCGTGGTGCGGGGGTCGCTCACGGCTCCTCCTCTCCTCCGGCTCGGGGGCCGGGCGGGGAGAGAGTAGGCCCCATCTGTTTCCAGATGGAAGCAAGTGCGGGTCCGGCGGTGCGCCCCGCGGGGTCAGGCGGTGCGCACCTCGGAGAAGGCCAGCCCGTCGGCGCGGGCCAGGCGGGGCCGGGCGGCCGCCGGCCGGGGCGCCGTCCCGCGCCCGGCGAGGGAGACGGCGAGGCGGACGCCGTCGTAGACGCCGCGGGCGTAGGCGCAGACCACCGGGGCCGTGGGGCCGGCCCGCCGCGCGTGCCGCTCCTGGAGCGCGAGCTGGCCCTCGTCGGCGGCGCCGTCCGTGGCGGCGAAGGAGGGCATGCAGGCGAACAGCTCGCCGGTGCGGTCGCCGCCGACCGCGTACAGCCCGTTCTCCTCCAGCGCGCCGGAGAGCCGCACCACCCGCCGGTCGAGTCCGCTGCGGGCGAACTCCCGGTTGAAGGTGACCAGGTCCCGGCCCACGAGGCTGAGCAGCACCGCGTCGGCTCGGGTGCGCCGCACCAGGTCGAGCACCGGGCCCGGGTCGTCGGCGCCGAAGGGCACCAGCCGCTCGCCGACCACCTCGGCGCCGAGCTCGTGCAGGACGGCGGCCGCCGCCCGGTGCACCGCCTGCGGCCACACGTAGTCGTTGCCGACCAGCACCCAGCGCCGGGCGCGGCGCGAGGTGACCAGCCAGGCCAGCGCGGCCGCGTGCTGGTCGCGCGGGGAGGAGCCGATCCGCAGCACGCCCGCCCGGCGCCGGCCGCCCTCGTGCGGCGGGGTGAAGACGTAGCGCACCCGCCCGGCCAGCGCGGCCTCGAGCGCGCGGTGCACGTCGCTGGTGTGGAGCCCGACGAGGACGTCGATCGCGCCGGCCTCGTGCAGTGCGGCCGCCTCCGCGGCGACCTGCTGCGGCGGCCGGCCGGAGTCGACGGTCACGAGCTCGACCGCGCGCCCCCGCACGCCGCCGTCGGCGTTGGTCTCGTCCACCGCGAGACCGGCGAGGTCCAGGGCGGACGGCGCGGTCAACGCCAGCGGCCCGGACAGCGGCACGGCCAGCCCGACCCGGACGACGTCCGGACGGCGGGGGAGGAGGGTGGCCTCCCACGCGTCCAGCGGACCGGTCGGCTCGGGCACCCGATGAGTATGGTGCCGCCATGGTCGTCGAGCAGCAGGCGGAGCCGAGGGCCGCCCCGTCCCTGGTGGAGCTGCTGACCGTCGCCCAGCGCCGGGTCGCCCGCGGGGTCGCGGCCGTCCTGGCCGAGGACGGCGCCACGCTCGACGGCTACCGGGTGATGCGTTGCCTGGCCGCCGGGCCGGGGCGGTCGATGAGCGAGCTCGGCGCCGCGCTGTCCCTGCCTGCGCCGACGCTGACCCGGCTGGTCGACGGGCTGGTCGACGCCGCCGAGGCCTATCGCCTGCCCGACCCGGACGACGGCCGCCGCGTCCGGGTGCACCTGTCCGCGCGCGGGCGGACCCGCCTGGCGCGGCTGGTGGCGCTGGTGGGCGCGCACGAGGCCGCGCTGGCCGAGACGCTCGGGCCGGCGCGGGTCGAGTCGCTGGTCCGGGCCCTCAGCGACCTCGACGCCGGTGGGCCGGACGGCTGAGCGTCACTCGGTCGACGGCGGGAGCAGCCGGGGCATGAACACCTCGTCGATCGGCCGTGGGCCCACGTACTGCCGGCAGGTGCAGGGCACCCACTGGTGTCCCGACCAGCGGCCGCGCTTGTCGAAGGTGTCGCGGCGCAGCTCGGCGTAGCAGGTGTTGGACTCGGTGTCGTGCTGGCTCAGCGTGTGACCGCACCCGCAGAGCGGGGCCGGCAGCGCGGGGGGTGCCGGCTTGGTGCGCCGGCTCAGCCGCCCGCCGAGGAAGCCCACGGCGAGCAGCGCCGCACCGACGAGCAGGCTGACAGGTTCCACGGCGTGCGCTCCTCCCGGGTCGTGCCTCTCGACGGTAACGCGGGAGGAGCCGATGGTGTCCCTCAGTCGCTCGTCTTCCCCCGCCCGCTGACCGCGTCGCGCAGGTGGTCGAGCAGGCTGGCGACCGGTCCGAGGACGGTGCGCACGCCCGGCTCGTTGGGGGTCATCGGGTGCGGACGGGTGGGCGCCATGGCCTTGACCCGCTCCACCTTCTCGGCCATCTCCACGAGTTCGTCGCGACTGACGGACGCTCGCAGCTCGGTGAACATCCGGCTCTCCTCGTGCTCGACGTGGTGCCGGATCTCGCGGATCAGCGTCGCCACCTCGGTGTCGAACGACGGGTCGTCGGGGTCCATCCGCTCGAGCCGCTTCATGGTCTCCTCGGCCTCGGCGTGCTCGTGCTTGGAGTGCTCGGCCTCCTCCCTGTCCACCTGCTTCTCCACGCGCGGGTAGACCTGTGTCTCCTCGGCGACCGAGTGCTTCACCAGGCCGATGGTCACCTCGTCGACCAGCTCGCGCTTGCGTTGCAGGGCGTCCGGCCCGGTCTGTCCGAACAGGCCCTCGAGCTGGGTGAAGATCGCGTCGAACTCCCGGTGGTCGGCGCTCAACAGGTCCACGACGTCGCGCTGGGGCTCGGTCTGTGTCATGGTCGGCTCCTCGTGGTCCGTGGGCCCCGGGGATACCCCCGCCGGGCCGGCCTCCACACGGGATCCGGACGCGGTCGTCCGGATCCTCCGGTCGCATGGTTTCGATCTTGTGAGCCCGGTTACAGGGGTGGCGTGGAGTCGTACGCCGTGGGTTTCGCCCGCCCCGATCGCTGGTCACCGGGGCGTCCGACCGAGCAGAGCACCCCGTGGCACGCCGTGGAGGCCCACCGGCCGCCGTCCGAGCTGGACGGCGAGGTGGAGCTCGCCGTGTGCGGCGCGATCGTGCAGGTGTGGGGGTCGCAGCAGTGGCAGCGCGTGGGGGCCGGGCGCACCGCCTGCCCCGAGTGCCGTGAGGTGACGGCGGTCGACCGGGAGCTCGCCGCGGCGGGCTGAGTCGAAGGGGTCAGCGCCGCTCGGGGCGGCGGCCGCTGATCGCGGACAGGCCGGTGATCTCGCGTCCCACGATGAGCGCCTGCACCGAGTCGGTGCCCTCGAAGGTGAACACGGCCTCCATGTCGGCGTGGTGGCGGGCCACGTGGTTGTCCAGCAGGATCCCGTCGCCACCGAGGATGTCGCGGGCGTCGGCGACGATGGCGCGGGCCTTCGCGGCGTGGTTCATCTTCGCCAGCGACGCCATGGCGGCGGTCATCCGGCCGGCGTCGGCGAGCTTCGACAGACGCCAGCACATGAGCTGCATCGAGGTGATCTCGGCCAGCATCCGGGCCAGCTTGTCCTGCACCAGCTGGTAGCCGGCGATCGGTGCGCCGAACTGCTCACGGCGCAGGGCGTGCGCCAGGGCCAGCTCGTAGGAGGCGGTGGCCAGGCCCAGGGCCCGCCAGGCGACGGTGTACCGGGTGCAGTCCAGGACCGTCGAGACGTCCTTGAACGACGAGCAGTGCGCCAGCCTGTTCTCCACGGGGACGAGGACGTCGGTCAGCGTGATCTCCGCCTGCCACACCGCGCGCAGCGCCGTCTTGCCGGTCATGACGGTCGCCTCGTAGCCCGGCGTCCCCCTGTCGACGACGTACCCGCCGACCGCGCCGTCCTCGCCGCGGGCCCAGATCAGCACGTGGTCGGCGATCGACCCGTTGCCGATCCACTTCTTCTGGCCGTTGAGGACGTAGGAGTCGCCGTCCCGGCGGGCGGAGGTCTCCAGGCCGACGGCGTCCGAGCCGTGCCGGGGCTCGGTGAGGCCGAACGCGCCGATCCGCTCCATCCGCGCCATCGCCGGCAGCCAGCGCTCGCGCTGCTCCTCGTCGCCCAGCAGCGCGATCGACTGCATGGCCAGGAAGCTGTGCACGCCGTTGAAGGTGCCGATGCTGCCGTCGGCGCGGGCGAGCTCCGCCGCGACGAGGCCGGCCGACACGGCGCTCATGCCGGGGCAGCCGTACCCGCGGATGGTGCCGCCGGCGATGCCCAGCCCGGCGATCTTGGGCACCAGCTCGAAGGGGAACTCCGCGCGCTCCCAGTAGTCGTTGATCCGCGGCGTCACCTCGGTCTCGCAGAAGGCGCGCACGCGGTCGCGCACCTCGATCTCCTCCGGCTCGAGGAGCTCCTCCACGGCGTAGAAGTCCGGACTCGTCACGGACGCCGACGCTAGGGCAGCGAAGGCCGTTCCTGCCGCGGTCAGCGGCCCAGCAGCCCCCGGACGTAGGCGGCCTGCCCGAGGTGCTGGAAGTCGTCGCCGATCACGCTGACCAGGCGGACGCCGAGGGTCACCGGCGGGTCCCAGCGGGTGTCCACCACCCGGTCGAGGTCGTCGTCGGACAGGCCGCGCAGGAACTCCGCCGTCCGCGCCGACACCGCCGCGCAGTAGCCGAGCAGCAGGTCCGCCGACGGCACGCGGACGGCGTCCACCTCCTCGGTGCTCGCGCCGTAGCCGGTGGCGCCGGGATCGAGGGGCAGGCCGAAGCGGTCGGCCCAGCCCTGCCCGGTCCACACCTGCTCGGTGCCGGCCACGTCGGCGAGGTGGTCGTCCTGCACCCGCAGCAGGTGCCAGGCCAACCAGCCGATGGGGTTGGTGCCGGGCGCGGGGCGGGCGGCGAGGTCCTCGGCGGAGAGGCCCTCGACGGTGGCGGAGAAGGTCTCGGCGATCTGCTCGTAGGCGTACAGGAGGACGTCGCGGCTGCGCATCAGTCGTCGTCCCCGTCCCCGTCCTCGGGGTCGCTCTGCGCCTCGAGGTCACCGGCCTGCTCGGGCGTCTCCAGCTCCAGCGCGATGTCCCGCGGCTGCGGCGTGTCGGGGGAAGGCGTCGTCATGTCTGCCGAGCGTGCCGCACGTCGGCCGCGTCCGCGCCCTCAGAACCAGCCGAGCAGGTACCCGGCCAGGGCCGTGACGCCGGCGACCAGGGCCAGGGCGAGCAGCAGCAGGGTCATGACCGGGACGACGACCCAGCGGCGCTTGAACCGGCGCCGGCGGGGCGGCGGGGGAGCCGGTCGCCACTCCGCCGCGGCCGGCTCCCGTCCGGAGGTGGCCGCGCGGCGCTCGCGCCGGCGCTCGGCGAGGTAGTGGCCGGCGTCCCGGGCGACCGAGCCCAGCGCGGTGGCCGAGGCCGACGCGAGGGCCTTGAGGTCCGCGGCGTCGAAGCGCTCGACCCGGCTGCCCTCGGGCGGGGGGTCGGCCACGTCGGAGCGGGGCGGTGCGGGACGCGGCGGCGACCAGGCCGCCGGCTCCGCCTGCGCCAGCGCGGCCTCGAGGTCGCGACGCGCCTGCTCGGCGGTCGCGCGCCGGGCCGGGTCCTTGGTGAGCAGCCCGCGCAGCAGGGGCTCCAGCGGGCCGGCGCGGACCATCGGCGCGGGCTCCTCGGTGACGACCGCCAGCAGGGTGGCCATCGGCTCGCCCTTGGCGAAGGCCGGCCGGCCCTCGACGGCGGTGTACAGGGTGGCGCCGAGGGACCACAGGTCCACCGGCGGCCGCGGCTGCTCGCCGTTGGCCCGCTCCGGCGCCATGTACGACGGCGAGCCGATGATCGCGCCGGTCGTCGTGATGGCGGAGTCGCCGGTGGCCGTGGCGATGCCGAAGTCGGTGAGGCAGGCGTGCCCGTCGGGGGCGACGAGGACGTTGGCCGGCTTGACGTCGCGGTGCACGATGCCCGCCCGGTGCGCGGCCTCCAGCGCGGAGAGGACGTCGAGGCCGATGCGGGCCACGGCCGGCCACGGCAGCGGCCCCTGCTGGTCGACGATCTGCTGGAGGCTGCACGACTCGACGTGCTCCATCACCAGCCAGGGACGGCCGTCCTCCTCCACGACGTCGTAGACCGCGGTGACGCAGGGGTGGTCCAGGCGGGCCGCCGTCCGGGCCTCGCGCAGCGTGCGCGCCCGCAGCACGCGCCGCTCCTCCTCGGTGAGGTGCAGCGCGAAGGTGACCTCCTTGACCGCGACCGGCCGCTCCAGCTTCAGGTCGGTGGCCAGCCAGACGACGCCCATGCCGCCCCGGCCGAGGACCTCGCGCAGCGCGTAGCGCCCGGCCACCAGCCGGTCTGCGGTGGAGGGCTCCGCAGCCATGGGCGGACGGTACGCCCGGGCGCGCCGTCGCGCCGGTGCAACGGCGTCCCGGGCGGGTCCCCGGCCCCGCCGACGAAGGTCCCTGTCCGGCCGCTGGCCGGACGATCATGATCGGACCGGGCCGGCGGACCGCGGCGCACGGTGCCCGCGGTCGGGGGCCGGGGGAGGAGTCATGACCGAGCAGCCCGACGAGAGTCCGGTTCGGGAGCGGCGGGTCGTCGTCGGGGTGGACGGCTCGGAGGGGGCGCGGGCGGCGCTGCGCTTCGCACTGGAGGACGCCGCCCGCCGCGGCGTGCCGGTCGAGGCGGTCACCGCGTACTTCCCGCCCGAGGCGTGGATGGACTTCAACGCGGTCGGCGAGTACGAGCCGGACCAGGCGCGGGCCGCGGCGCTGGAACGGGCGCAGGCGTTCGTCGCCGAGGTGGTGCGCGACGCGCCGCAGCCGGCGCCAGAGGTCCGGGTGGAGGCGGCCCTGGGCACCGCGGCCGACGTGCTCGTCCGGGAGTCGGCCGGTGCTGACCTGCTCGTGGTCGGCAGCCGCGGTCACGGCGGCTTCTCGACGATGTTGCTGGGCTCGGTGAGCATGCACTGCGCGCTGCACGCGACGTGCCCGGTCACCGTCGTCCACTCGCCGCAGGCGCACCGCCACCGGCTGCGGCTGCGCCGCGAGCACGCCGCCCGGGCGCCGGTCGGCTGACCGGGGTCGGGCTCCGGCCGGCCACGCCGGACGACGCCCCGGCGGTCGCCGCGGTGCACGCACGGGCCGGCCGGGCCGCGTGGTCGCCGTTCCTGGGGGACGTGCTCGCCCGGCCGGAGGTGGACACCTGGCGGACGCGGCTGGCCGAGCCGGGGTTCCTCGTCGCCGAGCGGTCCGGGCAGGTCGTCGGCTTCGCCCGCGCCGACGAGGCGACCGGCGAGGTCGCCTACCTGTACGTCGACCCCGACGAGCAGGGGCGGGGGACCGGGCGGCTGCTGCTCGCCGCCGTGCTCGACCGGCTGCGGGCGGCCGGTCACCGGTCGGCGCGACTGCGGACCGAGGAGCGCAACGCCGGGCCGCGGCGCTTCTACGAGGCCGGCGGCTGGCGCGCCACCGGGGAGGTGCTCGAGCGCGAGTGGCGCGGCCACCGGCTGCGGGAGGTCTGGTACGCGCGGGACCTCCCCTGACCGCATCGGTGGCTACCGGTCGGGGTCGCCCAGCCAGCGCCGCAGCACCTCGTCCTCGCGCCGCAGCACGACCAGCGCCAGTTCCCGGACGGCGGCCTCCGCCTGCCGGCCGACCAGCGGCGCGTCGACCTCCGCCTCCCCGGTCACCGTCGACCGGGTGCCACCTGCGGCCGGGGCCAGCCGGCGCTCGCCCCGGATCACCGCGGTGCGGCCGAAGACCTCCGCGCTCACGTGCAGGACGCCGCGGTGGCCGCTGCCGTCGTCGGCCGTCCAGACCCGGCGGTCGACGACCGGCACCTCCCGGCCGACGAACCGGGTGAACACCGCGGGGATGCCCGTGGTGGGGGCCAGCAGCCGCACCGTCGTCCGCGGACCGTCGTCGTCGGTCGCGGTGTCGACCTCCTCCAGCCGGGCGCCCAGGGCCCGGGCGTAGTCGCGGAGGAAGGACTCGTCGGTGAGGACGGCGAGGACGTCGTCCGGGCCGGCGGGATACGTGGCGACGTGGTCGATGGGCACGCCGAATCCTCGGCCGTCGCGGCCGGGAGCGCGCGGCGAACCCCTCCGGGCCCGGCCGACGACCGTGCGTGCGCGCGGATAGCAGTCACTGTGCGTTGAGAAAAGGTCTACACAGAGTCACTTCGCCGGGCTACCGTCTGCTGCCCCGGCGGTGCCGGGCGGGACGGCGAAGGCCGTCGTCCCCGGACAGGGCCCGGGTCCCTCCCGGGCCGGGAGAGGGCGCAGATGCGACCGACCACCCGCACGCTCGCGGCCGGCTCCGCCGCCGCCGTGCTCGCCGTCGTCGGCCTGGCCGGACCGGCCATGGCCGACCACTCCGACACCCCGCCGGTGGATCCCGGCTCGCCGGGGGACGCCGTCCTCACCGTCCCGATCAACGACTCGGCGGCCGGCGGCACCTACCACCAGCCGTTCGAGCGGGCCTACGGCGGGACCACCGACGACGGCACCCCGGTGTACGTGTACGTGCCCGTGGGCGCGCTCGACGGCCCCGAGGGCGTGCACAGCCTCGACCCCGCCTTCGACCACGACCCCGCCGACGAGTTCGTCCCGTGCGGGGAGGGGGTCGGCGACTACGCGATCACCCAGGAGCAGGTCGACTTCCTCGGCGAGGAGCTGAGCAGCCAGATCGTGCGGGTCGACGAGGAGCACTTCGGCGCGATGGGGGCGGCCGACCCGTCCGACCCCGGCAGCGACGCGCTGGTGACCCTCGTCTACAACGTGCAGGACGAGCAGTACTACGACTGCTCGGTCACCTCGTACACCGCCGGCTACTTCGCGCCGGACTTCATCGACGGCCTCGGCATGAACGTGATCGTCCTGGACGCCTTCGACTGGGCCAACCGCATCGGGGAGGACCCCAGCGCGCAGCCCTGGACCGACGGGGACCCGGCCAACGACAGCCCCGAGCTGTACGAGGGCGTCATCGCCCACGAGCTCGAGCACCTGCTGATGAACTACTCCGACGCCGGTGAGCTCTCCTGGGTGGACGAGGGCCTGGCCGACACCGCGGCCTTCCTCAACGGCTACGACATGACCGGCAGCCACCTCACCTACCAGCAGGTCTTCCACCGGGAGACCTCGCTGACCCGCTGGGGCGGCGGCCTGGAGAACTACGGCGCGTCGTTCAGCTACTTCGCCTACCTGTGGGAGCAGGCCGGTGGGAACGGCGACGGCGACCTCACCCCCGACCTGGCGTACGACGACACCGCCGGTGACCTGTTGATCCAGCTGGTCTTCGCCGAGCAGGCCGACGGCATGGCCGGCGTGCAGAACGCGATCGACGAGTTCAACGCCCGCACCGGCGCCGGCCTGCGCTCGGCCGAGGAGCTGTTCCGCGACTGGGCCGTGACGATGTACCTGGACGCCGAGGGCTCGCAGCTGTGGGACCTGGCGAACTTCGACCTGGGGCCGGCGTCCGGCGGCTGGACCGTCGACATCGCCAACCAGGAGTTCTGGGACGACCGCGGCGCCTATCAGGGCGCGCAGCCGGAGGCGAAGTGGAACCGGCCGGGCACCCGCCCCGACGGCACCGCGCTGCCCTTCGGCGTCTCCTACGAGACGTTCCGCAACCCCGGCCCGCAGGTGTCGCTCGAGTTCGAGGGCGAGGCCGTCACCGGGATCGCTCCCCACACCGGCGAGACGCACTGGTGGGGCGGCTACGCCAGCCAGTCCGACACGGTGCTCGACGTCGACACCCCGGTCACCGGCGGCCAGACCGTCTCCTTCTGGAACTGGCACTTCATCGAGGAGGGCTGGGACCACGCCTTCGTCGAGGCCGTGGTCGACGGGGAGTGGGTTCCCGTGCGGGTGACCGACGTCGCCAGCGGCGCCGTCGTCTCGACCGACGACGACCCGCACGGCAACAACGAGGAGGGCAACGCCATCACCGGGACCTCCGGCGGCACCTACTCGGTCGACGACCCGCGGTACGTGGAGTACTCGGCGACGCTGCCGGCCGGGGCCACCGACGTCCGGTTCCGCTACTCGACCGACGCCGCCTACCTCGACACCGGCTGGTTCGTCGACGACGTCACGGTGGACGGCGTCCCGGCGGAGCTCTCCTCCGACCAGTGGATCGAGACCGACGGGGTACAGGACGACAACTGGACGGTCCAGGTCATCGCTGCCTGCGACCTCACCCCGGGCAGCACGATCGACGGGGAGCTCGTCGACGCCGCGGGCAACTCCGTCTACCGGTTCACCGGTGACCGGATCAGCACCCCGGTCCTGGACACGCGCTGCGCCAACGGTCAGGGCCGCGACTTCACGGTCTCGGTGTCGAACCTGCCCACCGGGGACCTCGCCGTCCTCGACGCCACCTACGACCACTCGGTGGTGAAGCAGCGCGGGTGACCTCCGCGGGGGAGGGGCCGGACCGGTTCACCGGTCCGGCCCCTCCTCGATCGGCCGGGATCCTCAGCCGGGGGTTCCGTCGGCCCAGGTGACCGCCCGGATCATGAACCGGCCGCGGGAGATCGCCTGGTCCACCTCCTCGACCACCAGCTCGACCAGCCAGCGCACCGGTCCGGTCTGCTCGAGCAGCTCCTCGGTCGGCAGCGTCCGGGGCGTCCCCAGCAGGCCCAGGGTGCCGGCGACGGCGGCGAGCGCGGCGTCCTCCGGCGTCCACGCGCGGTCCGGGGGCGACGCCATGGCCTGCTCGTCGGCCGTGGTCCGGTCGGCGCGGCCGTCGGCGCAGCGCGTCCCGGGCCACCGCCGACGCAGTGTCCACGACCCGCGGCGCAGGTGCTCGGCGGCGAGGTCGTCCTGGCCGACCCGCCCCCGGCGCAGCAGCTCCGTCAGCGACGGTGCGCCGTCGGCCAGCAGCCGGCCGGCCGGGGGGAAGCCGGTGGGCCCGTCGTCGAACTCCACGGCGTCCTCGGTCCCGGAGCAGCGCGTCCCACGGTCGCCGCACGGGAGGCGGCTCGGCACCGCTGCACCGGGGGACGGGACCGGTCACCGGCCGTCCCGACACACCACGGCAGGCCCTTCGTCCCTGATCCCGCCGGGGGAGGACCGGACCAGCCTGGGCCACGCACGGGATCCCCGCACCGGATCGAGGAACGCGCCATGGAATCCAACCGGTCCCTCCTCGCCGCGGTCCGCGAGGCGATCCGCGGCCCCGGCTGGGCGCCCGGGCGACGCCCCGTCGAGGGCCGGATGCCGTCCCTGGACGGCGCCACCGGGTGGCTCAACTCGCCGCCGCTGACGACCGAGGGGCTGCGCGGGCGGGTGGTGGCCGTCGACTTCTGGACCTACACGTGCATCAACTGGCTGCGCACCGTGCCCTACGTCCGCGCCTGGGCCGAGGCCTACCGGGACGCCGGACTGGTGGTGCTCGGCGTCCACACCCCCGAGTTCGGGTTCGAGCACGACGTCGACAACGTCCGCCGGGCGGTCGAGGACCGGCGGATCACCTACCCGGTCGCCCTCGACAGCGACTACGCCATCTGGACCGCCTTCGCCAACATGTACTGGCCGGCCCTCTACGTCGTCGACGCGCAGGGACACATCCGCTTCACCCACTTCGGCGAGGGCGCCTACGAGGAGTCGGAGGAGGTCATCCGCCGGCTGCTGGACGAGGCCGGCGCCGGGGACGCGCTGCCGCTCCCGGTGTCCGTCGAGGGCTCCGGCATCGAGGCGGCCGCCGACTGGGCCGACCTGGGATCGGCGGAGACCTACCTCGGCGCCGAGCGCACCGACGCCTTCGCCTCCCCGGAGCGGGCGGTCCCCGGCGCCTCGCGTCGCTACACCACCCCGGCCCGGCTGGCCGCCGGCGCCTGGGCGCTGGCGGGGAGATGGACGGTGCAGCCGGACGCCGTCCGGCTCGACGAGGCCGGCGGGCGGCTCGCCGCCCGGTTCACCGCCCGCGACCTGCACCTGGTCATGGCCCCGCCGCCGGCCGGTACGCCGGTGCGCTTCACCGTGCGTCTCGACGGCGCGCCGCCCGGCGCCGACCACGGGGACGACGTGGACGACGACGGCACCGGCACGGCGACCGAACCGCGGCTGTACCAGCTCGTCCGCCGGCGGGGCCCGGTCACCGGGCGCACGTTCGAGATCACCTTCTCCGACCCCGGGGTGCGGGCCTTCGCCTTCACCTTCGGCTAGGCCGGCCCGCGCCGGTTCCGGCCACCTCGCACAGAAGGGACGGGCACCGCGATGACCGCAGTCGACCAGGAGACCAGCAGGGCCGTCCGCCCGTTCCGGGTGGAGGTGCCCGACGAGGCGCTCACCGAGCTGCGCCGGCGCGTCGCGGCGACCGTCTGGCCCGAGCGGGAGACGGTGC
>NZ_JBJGYU010000026.1:0-65070 GCF_054050155.1 Geodermatophilus sp. SYSU D00703 | reverse complement strand
ACGTTGAACGCGTAGGGGTAGAGGTGCCCGTCCCAGCCGACCACGTCGAACGGGTGCTCGGGGACGACGTGCACCGTGCCGGCCAGCCCGCCCGGCCCGGTGCCGCGGTGCTTGACGTAGACCTCCACGTCGCTGCCCTCGACCAGCAGCGGCTCGGCGGGGGCGCGCAGGTCCCGCTCGCAGTACGGGGCGGACTCGAGGAACTGCCCGTAGCGGGACAGGTACCGCCTGGGCGGGGCGATGTGGGAGTTGGCCTCGATGGCGTAGGTGCGCAGCGGCTCGGTCCCGGTCGGGATCCAGCGGTGGGTGGTGGTCCGCGGGATGACCACGTAGTCGCCGGCGCCCACCTCCAGCGCGCCGAACACCGTCTCCACCCTCGCCGCGCCCCGCTCGAGGTAGACGCACTCGTCGCCGGTGGCGTTGCGGTAGTACGGGCTGGTCAGGGACGACACCGCGTAGGAGATGCGGACGTCGCCGTTGCCCAGCACCAGGCGGCGGCCGGTGACCGGGTCGAGGGCCTTGTGCTCCTCGCCGGGGAACAGCTCGTGCAGCCTCAGGTGCCGGGGCACCAGCGGGCTGTTGGGGGTCAGCGTCTGGTCGGGCAGCTCCCAGGGGCGGGCGTCGACGATCGCCGAGGGCACGCCGCGGTGGTAGAGCAGCGCGGAGTCCGAGGAGAAGCCCTCCTCGCCGACCAGCTCCTCGTGGTACAGGCCGCCGTCGGGACGCCGGTGCTGGGTGTGCCGCTTCGGCGGGACGCTGCCCACCTGCCGGTAGAACGCCATGGAGATGCCTCCTCGAATCGAGGGGCCAAAGTGGCCACTTTGGCCCGGGAGCGGGACGGGTCAGGCCGGGACGGGGGTGGGGACGGGGCGGGTGAGCAGCCGGGCCACCGCGGGGGCGACCTCGACGGCGCGCGTGAGGACGGCGGCGACGTGCCCGTCGGGCCGCAACACCCAGACCTCGTCGGGCCGGATGCCGAGCGCCTCGCGCAGCGTCGGCCCGCCGTCCAGGTTGCGGACGCGGTGCACGGCCACCGGGAGGTCGCCGAGGTCGGGCAGGGACGGCGTCTCGGCGTCGTCCCCGACCAGCACGGTGACGCCCGCGCGGGCGAGCTGGCGCAGCCGGACGACGTCCGGCCGGCCCGGCACGGTGACCGGGCAGTCGGGCACGAGGACCCCGGGGGCGGGGACCGGGACGTCGCCGCGGGCGGGGCGGCCCGGGAACGGGCGGCGCTCGTCGGGGGTGGTCAGCGGTGAGTCGACGTACCAGAACGGCTCGGCCAGCCGGCCGGAGTCGACCTGTGCGCGGGCGGCCGGGTCGGTCGCGGCCCGCTCGAGGACGTCGAGCCGGTGCCGGGCGTCGTCCTCGCTGCCGGGCACCAGGAACCGCATGGTCGCGCCGGTGACCTCGATGTTCTCCAGGGCCGCGGCGTGCCGCTCGTCGTGGTAGCTGTCCAGCAGCGACTCCGGCGCCCAGCCGCGGAGCACGAAGGCCACCTTCCAGGCGGCGTTCTCGGCGTCGAGCACCCCGGAGTTGAGGCCGCGCGCGCCGAAGGGGGAGACCAGGTGCGCCGCGTCGCCGGCGACGAGCACCCGACCGACCCGCATGCGGTCGACGACCCGGGAGTGGAACCGGTAGACCGACTTCCACACGACCTCGTAGTCGCGGTCGCCGATGACCTGGCGGATCCGCCGGTCCAGCCCGCCCGAGGCCTCCTCGGCGGCGAGGTCGAACTCCGGCGGCACCTGCCAGTCGATGCGGAAGGTGGAGTCCGGGCAGGGGTGGATGAGCACCTGGCGGCCCGGGTTCCACACCGGGTCGAAGTAGAATCGGCGCTCGGTCTCCCAGCCGGGCAGGTCGGTCCGGATGTCGCAGATGAGGAAGTGGTCGTCGAACGTCTCGCCCTCGAAGGTGAGCCCGAGGGCCGACCGCAGCTCGTCGCTGCGCGGGCCGGGGCAGGCGACGACGTACGAGCCGCGCACCCGCTGCTCGCCGTCCCCAGTCGCGCAGGTGAGGGTCACACCGGACTCGTCCTGGTCGACGCCGGTCACCCGCGCGCCCCAGCGCACCTCGATCAGCGGCTGATCGGCGATGCGCGCGTCGAGCAGCTGCTCGGTCTCGCACTGGGAGATGTTCACGAACGGCGGGAACGGGGACTTCCCGCGGTCGGCGAACTGGAAGCTGAACAGCTCCGCGTCGCGGTGGAAGGTGCGCGCCGTCGTCCAGGTGACGCCGCGGCGGGCGACCTCGGCGCCGACACCGACGGCGTCCCAGACGTCGAGGACGTCGCGCTGCTGGCAGATCGCCTTGCTGCCGATCGCGTCCCGCTCGGGGCGGCCGTCGAGGACGACGACCCGCAGGCCCCAGCGGGCCAGGAGCAGCGCGGCGGTCTGGCCGACCGGGCCGGCGCCGACGACCAGCACGGGCAGGTCGGAGGTCATCGCGGGCCTCATCCCTGCAGCTCGTCCCAGACCTGCCGGTCGCGCTCCGCGGTCCAGATGACCGGGCGCTCGATGCCGGAGAACTCGTCCCACAGCCGCTGGACGTCGAAGGGCAGGCAGTGCTCGAAGATCGGCCACCTGCCGTACTTGGGGGCCAGGGCCTCGTGCGTCGCGGCGAAGGCCTGCGTCAGCGTGCCGCCGGCGCGGTGCACGTCGCCGACCGTGCGCTGCATCGTGAGCAGGAAGTCGCGGGTCTGCTCGATCGCGGCGTCCACGCCGTCGCGGCCGCGGGCGATGGCGCCGCGGCCACCGACCAGCTGCTGCGCGCCGAGCGCCTT
Organism: Geodermatophilus sp. SYSU D00703; assembly: GCF_054050155.1. NCBI lineage: Bacteria > Bacillati > Actinomycetota > Actinomycetes > Geodermatophilales > Geodermatophilaceae > Geodermatophilus > Geodermatophilus sp. SYSU D00703. Next base: position 62,291 of record NZ_JBJGYU010000026.1, on the reverse strand, counting down.
GACCCGGTCGAGGGTGCCGGCCGCCCAGTCGAAGTGGAACGCGTCGCCGGTGTAGAGCGCGGCCTGCGACTCCACCAGGTCGCCGGCGAAGACGATCTCCTGCTTGGGCAGCCAGGCCACGATGTCGCCCTCGGTGTGCCCGCGCCCGAGGTACTCCAGGACCAGCTCGCCGCGGTCGCCGCCGAGCTCGATGGTCAGCTTGTCGCGGAAGGTCATGGTCGGCCAGGTCAGGCCGGGGATGGACGCCGGCTCCTCGAACAGTCGCGGCATCCGGCCGTACTCGCTCTCCCAGTCCTGCTGGCCGCGCTCCTCGATGAGGTGCTTGGTCTGCTCGGAGCTGACGACCACCTCGGCGTCGAACGCGCTGGCGCCCAGCACGCGGACGGCGTGGTAGTGGCTGAGGACCAGGTAGCGCACCGGCTTGTCGGTGTGCTCGCGCAGCTTGGCGAGCCAGCGGCGGGCGGCGACCGGAGTGGCCAGCGCCTCGAAGCAGACGAGGAAGTCCTCGCCCTCGACGGCTCCGACGTTCGGGTCGCCCTCCGCGGTCAGCGCGTACACGCCGTCGGCGAGCACCTCGAGGGTCTGTTCCTTCACGCCCAGGTCGGCGGAGGAGGCGAAGGGCTTGGCGGCCATGGACGGGTCTCCCTCGTCGTCGCTCTATATTCGGACAAGCGGTCCGCTTATCGACTCCGAGGTTACGACGTCGTGATGGCCGACACAAGCCCCTCCCGGGAGACGGGGAACGCCGCCCACAGGGCCGCCGCGCTCGCCGCGAGCCCGACCAGCGCCGCTACCGGGTGTGCCGCGACGGCGTCGAAGACCGGCTGCAGCACCGACTCACCCCCGGACAGGACCGCTGCCGCCCAGGCCACCGCGGCGACCAGCCCGGCGACGGCGAGGCCGACGCGGACCACGGGGAAGGCCCGCGACCGGCTCATCAGCACCACCAGCGGCAGGACGACGGCGACCGCTGCCAGCTGCGCCAGCTCGACGCCGACGTCGAAGCCGAGGACCGCCGACACGGTGGCTCCGGGATCGAGGGGGAGGTCGAGGATCGTCGTCGCGAAGGCGGTGCCGTGGACCAGTCCGAACAGGCCCGCGATCCACACCGCGCCGCGGGGGACGAGCGGACGGACGGCGTGCACCGCCGCCACCGCGATGGACGCCGCGACGAGCACCTCGACCGGCCTCGTCGGCACGCTGACCCAGCCGAGGGAGACCGCGGCGAGGGTGAGCGAGTGCCCGACGGTGAAGGCGCTGACCACCAGGCCGGCCCGGGCCATGGTGGCGCGCAGGCCCCGGCCCTCCCGCCAGCGGGCCCGCAGGCCCCGGCCGGCCGCGACCAGCGGGGCGGGCAGCAGCAGCATCGCGAGGAACAGCAGGTGGTCGGTGCCCTCGGCGATGTGCTGCACGCCGAGCGCGACGGTCGCGGTCATCCCGCTCTCCCAGGAGGCGTCGTCCCGGTCCAGCGCGATCGTCGACTCGTCGCCGGTGAGGACCCCGACGAGCTCGGGCTCGCCCTCGGGCACGACGCCCGCCCGCCAGTCGCTGACCACCGACACGGACACGTCGTGGGTGGCGATGCGCTCGGAGACGGCGTCGTAGTCGAGCGCCACGTCGCCGACCGTGCTCCCGGCCGGGGTGGCCTCGACGTCGACCAGGAGGGTGGGCAGGTCGTCCACCGTGCCCAGCTCGACGGAGGTGACGTCGACCTCGTAGCCGCCGTTCTCGTCGGTGAGCGCCACGTGCTCGGCGACGTAGGACCCGATCGCGGACGCGGCTGCGGCCACCCCGGCGGCGTCGGCCGGGACCTCGCTGCCGGTCACCAGGGTGTAGCGGTCCAGCGGGATCTGCAGCTCCAGGTCGACCTCGTCCTCGCCCACCGTGAGCAGGACCGCCGACGTCTCGGAGGGGTGCGCCTGCGCGGCGGCGGGCGCGGCGACCAGAGCGAGTCCGGCCGCCGCGGCCACCACCGCCGCGCGCCCCAGGAGGCGGCGGGGCATCAGGCGTCGCTGCCGTAGTCGGTGGCCTTGTCGCGGTAGACCGTGTGCAGGTGGATGCCGGAGAACCCGATGCCGGACTGGTGCACGTACTCGATCCACACGCGCGGCCCGCTGATGCGGAAGTAGGCGTCCTCGCTCTCGGAGTCCGTGGAGCCGGACCACGACACGTACGTCTCGTCGTAGGCGGCGACGTACTCGGCGACGATCTCGTCGGCGACCTGCTCGTCGACGTCCCCCACCCACTCGCGGATCGCGGCGGTCACCAGCTCCTGCTGCTCCTGCGACAGGTCGGAGACGAGCACGCCGCCGTCGTCCGGGTAGCTCGCGCCGTCCTGCCCCGCGCCCATGACGACGTCGTCGTAGATCGAGTCCAGCTCGGCCGTCGCGAGCTGGTCGTCGGAGAGGCTGCCCAGGACGGCGGAGACGGCGTCCTTCATCGAGCCGAGCGGCTCCATCGCGGTGCCGTCGTCGGCCGTCCAGGTCTGCGGCTCGATGCCGACGAACTCCGGGGTGATGGTGACGGTGTCGCCGGCGTAGTCGACGTTGAGGGCCAGGTGGTGGCCGCCGAACTGCAGCAGGAACGCGCTGTCGGTCGCCGGCCGGCCGAAGAAGGCGATGAAGTAGTTGTCGCTGCTCCAGTCCAGGCCGCCGCCGGGGCCGCCGCCGCTGTCGCCGCTCTCGGCGAGGACGTCGTCGGCGGCCATCATGTCGAGCACCTGTTGGTAGCCCTCGTCGCTGAGTGCGGCCTCGAGGACGGCGAGCGCCGCCGTCCGCTGCTCGTCGGTGAGGTCGCCCATCGCCAGACCGTTGCGCTGCACCATCCCCTCGGGGAGGTTCGACCAGGTGCTCTTGGCGTCGGCGTCCGAGTAGTCGTACAGCAGCGTGTCGAGCTGGTCGTCGGACAGCGTGGCCAGGAAGGCCTCGGCCGCGGCGACGACCTCCGCGGTGTTCGAGTCCTCGGCGGCCGCGATGGTGACCTCCGTGGGGACGGACGAGGTCGAGGCCGAGGTCGTCGAGTCCTCGCTGGTGCCGCAGGCGACGGCGGTGCCGAGGAGGGCCAGGGCTGCGAGGCCCCCGACGAGCGGTCGGCTGAACCGGCCGACCAGCGGCCGGCGCCGGTCCTCGGCAGGGGTCGGGGGCACGGGAGTCGGGGTCATGCCGTCACCGTCGGTGCCCGCCGTGTGGCGACCCTGGAGCCCGCCTGGACGCCCGCTGGGAAGGGGTGTGATCCGGGTCGCGCGCCCGTGCCGGCCGGCGCCGACCCTCTTCCGAGGGTGCTGCCAGGAACCCGGGGCACGGTGGCCCGGGAGTCCCCCGCGGCGAGCCGCAGGGGAACCGAGGGACCACGAGGAGGAGATCCGTGCCTGTCCTGACGAGCGAGCGAGAGGGTCTGTCCGGCGGGATCGCCGTCGTCGAGGAGCGCGGCGTCCCGGTCGCCCGTCTCTCCGGGGAGATCGACGGCACCGTCGTCGCCGCCTGCGACCGCGGTCCGGCCGCGCCGTTCCCGTCGGTCATCGACGCCTCGGCCGTGACCTTCCTGGACTGCCGGGGCCTGCGGTTCCTCATCGAGCGGACCCGGGCCGCGCGCCGCGCCGGCCGCACGCCGCAGTTGCGGCGCCCGCCGCGCGTCGTCCTCCGTGTCCTCGACCTCACGGGGGCGCGGGACCTCTTCCTCGTCACGCCGTGACGCCGTGACGGCACCGGCCGGGAACGCGGGCGCGGCCCGCCTCCGGGTGGAGACGGGCCGCGCAGCGGGGTCGGGCGGGGGCCGCCCGGTCGGTCAGCGTCCGCCGACGGCGACCGGCTCGTGCTCCTCGGCCCGGGCGGGCGCCGCCTTCTCCAGGGCCGCGCCCTCCACGTCGAGGACGGGGAGCCAGCGCAGCCAGCGGGGGAGCCACCAGGCGCCCCGGCCGAGCAGGGCGAGCGCGGCGGGGACGAGCACCATGCGGACGACGAACGCGTCGAACAGGATCCCCGCGGCCAGCGCGAACGCGATCGACTTGATGGTCGCCTCGCCCGCGGGCACGAACCCGGCGAACACCGAGAACATGATCAGCGCCGCGGCGACGACGACCGGCGCGGCCTGCCGGAAGCCGGTGCGGATGGCGTCCAGGGGCCGGGCCCCGTGGGCGTGCGCCTCGTGCATCCGGGAGACCAGGAAGATCTGGTAGTCCATCGCCAGCCCGAACAGGATCCCGATGACGAGGATCGGGGTGAGGCTGATCAGCGGGCCGGTGCCGTCGAGGTTGACCACGTCGGCCAGCCAGCCCCACTGGAACACCGCCACCGTGGCTCCCAGCGAGGCGCCGATGGTGAGCAGGAAACCCAGCACGCCGACCAGCGGTACCAGCAGCGAGCGGAAGACCAGCACGAGCAGCACCAGCGCCAGACCCACGACGAGGGCCAGGTAGACCGGCAGCGCCTCGTCGAGGCTCTGCGCGACGTCCACGCTCACCGCCGTGGCGCCGGTGACGGAGGCCTGCGGGCCGTCGGTGCCGGCGAGCAGGTCGCGCAGGGCGTGCACGAGGTCCTGGGTGTCCTGGCTGGTCGGCCCGGACCCGGGGATGACGGTGAGCAGCGCGGCGGTGCCGTCGGCGTTGGGCACCGGCGGCGTGACCAGGACGACGTCGTCGAGCTCGGCGATCGGGCCGCTGACCCGCGCGGCGGCCTGGGCCGCGCCGTCCCCGTCGAACAGCACGGTCAGGGGCCCGGTGGAGCCGGCGCCGAAGCCGTCGGCGAGCAGCTGCTCGGCCCGCGCCTGGGTCGAGCCCTCGGGCGGGGTCTGCACCAGAGTCGTCTGCATCGAGAAGGCCGGGACGGCGATGACGCCGAGCGCCACGACCGTCAGCAGCAGGGACACCACACGCCGGCGGGTGACCGTGGTGACCCACCCGTCGAGGAACCCGCGCCGGCCGCGGGCGTGCGCCGGGTGCCGGGTCGCCTCGTGGGCCCCGCGCGCCGCGCGCTGCCTGCGCGGCAGCGCCCGCTCGCCCAGGAGGCTCAGCGCGGCCGGCACGAGGGTCAGGGCGACGAGGACGGCGGCGACGATGGTGGCGGCCGCGGCGATGCCCATCTGCGTCAGGAAGGGGATGCCGACGACGAACAGGCCGGCGAGGGCGATGACGACGGTGAGGCCGGCGGTGACCACGGCCGACCCGGCGGTGCCCACGGCCGTGGCGATCGCGGTGCCGACCTCGGCGCCGTGCCGCAGCTCCTGCCGGTACCGCGTGACGATGAACAGCGCGTAGTCGATGCCGACCGCCAGGCCGAGCATCGCCGCGAGGATCGGGGTGGTCGAGGACAGGTCGACGAACCCGGTGGCGATGGTGATGCCCAGGACGCCGATGCCGACCCCGACGACCGCCGTCAGGAGGTTCATCCCCGCCGCGATCAGCGAGCCGTAGGTGACGGCGAGGACCACCAGGGCGATGACCACACCGATCGCCTCGGCGGGGCCGCCGACGTGCGGCGGCGCCTGGACGGCCTCGCCGGTCACCTCGACGGTGAGCGCGCCGTTCCCGGCGGCGGCCACGGCGTCGAGCAGCGCGTCCTGCTGCTCGGGGGTCACCTCGCCGGGCAGGGCGTCGTAGGTGACGGTGCTGTAGCCGGTGGTCTGGTCGGCGTTGACCGCGGGGGCGGCCGGGTCCAGCGGGTTGCTTGCCGACGCGACGCCGGGCAGCTGCCCGAGCTCCTCGACCAGGCCGGCGACGGCCGCCCCGTTCTGCGGCGTGGTCAGCGTCTGGCCGTCCGGTGCCTGCAGCACCACCCGGGCGGTGGCCCCACCACCGGCGCCGAACTCCTCCCCGATGCGCTCGAGGGCGATGGTCGACTCCTGCCCGGGGATGGAGAAGCTGCTCGACGTCTCCCCGGCCAGGGTGGCCGCGCCCGCGCCGCCGCCGGCGAGGACCACCAGCCAGACGACCAGCACGGCCAGTCGGTGCCGGTGCGAGAAGGCACCGAGTCGGGACAACAACACAGCCATGCGGGATCAGGCCTCCACCTGGTCGGGGTCGGGGTGTGCAGCGCCGGGGCGGCCGTGCCCGAGCGCGTCGAAGCAGGTGGTGACGATGTGCTGCCGCCACGCGGTGGTCTGGTCGGCGGAGTGCGCCGCGAGGGTGAGGACGGCCAGCGCGCCCAACGCGCCGAGAGCCCGGACCAGCCGCGACGGCTCCGTGGTGTCCGGGTCCACGTCGAAGGCCCGCAGCACCAGCTCGGCGACGGCGTGCTCCGGCCCGGCGGTGTCGAGCTCGGTGGCCGGTGCCAGCATCAGCGCGACCAGCCCGGGGTGGGCGAGCGCGACGTCGACGAGCACCTCGACGGCACGCCGGTCGCGCCCGGCGCCCGGCGGCAGGTCGCCCACCTGGTCGAGCACGCGCCGGCCGAGGACGCCGGCCTGGGCGAGCACCGCCTCGTGCAGCGCGTCCTTGCTCGGGAAGTGGTGCAGCAGGCCGGCCTTGGACAGGCCCACGGCGTCGGCGACGTCCTGCACCGACGTCTTGGCGAACCCGCGGCGCGCGAACAGCGCGGCGGCGCGGTCGAGGATGCCCTCGTCGATCTGCTGCCGGAACGGTCGAGCCACGAGCTGAGGGTAGGCCCTCCCGACCGATTCGGTCGGCCGACCGACCAGAATGGTGGGTGGGGTGTGCCACAGCTCGCCCGTCTCGGCGAGGCCCCTTCGAGGGGCCGGCGGCGTTGACCGGCCCGGACGGCGGCCCCAGCCTGGACGCCGACCCCGCCCGCCGCGGGGCGGTCCGTGAGGAGGAGCTGCCGCGATGACCTCGTCTCCCGGAGTGCACCTGGGGCTCGTCGGCACCGGCCGGATCGGCGCCATGCACGCCCGCACCCTCGCGGCCCTGCCGGAGGTGGCGCGGCTGACGCTCACCGATGCCGACCCGGCTCCGGCGCAGCGGCTGGCCGCGGAGCTCGGCGTCGACGCCGCCCGGAGCGTGGAGGAGCTGATCGCCTATGGGGTCGACGGGCTGGTGGTGGCCGCGGCCACCCCCGCGCACCCGGCGCTGATCAGGGCGGGGGTCGACGCCGGCCTGCCCGTGCTCTGCGAGAAGCCCGTCGCGCCGGACGTCGCCGCCTCGCTCCCGGTGCTCGAGCACGTCCGGGCGGCCGGCGGCGTCGTCCAGATCGGCCACCAGCGCCGGTTCGACCCCGGCTACCTGGAGGCCCGGCGCGCGGTCCGGGCCGGCGAGCTCGGCTGGCTCCACAGCATCCGCGCGGTGACCTGCGACGCCGCGCCGCCCCCGGTGGCCTTCCTAGCCACGTCGGGCGGCCTGTTCCGGGACGTCAGCGTGCACGACTTCGACGTCCTCGCCTGGGTCACCGGCCGGCGGATCGCCGAGGTGTACGCGATGGGGAGCAACAACGGCGACCCGGCCATCGGGGAGGTCGGCGACGTCGACACCGCCCTGGCCGTGTGCACCCTCGACGACGGGACCATCGCCACCGTCACGGCGTCCCGCTACAACGGCGCCGGGCACGACGTGCGGCTGGAGGTCCAGGGGTCGCGGGCCACCCTGGTCGTGGGCCTCGACGAGCACGCCGCCCTGCGCTCGGCCGAGCCCGGCGTCGCCTTCCCCGCCGGTCGCCCGCACGCCACCTTCGCCGAGCGCTTCGCGGTGGCCTACCGGGCGGAGGCGCAGGCCTTCGTGGAGCTGGTCCGGGGGGAGCGCGACAACCCGTGCCCGCCGGAGGACGCCGTGGCCGCCTCCCGCGTCGCCGACGCCGCCCAGGAGTCCCTGCGCACCGGCCGGCCGGTGCGGGTCCCGGCAGCCGACACCCCCGCGCCCGCCGGCCCGGTGTCGGCCGGCGCGTAGACCGCGCGGGGCAGGCGCGACGACCGCCCCGGGTCCGCAGGAACCACCCCTGCCGGACCTGGGGCGGTCCGTGTCCGCGCGGCCGGTCCCCCGGGGGAGCGGCGCCCGCCCGGACGTCACGACTGTGCCTCGACGCGACGCCCCTGCTGGGCAGCCGGGCCGGCGAGGAGGACCCTTGACGCTCCTGGTGAGCCGTGTCACATTGGCCCATGTCACTATGTCCGGACATAAGGACGGCACGAGGACCCCGTGTCCCACGGCTGAGCGCTCGACCCGACGTCCCGGACCGATCAGGTCAGCGGTCACCAGCCCGGTGGCCATCCCCGACGAGGAGACACGAATGAGGACCAGCCGTAGGTCGCTGAGAGTGGCGGTGGCCGTGGCCGCCGCTGCCACGGCGCTGGCCGCCTGCAGCAGTCAGGGGGGTGCGCAGAACGAGGCGACCCCCGGCGGTGGGCAGGACTACACCATCGCGATGGTCACGCACGAGGCGCCGGGCGACACGTTCTGGGACAAGATCCGTGCCGGTGCCGAGGCGGCGGCGGCGAACCTCGGGATCACCCTGAACTACTCCAACAACCAGGACGCCGGTGAGCAGGCGACGCTCATCCAGAACGCGATCGACAGCGGTGTCGACGGCCTGGCGACCACCCTCCCGACCCCCGACGCGGTCGGGCCGAACGTGCAGAAGGCGGTCGACGCGGGGATCCCGACGGTCGCGTTCAACGCCGGCATCAACGACTACACGAACTACGGCGTGCAGATGTACTTCGGCTCGGACGAGGACCTCGCCGGGCAGACCGTGGGCACCAAGATCGCCCAGGAGAGCCCCGGCCACACGGTGTGCGTCATCCAGGAGCAGGGTCAGGTCCAGCTCGAGGCCCGCTGCGCCGGCGTGACCAAGACCCAGCCCGACACCGAGATCCTCTACGTCAACGGCCGGGACCTGCCGGCGGTGCAGCAGACGATCGGCGCCAAGCTCCAGCAGGACGCCAGCATCGCCAACGTCGTCACGCTGGGCGCCGACATCGCGCTGGCGGCCCAGCAGGCCAAGACCGACTCGGGCAGCCAGGCGAACGTCGTCACGTTCGACCTGAACGCCGACGTCGCCGAGCAGATCGAGAGCGGGGGGATCCTGTTCTCGGTCGACCAGCAGCCCTACGTGCAGGGCTACATGGCCGTGACCGCGCTGTGGCTGAACCTCACCAACGGCAACGACATCGGCGGTGGCGGCCCGGTGCTCACCGGCCCGTCGATCGTCGACTCCTCCAACATCGGCCCGATCGTCGAGTACGCGAACAACAACACCCGGTAAGCCCGCTCGGGGGAGCCGGGGTGGACCCCGGCTCCCCCGGATCCTCCCCGCCTCCCTGGAGCAACCATGAGCTCATCCGTGGCGACCAAGCCCACGGTGCCGGCGGCCCCCCCGCCGGGGCGCGCCGAACGGTCCCTGATCTCCCGTGTCCTCTCCCGGCCCGAGATCGGCGCGCTTGCCGCGGCGATCGTGATCTTCGCCTTCTTCTGGGCCGTCGCGCCGCCGTTCCGGACCCTCCCGGCGCTGGCGACGGTCCTCTACGCCTCCTCCACGATCGGCATCGTCGCCGTCGGGGTGGCGCTGCTGATGATCGGTGGCGAGTTCGACCTGTCCGCCGGCGTCACGGTGACCACGACGGCGCTCGCGTCGGCGATGATCTGCTTCCAGTTCAGCCTGAACATGTGGGTCGGCGTCGTCGTCAGCCTGCTCATCGCCCTGGCGATCGGGTTCGTCAACGGCTACCTGGTGATGAGAACGGGGATCCCGAGCTTCCTCATCACTCTCAGTACGTTCTTCATCCTCCAGGGCATCAACCTCGGCGTCACCAAGCTGGTCACCGGGACGGTCGCCACCCCGAACACCAGCGCGCTGGACGGCTTCGCCTCCGCGAAGGCGATCTTCGCCTCCGACGTCCCGCTCGGGTTCATGACCGTCAAGGTCACCGTGCTGTGGTGGCTGGTGTTCGTGGCCATCGGCACCTGGCTGCTGCTGCGCACCCGCACCGGCAACTGGATCACCGCGGTCGGCGGCAACCAGGCCAGCGCCCGCGCGGTCGGCGTGCCCGTCCGGATGACCAAGATCGGCCTGTTCATGGGCGTGTCGTTCCTGGCCTGGTTCCTGGGCATGCACCTGCTGTTCAACTTCAGCACGGTGCAGGCCGGCCTGGGCGTGGGCAACGAGTTCATCTACATCATCGCCTCGGTGGTCGGCGGCGCCCTGCTGACCGGCGGCTACGGCTCGGCGGTCGGCTCGGCGCTGGGCGCGTTCATCTTCGGGATGACCACCCAGGGCATCGTCTACGCCGGCTGGGACCCGAACTGGTTCCGCACCTTCCTCGGCGTCATGTTGCTGCTGGCGGTGCTGGTCAACCTCTACATCAAGAACTACGCCGCGCAGAGGAGATGACGACGTGACGGACACGATCGCGGAACACGCCGCGCCGGACCTGCACAAGGGCGAGCCGCTGGTGGAGATGGAGGGCGTGGGCAAGACCTACGGCGCCATCCGGGCCCTGGAGGGCATCAACCTCAAGGTCAACGCCGGCGAGGTGGCCTGCGTGCTGGGGGACAACGGCGCCGGCAAGTCCACCCTCATCAAGATCATCTCCGGGTTGCACGGGCACAGCGAGGGCACCCTCAAGGTCGACGGGCAGGAGCGGCGCTTCGGCTCGCCGCGGGAGTCCCTGGACGCCGGCATCGCCACCGTCTACCAGGACCTCGCGGTCGTCGGCCTGATGGAGGTCTGGCGGAACTTCTTCCTCGGCTCCGAGATCCGCAAGGGCAAGTACCCGATGGCCCCGCTGGACATCAAGGCCATGCGGGAGATCGCCGACGCCGAGCTGCAGAAGATGGGCATCGTCGTCAAGGACATCAACCAGCCGATCGGCACGCTCTCGGGCGGCCAGCGGCAGTGCGTCGCGATCGCCCGCGCGGTGTACTTCGGCGCCCGGGTGCTGATCCTCGACGAGCCGACCGCGGCCCTGGGCGTCAAGCAGTCCGGCGTGGTGCTCAAGTACACCGCCGCGGCCCGCGACGCCGGCCTCGGGGTCGTGTTCATCACCCACAACCCGCACCACGCCTACCTGGTCGGCGACCACTTCATCATCCTCAAGCTCGGCCGCCGGGTGCTGGACAAGAAGCGCTCGGAGGTCACGCTCGAGGAGCTCACCACCGAGATGGCCGGCGGCCAGGAACTGGCCGAGCTCTCCCACGAGCTCAAGCGCTGAGGCCCTGCAGACGACGGAGCCCGCCCTCCCGCACCAGGGAGGGCGGGCGCCGTCACGTCCGGTCCGCCTGGCTCGATTCGCGACGATCATGGGAGGCGGCCCGGCGACACGCCACGGTCGGCGCGCGTGTCACCACCGCCGCTCCATGATCGTCGTCCGCCGCCCGGCGGAACGGCCGGGGTCAGTTCGCCGCAAGCAGCCGGCGGGCGCTGGTGGCGGCGTGTGCGGCGGCGTCCCGGACGCCGAGTCGGCGGTGCTCGGTGGAGAGGATCTCGACGCCCCACGGACCGGTCCAGCCGGCGGTGCGCAGCGCGGTGATGGTGCCGGCCAGGTCGAAGGCGCCCTCGCCGCAGTAGCGGCGCCGCTCCACGGTGTCCTCGAACAGCGTGCCCACCACGTCGCCGTCGGCGTCGTCGAGCTCCACGCCGACGATCCGGTCCGGGGGGACTGCGGCGAGCTCGTCGGCCGAGGTCCCGGCGCGCTCGACGTGCCAGACGTCGACGACGATCCCGCCGGCGGGGTGGCCGGCGTCCTCGACCAGCCGCAAGGCGTCGTCAACCGTCCGGATGTTGGACCAGGGCAGGAACTCGATGCCGAGGCGTGCCCCGGCATCGGCAGCCTGCCCGGCGAGCAGGGCGAACTCGGCGGCCCAGCGTCCCGGCTCCCATGGCGCCCCGCTGGTGTCCGGGGTGACCTTGAGGTGGCGGGCGCCGAGTGCCTCGGCGGCCCTCAGCAGGAACCCGCGCAGCTCGTTCGACCCTGCCCGCTCGGGGCCGCTGCTCCACCAGTCGGGCAGTCCCTCCAGCTCCAGGTGGACGATCCCGTTGGTGGCCAGCATCGCGCGGATGCCGGGCAGGCCGTGCTCCCGTTCCGCGACGGCCAGGTCGACGGCGAGGACACCGAAGCCGGTGAACCCCGCGGCGGCCGCCGCCTCGATCCGCTCCCGCAGCGGGACCGGGCTGCGCCAGTCCTCCCGGGACGGCGCGGCGTCGCCGGCCGTCGTCCAGCACGTGGCCAGCAGCTCGTCCATCCCTGCTCCTCGGTGGTCCCTCCTCAGAGAGCGCTGGTGTGCCGCTCGGCGTGGGCGGTGAGCTCGACGTCCAGCGCCTCGGGGGACCGGTCCTCCTGCAGGGCGCGCCAGACGAGTTCGGCCTGGGTCTCGGGGGCCAGGCCGCCGATCGGCTGGTCGCGGTCGAGGTTGGTCGGGAACGCGTAGCCCTCGGCGGAGGCCGCCACCACGTTGCGCAGCGCCCGCTCGTCGGCGCCGGTGGCCTTCTGCGCGAGCAGCACCGGGTACAGCGCACGGACCATCGCCGTCCGGTCGACGGTCTCCATGGCGCGGCCGAAGGCCGAGGAGACCTGCAGCAGGTTGGCCATGCGGCGGACGTCCGCTGACCGGTTGGTGCCCGCGCCGTGGAACAGCGCCGGGTTGAAGAAGGCGGCGTCCCCCTTCTGCAGGGGGAGTTGCACGAAGTGCTCGTCGAAGTAGGCGGTGAACTCCGGCTGGTGGAAGGCGACGTAGCCGGGTGCGTACTTCTGCGAGTGCGGCAGGTACATCGTCGGGCCGGTCTCCACCGGCATGTCGCAGTGGGCGACCGCGCCCTGCAGCGTCATGACGGGGGAGAGGCGGTGCACGTGGGCCGGGTAGGCCAGCGCCTGCTCCTCGGACATGAAGCCCAGGTGGTAGTCGCGGTGGGCGACCTGCGCCGTGCCGCCGGGGTTGACCACGTTGACCTGGCTGGTGACCTGGTAGCCGCGGCCCAGCCACGCCTCGGAGACCAGGGCGAGCACGTCGTTGCCGTAGTAGGCGGCGAACGCCTCCGGGTCGCGGACGGCGAACTTGTCCAGCGCGCCCCACACGCGGTCGTTGGCGCCGGGCTTGGCGAAGTGGTCGCCGCCGACGACCCCGGCGGCCTTCTGCTCGGCGATCATCGCCTCGAAGACGGCGGTGGCCCGGTCGACGACGGCGGTGTCGGGGAAGGCCCCGGCGAAGACGACGATCCCCGGCCCGTCGGCCAGCGCGCGGGCCAGTTCGTCCTGCACTCCCCGGCGCCCCTCGGGGGTGCCGACGGCATCGCGCAGCCGCGCGCCGTAGACGAGGACGTTCTCCCGCACCTCGTCGGCGTGCGGGTGGTCGGCCAGGTCGGTGGTCGTCTCCACGATCGCGCGGAAGTCCGCCAGGCGGCAGTCCTGCGCGGTGAACCAGCCGGGGGTGCCGGCGACGGTGCTCACTGCGGTCACGGTCTCGTCCTCTCGGTCGATCGGGTGTGCCGACCAGGGTGTGCGGTGGCGACGGCCGGGTCAACGTCACGGATCCATCAGAAGTCCCTCAGAACTCCTCCCACACGTCGGGGTGCTGGTCGTTGACGCGGGTCCCGTCGGCGAGCGTGGCGATGCCCGCCATGTCCTCGTCGGTGAGCGTGAAGCCGTAGACGTCGAGGTTCTCGACCAGGCGCGCGCGGGACGATGCCTTCGGGAAGGTCACCAGCCCCTGCTGCACGTGCCAGCGCAGCACCACCTGCGCCGGCGTCCGGCCGTGTCGCGCGCCGATCTCGGCGAGCACCGGCTGCCGCAGCAGCTCGCCGCCGTTGGCCAGCGGCGACCACGACTCGGTGACGATGCCGCGCCGGGCGTCGTCGGCCCGCTGCTCGACCTGGGGCTCCCGCGGGTGGCACTCGATCTGGTTCACCGCCGGCACGGTGGAGCTCGCCTCGGCCAGCCGGTCGAGGTGCCCGGGGAGGAAGTTGGAGACGCCGATCGCCCGCGTGAGCCCGTCGGCGACCAGCTCCTCCATGGCCAGCCACGACTCGACGTAGCGGTCCAGCCGGGGGAGCGGCCAGTGGATCAGGTAGAGGTCGACGTGCTCCAGCCCGAGCCGGTCCAGGCTCGCCCGCAGTGCCTCCTTCGCCGACTCGCGCCCCTGCTCGGAGCCGCGCAGCTTGGTGGAGACGAAGACCTCGTCGCGGGGCAGGCCCGAGTCGGCGATGGCCTGGCCGACGCCGCGCTCGTTCTCGTAGCTGGCCGCGGTGTCGACGAACCGGTAGCCGACCTCGAGCGCCTCGCGGACGATCCGCCGGGTCTCCTCGTCGGGGATCCGGGCGGTCCCGAGTCCGAGCTGGGGGATCGTCACCCCGTTGTTCAGCGTCACGGTGGGGACGGCGCTCACGGCGGCTCCTCGGGTTCCGGCGGGTCCAGTTTCTGCGTCACCCTCCCGCGGTGGACAGTCGCGGTCAACGTCGCGGATCCCTCAAGAACCCGTCAGACTCAGGGATGTGCCGCACCCCTATCCCATCCGCGAGATCGCCCGGCAGGCGGGACTGTCCGAGGCGACCGTCGACCGCGTCCTCAACCGGCGTGGCGGCGTGCGGCAGAGCACGGTCGACGAGGTGCACCGGGCGATCGCCGACCTGCACCGCCAGCGCTCGCAGGTACGGCTCAGCGGGCGGACGTTCTTCCTCGACCTCGTCGTCGACGCGCCTGCCCGCTTCTCCGCAGCGGTGCGCGCGGCGCTGGAGTCGCAGTTGCCGCTGGTGCGCCCGGCGACCTTCCGGGCCCGGTTCCACCTGGCCGAGTCCCCGCCGGTCGCCGAGCTGGCCGCCACGCTCGACGGCATCGCCCGGCGCGGCTCGCAGGGCGTCGTCCTCAAGGCCCCGGACCACCCCGTGGTCGGCGCCGCGGTCGAGCGGCTGGCCGAGGCGGGGATCCCCGTCGTCACGCTCGTCACCGACCTGCCGACCAGCCGCCGCGTGGCCTACGTCGGGCTGGACAACCGGGCCGCCGGGGCCACCGCGGCCTACCTGCTCGACCAGTGGCTCGGCGACGACGGCGGCGCGGTGCTGGTCACCCGGGGCACCGGCTCCTTCCGCGGCGAGGACGACCGGGAGATGGGGTTCCGCGCGACGCTGCGGCAGCTGCGTCCCGGCCGGCGGCAGGTCGACCTGGTCGACGCGAGCGGGGACGACGCGGTGCTGCGCCGGCTGGTCCGCGACGCGCTGGCCGCCGACCCGGAGATCGCCGCCGTCTACTCGCTGTACGCCACCGGCGGCAACGCCGCGACGGTCGCCGCCTTCGGCGACGCCGGCCGGGCCTGCCGGGCCTTCGTCGCGCACGACCTGGACGCCGAGAACCTGGCGCTGCTGCAGGACGGGGGGCTGTCGGCGGTGCTGCACCACGACCTCGGCCTCGACCTGCGCCGCGCCTGCCACGTGGTCATGCAGGCGCACGGCGCGCTGCCCGGCACGCCGCGGTCCTGGCACTCCGGCGTCCAGGTCGTCACGCCGCACAACATCCCCGCCGAGGTGCTGTCGGCCCGCTGACCGCCTCGACGGCGTTGACGGCTTCTTGAGGGGTCGTCGTCGTTGACCCCGGTGTGGTCCGACGGACAGCCTTGACCCCGACGACCGGCACCAGGGGCCGGCGAGGGGAGTCGAGGAGGACGTGGTGGCGCTCGACGTCGGGGTCATCGGGGTCGGCCTGATCGGCCAGGAGCACATCCGCCGGCTCGACGGCGGCCCCGGCGGCAGCCGCGTGGTGGCCGTCGCCGACGCGGACGCCGAGCGCGCCGCCGCCGTGGCCGGTGGTCTGCCGGCCGCCAAGGCGCTGCCCACCGGTGAGGAGTTGATCGCCTCCGACGCGGTCGACGCCGTCGTCGTCACCTCCTGGGGGCCGACGCACGAGCCGTACGTGCTGGCGGCGATCGCCGCCGGCAAGCCGGTGTTCTGCGAGAAGCCCTTGACCACCACGCAGGAGGCCTGCCGGCGGATCGTGGACGCGGAGGTCGCCGCCGGCCGCCGGCTGGTCCAGGTCGGCTTCAACCGGCGCTACGACCCGGCGCACCGGGCCCTCAAGCAGGCCCTGGACGGCGGCGCCGTCGGCGCTCCGCTGCTGGTGCACTGCGCGCACCGCAACGCCTCGGTGCCCCCGCACTACACGCGGGACATGTCGATCGCCGACACCGCCGTCCACGAGATCGACGAGCTGCGCTGGCTGCTGGGCACCGAGATCGCCGCCGTGCAGGTCCTGACGCCGCGGAAGAGCAGCCGCGGCGGCGAGCTGCAGGACCCGTTGCTGGTCCTGTTCGAGATGGCCGACGGGGTGCTCGTGGACGTCGAGGTGTCGGTGAACATCCACTACGGCTACGAGATCCGCTGCGAGGTGTCGGGGGAGACGGGCACCGTCGAGCTGGCCGAGCCCGCGCCGGTCCGCGTCCGCCGGGAGGGGACCGTCGCCGGTCTCGTGCCGGCCGACTGGCGGGAGCGCTTCGCCCTCTCGTACGACGTCGAGCTGCGCGAGTGGGTCGGCGCCGTCGCCGCCTGGCGGCCGCCGCAGGGGCCCAGCGCCTGGGACGGTTTCGTGGCGCAGGTGGTCTCCGACGCGGCCCTGCAGTCGCTCCACTCCGGCGGACGCGTGGCGGTGGACCTGCCCGAGCAGCCGGCCCTGTACCGGTGACGACGGACGCGACCGGGCCCCTGCGGATCGGGGTCCTCGGGGCCGCCCGCATCGCCGAGCGTGCCATCGCCGTCCCCGCGCGGGTCACCGGCTCCCGGCTGGTCGCGGTCGCCGCCCGGGACGGCGCGCGGGCGGAGGCCTTCGCGCGGGCGCACGGCGTCGAGCGCGTGCTGGCCTCCTATGCCGACGTCCTCGCCGATCCGGAGGTGGAGGTCGTCTACAACCCGCTGCCCAACGCGCTGCACGGGCCGTGGAACCTGGCCGCGATCGCGGCCGGCAAGCACGTGCTGTCGGAGAAGCCGTTCGCCTCGGACGCCGCGGAGGCCGCGGAGGTCCGCGACGCCGCGCAGCGCGCGGGCGTGACCGTCATGGAGGGGTTCCACCACCTCTACCACCCGGTGGTGCGCCGGCTGCTGGAGCTGCTCGACACCGGCGAACTGGGCGACGTCGTCGCCGTCGAGGCGACCATCGCGATGCTCCCGCCGGACGACGGCGACCCGCGCTGGTCGTTCGAGCTCGCCGGCGGGGCGCTGATGGACCTCGGCTGCTACGGGCTGCACGCCGCCCGCAGCCTGGCGCCGTGGACCGGCGGCGAGCCCGAGCCGGTCGCCGCACGGGCCGGGGAGCGGGCCGGCGCGCCGGGCGTCGACGAGTGGCTGTCCGCCGACCTGCGCTTCCCGTCCGGCGCCACCGCCGCGGTGCGCTGCAGCATGGTGCACCCCGAGCGGGACTTCTCGCTGCGCGTCGTCGGGACCCGGGGCGAGGCGACCGCGCCGGCGTTCGTCGAGCCGAACCGGGACGACCGGGTGGTGGTGCGCACACCCGCCGGGGAGCGCACCGAGCACCTCGGCACGCGCTCGTCCTACACGTACCAGCTGGAGGCGCTCGCCGCGGCACTGCGCGGCGGGACGCCGGTCCCCACCGGCCCGGACGACGCGGTCGCGACGATGACGCTGGTCGACCGCTGCTATCGCCTCGCCGGGCTCCCGACGCGGCCGCGGGCGACGGTCGGTCCGCGCGCCTGACTACAGCTCCGCGGCCGCGGCCCGGAGGTTGTCCGCGGCGAGGGCGAGGCCCTCGAGGCGGTCGAGGGCGGCGTCCTCGTGCTCGATGTTGACCGCCATGTCCGGGTCGACCTCGGCGAGGGCGCGGAGGAACCGGTCCAGTAGGCGACGTCGTGGCCGACGCCCACGGCGACGAAGCGCCAGGCCGGGTCCTCGGGCCAGGCGTTGCACCAGTACCCGTAGCCGGTCGGCACCTTGCCGGGGGCGTCGGCCGGCACGCGGGGGAAGGAGGTGTCGAGCACGCCGCGGACGTCGACGCCCGGCGTGACCATCGCGTCCTTGGCCGCGGCGTGGAACACCAGCGGGCCGAGCCGGCGGATGCAGGCGACGACGTCCATGCCCTGCCACATCAGGTGCGAGGGGTCCATCTCGGCGCCGACGTTCGTGGCACCGGTCTGCTCCACGAGCCGCTCCAGCGTGACGGGGGAGAAGACGAGGTTGTGGGGGTGCATCTCGATGGCCACCCGGACGTCGTGGGCGCGGGCGAGTGCGTCGATCTCCCGCCAGAACTCGACGGCGACCCCCCACTGGTAGTCCAGGACGTCCAGGTACACGCCGTCCCACGGGTTGACCACCCACGACGGGTACCGGGCGCCGGGGTCGGAGCCGGGCGTGCCGGACATGGTCACCACGTTCCGGACGCCGAGCAGGCCGGCCAGCTCGATGGTGCGGCGCAGGTCGTCGGCGTGCTTGGGGCCGACCGCCGGCAGCGGGTTGAGCGGGTTGCCGTTGCAGTTGAGGCCGGTCAGCTCCATCCCGCGCGACGCGAAGACGTCGAGGTACTCCCGGCGGGCCTGCTCCGAGGAGAGCAGCAGGTCGACGTGGCAGTGCGGGGAGGGGAGAAAGCCGCCCGTGTTGACCTCGACCGAGGTCAGGCCGTTGCTCTCGAGCACGTCGAGGGCCTCGGAGAGCCCGCGGTCGTGCAGGCAGGCGGTGTAGGCGCCGAGCTTGAGGGCCACGGGTCTCGCTTCCTGGTCGGGGTCGGGCGGGGGGACGCCGGCCTGGCACGCTTCGTCGGCAGCAGGGTTGGTCGCGTGCGGTTGAAGCGCTTTAATCGGAGCGTGGATCGCACCAGCCCGTCGCCGCGGTTGTCAAGGGAGGCGGGGCGCGTGAGTGGCCAGGAGCCGGCGCGGCGTCCGCGGCTGCAGGACGTCGCCGACGAGGCGGGCGTCTCGGCGGCGACGGCGTCCCTGGTGCTGCGGGGCGCGCCCGGCCCCAGCGGCGCCACGCGCGCGCGGGTCCTCGACGCGGCGAGCCGCCTGGGGTACCGGCCCGACCGGGCCGCCAGCCTGCTGGCCCGCCGGCGCAGCCGGCTCATCGGGGTCGCGATGGACGTCCGCAGCACCTTCCACGCGCAGCTGGTCGAGGACGTCCACGAGGCCGCCGAGGAGCACGGCTACGACCTGGTCCTGAGCACGGTCACCCGGACCCGTGACGAGGGGCGGGCGGTCGACACGCTGCTCGACTCGCGGTGCGAGGCGCTGGTCCTGCTGGGGACGGAGGCGCCCGCCGCCCGGCTGAGCGCACTGGCCCGGCAGCTGCCGGTGGTCGCCGTCGGCCGCCCGGTGTCGGCCGACGGCGTGGACGTCGTCCGGGCGGCCGACGACGAGGGCGTGGCGCAGGCCGTGGCGCACCTCGCGGACCTCGGGCACCGGCGCATCGCCCACGTCGACGGCGGCCGTGGACCGATCGCCACCGCCCGGCGGCGGGGCTACGAGCGGGCGATGCGCCGCCGGCGACTGGGCGAGCACCTGCAGGTGGTGGCCGGCGACTCCGGGGAGGGGTCCGGCGCCCGCGCGGCACGCACCCTGCTCGCGTCGGGCGCCCGCCCCACGGCGGTGGTCACCTACAACGACGCCTCCGCGGTGGGCCTGCTCGACGCCCTGCTGAGAGCCGGCGTCGACGTGCCGGGGGAGGTCTCCGTCGTCGGCTACGACGACAGCCCGCTCTCCCGGCTGGCGCACATCGACCTGACCACCGTCAGCCAGGACTCCCCGCAGCTGACCCGGCTCGCGGTGGCGGCCGTGGTGGAGCGGCTCGACGGCGGCCGCACCGAGCAGCGGGAGGTCGTCGTCCCGCCGCACCTCGTCGTCCGGGGGACGACGGGCCCG
Organism: Geodermatophilus sp. SYSU D00703; assembly: GCF_054050155.1. NCBI lineage: Bacteria > Bacillati > Actinomycetota > Actinomycetes > Geodermatophilales > Geodermatophilaceae > Geodermatophilus > Geodermatophilus sp. SYSU D00703. The sequence goes on along the minus strand of NZ_JBJGYU010000026.1, from coordinate 42,580 downwards.
CCGGCTTCGTCCTGACAACCCGTTGACAGTGACGCCGGTCACCGGCCACCCTGGGCCTTGAAGCGCTTTAAGGCGCCCGCGCGCCGGCTCACGGCGCGCCCTCCTGGCCCCCTCATGCGACCGCGGAGACCTCCATGACCACCGCTCCCCCCGCGATGGAGTACGACCCCTTCAGCCCCGAGTTCCAGGCCGACCCCTTCCCCGTGTACCGGTGGATGCAGGAGGAGGCGCCGGTCTTCCACAGCCGGAAGTGGAACTGGTGGGCGCTGTCCTGGTTCGAGGACGTGCGCGCCGCCGCGACCGACCCCGACACCTTCCTCAGCTACGAGGGCATCGACATCGACGACACCGCCAAGGACCAGAGCGGCCCGGGCTTCCTCCCCGACGTCGACAACCCGCGCCACGACCAGGTCCGCCGCGTGGTGCAGCCGCACTTCCTGCCGCGCCGCATCGCCGCCAAGGAGGACGCCATCCGCGCCGTCGTCCGCGACCTGGTCGCCGGCTGGCGCGACCGCGGGCACGTCGACCTCGCCCAGGAGCTGGCCTGGCCCATGCCCAACGAGGTCTTCTTCACCGTCCTGGGCCTGCCCAGCGCGAAGGAGGAGGGTCGCGCCCAACTGGACCGCTGGGTGCACGAGCTCAAGGACCGCCGTCCGGACGACCCCAGCCTGACCCCGGTCGCCAAGGCCGCCACCGAGGGCATCCGCGACTACTTCATCGACCTGCTCGAGGACCGCCGGCGCAACCCGCGGGAGGACGTCGTCAGCGCGCTGGTGCAGGCCGAGATCGACGGCGTGCCCTTCGCCGACGAGCACCTGACCCCGGCCTCGGAGATCCTCGGCCTGATGATGGTGCTCTTCCTCGGTGGCGTGGAGAGCACCGCGGGGCTGACCGGCTCGCTGTTCAAGCTGCTCGCCGAGAACCCCGACCAGCGCGAGCTGCTCCGGCAGGACCCCTCGCTCGTCCCCAACGCCGTCGAGGAGGCGATCCGCCACTCCAGTCCCCTGCAGCTGGCCGGCCGGACCGCCTCGCGCGAGGTCACCCTGCACGGGGTGACCATCCCCGCCGGCGGCCGGGTGGTGCTGGTCTACGGCGCGGCCAACCGCGACCCCCGCCAGTACCCCGACCCCGAGCGGTTCGACGTCACCCGCGGCAGGGTCCGGCACCTGGGCTTCGGCGAGGGTCGGCACGGCTGCCTGGGCGCGCCGCTGGCCCGGCTGGAGGCGAAGGTGGCGCTGGAGGAGGCGCTGCCGGTGCTCGGCGACTACACGCTCGCCGGGCCGCCGGTCCGCTACAAGACCACCCCGAACATGTACGTCTGGGACTCGCTGCCGCTGTCCTTCCCGGTCGCGGGCGGCGCGCGGTGAGCGGGCACGTCGAGACCGTCCAGCACCGGACGACGTCGGTGACCGTGGTCGCCAGCGAGTTCGAGGCCGACGTCCGCGTCGAGGAGAAGCGCGAGGTGGCCGAGGGGGTGGTGACGCTCGGGCTGCGCGCGGTCGGGGACAGCCCGCTGCCGCCGTGGACGCCGGGCTCGCACGCCGACCTGCTGCTGGAAGACGCCGCCCTGGCCGGCGCGCCGACCCGGCAGTACTCGCTGTGCGGCGACCCCGCCGACTCCCACCTGTGGCGGTTCGGCGTGCTCAACGAGCCGGAGAGCCGGGGCACGTCGCGGCACGTCCACGAGCGGCTCCAGGTCGGCGACGTCCTGCGGGTGCGCGGGCCCCGCAACAACTTCCCGCTCGTCGACTCGCCCCGGTACCTGTTCATCGCCGGCGGCATCGGGATCACGCCGATCCTGCCGATGATCCGGGCCGCGGAGGCCGCCGACGCCGACTGGGAGCTGGTCTACGGCGGCCGCCGGCGGGCCTCGATGGCCTTCCTCGACGAGCTGGCGCAGTACGGCGACCGGGTGTCGATCCGCCCGCAGGACGAGGTCGGGCTGCTCGACCTCGACGCGCTGCTCGGGGAGCCGCGCGCCGACACGCGGGTCTACTGCTGCGGGCCGGAGCCGTTGCTGGCGGCGGTCGGGGAGCGTTGCGCGGCCTGGCCGGCCGGGACGCTGCACGTCGAGCGGTTCGCCGCCAAGCCGCTGACCGAGCCGGTGCGGTCGGAGACCTTCGAGGTGGTCCTCGAGCAGAGCGAGCTGACGCTGCCCGTGCCGCCGGAGCGCTCGATCCTCGAGGTCGTCGAGGAGGCCGGCGTGGGGGTCCTCTCCTCGTGCGCGGAGGGCACCTGCGGCACCTGCGAGACCGGCGTCCTGGACGGCGTGCCCGATCACCGCGACTCCGTGCTGAGCGACGAGGAGCGCGCGGCGAACGACTGCATGATGATCTGCGTCTCCCGGTCGACGACGCCCCGGCTCGTGCTCGACCTCTGAGGCTGCTGCCCCGTCCCGCGCTCAGCGGGGCGGGGCGGTGGTGCTCCGGACCACCAGCCGGGGCGGGACGACGAGCTCGCGCTGCTCGACGGGGACGCCGTCCAGCCGGTCGAGGGCCCGCCGCACGGCCAGGGTGCTCAGCTGCCCGACGTCCTGGGCGACCGAGGTGAGGTCGACCGAGGAGAGCCGGGCGATCCGGCTGTCGTCGTAGCCCACGACGCTGACGTCCCCGGGCACCGTGCGCCCCGCGCGGCGGAGGACGTCGAGCAGGCCCAGCGCGCAGCGGTCGTTGAACGCGGCCACCGCGCCGGGCAGAGGGCCGGCCAGCAGCGTGCGCGCGGCGGCGGCGCCGTCCTCCTCCGTGAGCCCGCCGGGCACGACCCGCGGCTCGAGGCCGTGCCGGTGCACCGCCTCGCGGTACCCCCGGCGCCGCTCGGCGGCTCCCGGGGCCCGCCCGCCGTCGACGTGCACCACGTCGCGGTGGCCGAGCGCCACCAGGTGCTCCACGGCCAGGCGGGCGCCCTCGTCGTCGGCGGTCCGGACGACGTCGACCGCGGTGGACCGCACGGACCGGGCGACGACCACCACGGGCAGGCGGGTCGCCAGGTCGGTGAGGTGCGCGGTGGGGGACGAGGGGCCGAGCAGGACCAGGGCCTCGCAGCGGTCGCGGAGCAGGCTGTCGACGGCCCGCTGCTCGCCGCGCCCCGGTGTGACGGCGCTCAGCGCGAGCTCGTACCCGACCCGCTCGGCGGCGTCGTAGAGCCCGGTCAGCAGGTCGCCGTGGAAGGCGTGCTGCACGCCGAACACGACGCCGATCAGCCGGCTGCGGGAGCTGCGCAGCAGCCGCGCCCGGGTGTCGGGGCGGTAGCCGATCTCGTCGGCGGCGCGCCGCACCCGCTCGCGGCTCGCGGTGCTCGCCCCGGGAGCGTCGCGCATGACGATCGAGACCAGGGCCGTGGACACTCCGGCGCGGGCCGCGACGTCGGCCAGGGTCGGCCGCCGGTCGGGGCCCGTCGAGGACACGCGGCGAGCGTAGCCCGACGCCCTAGAACGTTCTAGTCCGATCCCCTTGACGAGGGAGAGTGGTGGGCGTCACGCTGACATCGACCTAGAACGTTCTAGAGAAGGAGCCGGGATGGTGAGCGACACCGTGGGCGTGGCCCTGATCGGGTCGGGGCGGATGGGCGCCTTCCACGCGCAGACGCTGGCCCTGCGGCTGCCCCGGGCGCGGCTGGCCGCCGTGGCCGACCCTGCACCGGGTGCGGCCGAGCGGCTGGCCGGGGCGCTGGGCGCGGGCCGGGCGTACACCGACGTGGCGCAGCTGTGGGACGACCCCGAGGTCGACGCGGTCGTGATCGCCGCCCCGGCCCGGTCGCACACCGACCTGGTCGTGGCCGCCGCGGCCGCCGGCAAGCACGTGTTCTGCGAGAAGCCGATGGCCGTCACGCTGCCCGACGCCGACCGCGCGATCGACGCCGCGCGCGCCGCGGGCGTCGTCCTCCAGGTCGGGTTCAACCGCCGGTTCGCCGCGGACTGGCGGGCCGCCCGCGCGCTCCTCGACGCCGGCACGCTCGGCACCCCGCGGCAGCTGCGCTCGCTGACCCGCGACCCGGGCGGCTTCGACCCGTCCCGGGTGCTGCCCGACACGATCTTCCTCGAGACGCTCATCCACGACTTCGACACCCTGCGCTTCCTCAACCCCGGAGCGGAGGCCGTCGAGGTGTACGCGACGGCCGACGCGCTGGTGGAGCCGGACTGGCGGGACCGCGGGCTGCTGGACACCGCCGTCGTCCACATCCGCTTCGACAACGGCGCCATGGCGGTCGCCGAGGCCTGCTTCGAGGCGGCCTACGGCTACGACGTCCGCGGCGAGGTGCTCGGCTCCGGCGGGATGGCCACGATGGGCGACGGGCGCCGCACCGGGATGGTCTTCTCCGGCTCCGCCGGCCGCCTGGTCGACACCGTGCGCAGCGACCAGGAGCTCTTCCCCGAGGGCTACACCGGGGAGCTGGCCGCGTTCGTCGACGCCGTCCGCACCGGGCCCCCGGCCCCGGCGACCGGCGAGGACGCCCGCGCGGCCCTGGCGATCGCCCTGGCCGCGGCCGAGTCGGTGCGCGGCGGCCGCCCGGTGCGGCTGTCGGAGGTCGAGAAGTGACCGCCCACCGGCTGGCCGCGTCGGCCGAGATGCTGTTCCTCGACCTGCCCTTCGCCGAGCGGGTGCGGCGCATCGCCGACGCCGGCTTCGAGGTCGAGATCTGGGACTGGACGGCCAAGGACGTCGACGAGCTGGTCGCCACCGGGGCGACGTTCTCCTCGATGACCGGGTACGTCACCGGCACGCTGGCCGACGAGGACGGTGCCGAGGAGTTCCTGAAGACGGCGGAGCAGTCGCTGGCGGTCGCCGAGCGGCTGGACTGCCCGCGGCTCAACGTGCACGGCACCGGGCTGGACGGCCGGGGGCTGCCGGTGGTCGCCACCGAGGTCGTGACGCCGGCGATGTGGCTGACGGCCGCGCGCACGCTGGAGCGGCTGGCCGCGCTGGGGGAGCGGGCGGGGCGGGTCTTCACGCTGGAGAACCTCAACACCGCCGTCGACCACCCGGGGACGCCGTTCGCCCGCGCCGCGGACACGATCGCGCTGGTCGAGGCGGTGGGCAGCCCGCACCTGCGGCTCAACCTGGACCTGTACCACGCGCAGATCGGCGAGGGGGACCTCGTGCAGCTGGTGGAGCGGGCGCTGCCGCTGGTGGGGGAGATCCAGGTGGCCGACGTCCCGGGCCGGTGCGAGCCGGGCACGGGGGAGATCCACCACCCGGCGATCGCCGCCGCGCTCGACCGGCTCGGCTACACCGGCGTCGTCGCCCTGGAGGGCTGGGCCTCCGGCGACCCCACCGTGGCCCTCGACCGGTTCCGGGCGGCCTTCACCCCCACCGGCTGACCTGAGCGGACCGGGCGCCCCCGGTGACCAGCCCCGCGGTCGACGACCGCGGGGCCGGTCGGCGTGCGCCGGGGACGATTTCGTCCGGAAGTCTTCCATAGGTCTTAATGTCCTGACATATTCGGTGTGAGCCACACCACGTTGCCCCGGTCTCCCAGGCCCGACCCGGCCTGGCCCAGAGAAGAGGTGCCATGTCCGCGACCCACTCCGCCCACGGTGGCCATTCCGTCGGGAGTCCACGGGGGACGAAGCGCTCGGCGGCGCACAACCGCTTCCTCGTCAAGCTCACCGTGATCTCCACGCTCGGCGGTCTGCTGTTCGGCTACGACACCGGCGTCATCTCCGGCGCACTGCTGTACATGAAGGAGGACCTGCAGCTGACCACGGTCACCGAGGCCGTCGTCGTCAGCTCCCTGCTGTTCCCCGGTGCGGCGTTCGGCGCGCTGCTGGGCGGCAAGCTGGCCGACGCGCTCGGCCGGAAGGGGAGCCTGCTCGTCTGTGCCGGCCTGTTCCTGTTCGGGGCGCTGATCTGCGCGGTCGCACCGAACGTGGCGGTCATGACGGCGGGCCGCATCCTGCTGGGCTTCGGCGTCGGGGCGGCCGCGGTGACCTGCCCCCTGTACCTCGCCGAGATGGCCCCGGCCGACCGGCGGGGCCGGATGGTCACCATCAACGAGCTGATGATCGTGACCGGGCAGTTCCTCGCCTTCGCCATGAACGCGCTGCTCGACGCCCTCATCAAGGACCCGCACGTCTGGCGGTGGATGCTCGCGGTCGCCACGGTCCCGGCGGTCGCGCTCTTCGTCGGCATGTTCGTCCTCCCGGACTCGCCCCGCTGGTACGCGGTGCGGGGGCGGCTGGAGGACACCCGGCGCGTCCTCGGGCTCAGCCGTGACCCGGCGGAGGCCGCCGAGGAGTACAACGTCATCGCCCAGCACGCCCAGCGCGACGTCTCGGAGGACAAGGGTGCGGCGCTGCGCGACCTCCGGGCCTTCCCCTGGATGCGGCGGATCCTCTGGATCGGCTGCGGGCTCGCCGCGGTGCAGCAGGCGACGGGCATCAACACCGTCAACTACTACGCGCCGACGATCCTCGAGTCGACCGGGCTGGGGGCCAGCGCGTCCCTCGTCCTGACCATCACCGTCGGTGTCGTCGCGATCATCGGGACCATCCTCGGGATCGTCCTCATCGGCCGGCACAACCGGCGGCCGCTGCTGCTCACCGGCTTCACCGGCGTCGCGGCCGGCCACGCCGTCCTGGCGCTGTCGTTCCTGCTGCCGGAGTCGGGCTTCCGGAGCTACCTCATCCTCGCCGCGATGCTGCTGGTCGTCTTCTTCGTGCAGACGTTCATCGGCACGCTGGTGTGGCTGCTGCTCTCGGAGATCTTCCCTATGACGATCCGCGGCTTCGCGATGGGCATCGCGGTCTTCGTGCTCTGGACGGTCAACGCGGCGATCTCCTTCGCCTTCCCGCCGCTGGTGGCCGCGCTGGGCGCCAGCCTGACCTTCGGGTTGTTCGCGCTGGTCAACGTCGGCTCGCTGACCTTCGTCAAGGTGTTCGCGCCGGAGACCCGGGGACGCAGCCTCGAGGAGCTCGAGGACGACTTCCGGACCCACGACGCCCACCACCTCGTCCACGAGGCCCCGGTCGGGGTCCGCGGCGGCTGAGCGGCCCGGCCCGTCCGACGCCCGCCACCCCCGTCCGGGGTGGCGGGCGTCGGGGTGTCCGGGTCAGTCCAGCCGGGGGAGCGACCGGACGACGAGCCGCTCCTCGGCGGGCCGCCCGTCCAGCACCAGCCGGGCCCGCCAGATGCCCGAGCTCTGCAACGGGGTGACCGGGTCACCCGCGACCACCCGCCGGAAGGCGTCCCGGGCCTCGTCGACCGTGGGGTAGGACTCCCACCGCGGGGTCCGCTGCAGGGGGGCGAGGCACTCGATGCGGTGGCGGTCCCGCGCGTCGTCCGGCGCGGGCGCGGCCGGGTCCTCGCGGACGACGGCGGACAGCCGTGGCCGGCCCAGGACGTACTTGCCGTTGCGCCGGACGCCCAGCCAGTCGTACCGGCCGGTGGCCAGCTTCGCCCAGAGGACCTCGGGCTTCCGGCACTGTTCGAGGACGGGGTACAGCTGCTGGCCCAGCTCGGTGTGCGCGTGCGACCGCTGCGACGACATGACCGATGGTAGGGGTGGCCCGGGACCACCGCGTCGTCCGCCCCGCTGCACCGTCCCACCGGTGAGTCGCGAGGACCCGGACGTGGCGCCGACGTGGCGCAGGGGGCGTTCCGCCACGCGGACGGCGGCACCGCGGTCGTCTTCGAGGTGGCACCCCCCGAGGTGCTCGCGTTCGCCAAGGGCCGCTTCGCGCAGACCCGGTACCGCTTCGAGAGGACGTCGGCGCCACGTGGGCCGCCGCTCCCCACGCGGCGCGACCGTCGCCTGCCGACCGCGGCACCCACGTCTCGGTGCTCTCGTGCTCGCCCACCACCGCGGGCAGAGCACGAGCGCGCCGGGGGATCACCTTCCGACGGCGCCGCGCCCGACCCGCGCCTCGACCACCTGGCCAGTGGTGGCGGACAGCCGCGCGGCGTCGAGCACCTCGAGGGCGGCCACGGCGTCCCAGGGGTCGACCGGGAGCGGGCCCTCCCCGCGGACCGCCCGGGCGAGACCGGCGTAGAAGCTGCTCCACGAGCCGGTCCGGGAGGGGACGGGCGTGGCCGTACCGCCGCGGTACACGCGCCCCCATCGGCTCTCGGGGACCGTGCCCCAGCGCTCGCCCTCCGTGGCGGGGGTGCGCCCGGAGAGGAGCCGGTCCGCCTGGCCGTCGTCGTCCTCGACGAGGCAGGCGGCGGCGGTGCCGACGACGCGGAACCGGGAGCGGGGCTCGCCCTGCAGCGTCAGGCTGCCGACCAGGTGCGAGGTGACCCCGCCGTCGTGGTGCAGCGCGAGGAAGAAGCGGTCGTCGAGGCCGCCGTCCGGCCGGTCGTGCACCTCGGCGTACACCGACCGGACCGGCCCGAAGAGCAGGAGGGCCTGGTCGACGAGGTGGCTGCCGAGGTCGCGGAGCACACCGCCGCCGGACGTCGGGACGCCGGTCTCCGGCACGAACTGCTCGATGCGGGACTCGAAGGCGAGCACCTCGCCGAGGTCCCCGGACGCCAGGACGTCCCGGACGGTCAGGAAGTCGGCGTCCCAGCGCCGGTTCTGGTAGACGCTCAGCGGGACGCCGGCCTGCTCGGCCGCGGTGACGGCGTCCCGGGCCGTCGCCGCGTCGGGCGCGAACGGCTTGTCGCAGACCACCGGCAGCCCGCGGTCGACGGCCTCGCGGACGAGGGCGACGTGGGTGTCCAGCGGGGTGGTGATCGCGACCGCGTCGACGCCCGCGCGGGCCAGGTCCGCCAGGGAGCCGTACGCGGGGACGCCGGGGGAGTCGGCGGCCAGGTCGGCACGCCGTTCCGGCGACCGGACGACGACGCCCGCGAGTTCGCAGCCCTCGGCGTGCGCGATCAGCGGCGCGTGGAAGTACCGGCCGCCCCTGCCGTAGCCGACGAGCCCGATCCGTACCGGGGGCGGGGTCATGGGGGAGTTCCCGTCGTGAGGACCTGCGAGCGGACCGGTACGAGGACCGGCGCCGGCGGAGACGTGTCTCGCCGGCGCCGGTCGGTCCGGCGGCCTCCCTGCCGGGAGGTCCTTCTTCAGGCGTTCTGCGGGAAGCCCAGGTTCAGCCCGCCGTGGCTCGGGTCGAGCCACCGGCTGGTGATGACCTTGCCGCGGGTGAAGAAGTGCACGCCCTCGGTGCCGTGCGCGTGCGAGTCGCCGAACAGGCTGCTCTTCCACCCGCCGAAGGAGTAATAGGCCATCGGCACCGGGATCGGCACGTTGATGCCGATCATCCCGACCTCCACCTCGTTCTGGAAGCGTCGGGCGGCGCCGCCGTCGTTGGTGAAGATCGCGGTGCCGTTGCCGTACTCGTTGCGGTTGATCAGCTCGACCGCGTGCTCGTAGGTGTCCACCCGCAGGACCGAGAGGACCGGCCCGAAGATCTCGTCCTTGTAGACGCTCATGTGCGGCTCGACGTGGTCGACCAGCGTCGGGCCGAGCCAGAAGCCGTCCTCGCCGCCGTCGGGCTCCACCCGCCGGCCGTCGACGACGATCTTGGCTCCCTCCTCCTCGCCCGCGTCGACGTAGGAGGCGACCCGGTCGCGGTGCCTCTTGCTGATCAGCGGCCCCATGTCGCAGCCCTTGCGGCCGTCGCCGGTGCGCAGGGTGTGGGTGCGCTCGGCAATCCGGGCGACGAGGTCGTCGCCGACGCCGCCGACGGCGAGCACCGCGCTGATCGCCATGCACCGCTCGCCGGCGGAGCCGAACCCGGCGTTCACCGCCTGGTCGGCGGCGAGGTCCAGGTCGGCGTCGGGCAGGACCACCATGTGGTTCTTCGCGCCGCCGAGCGCCTGCACCCGCTTGTCGTGGCGGGTGCCGGTCTCGTAGACGTACTTGGCGATCGCCGTGGACCCGACGAAGGACACCGACTGGATGTCCGGGTGCTCGAGCAGCCGGTCGACGGCCACCTTGTCGCCCTGCACGACGTTGAACACGCCGTCGGGCAGCCCGGCCTCCTTCCACAGCTCGGCGATCCACAGCGACGCCGACGGGTCCTGCTCGCTGGGCTTGAGGACGACGGTGTTGCCGGTGGCGATCGCGATGGGGAAGAACCACATCGGGACCATCGCCGGGAAGTTGAACGGGCTGATGATGGCCACCGGACCGAGCGGCTGGCGCACCGAGTGGACGTCGACGTTGGTCGATGCGTTCTCGGTGAAGCCGCCGCGCATCAGGTGCGGCACGCCGCAGGCGAACTCCACGACCTCCTGGCCGCGGGAGACCTCGCCGAGGGCGTCGTCGAGGACCTTGCCGTGCTCGGCGGTGATGATCGCGGCCAGTTCGGGCTTGCGGGCGTTGAGCAGCTCGCGGAAGCGGAACAGCACCGCCGTCCGCTTGGCCAGCGAGGTGTCCCGCCAGCCGGGGTAGGCGGCGGTGGCCGCGGCGACGGCCGCGTCGACCTCGCCGACGTCGGCGAGCGCGACCTCGCCGATGACCTCGCCGGTCGCCGAGTCGGTCACGTCGCCGGTGCGGCCGCTGGCGCCCTCACGGCGGGCGCCGTCGATCCAGTGCGGGATGGAGCTGGGCATGGCTGCCTCTCTCGGTCGGTTCAGGGAGCGGTGTCGTCGGGCTGCTGGGTGTCGGGGCGGGGTGCCACGGTGTCGGAGAGCGCCTCGCCGGGGAAGTGCTTGCCGACCAGTTCGCGGATCGCGGCGAGCATCCGCACGCCGGACTCGCGGGCCTGGTCGTCCCAGCCGAAGACGCAGGTGGTGAGGACGCCGTCGAAGCCGACCCCCGCCAGGGCGGCGAAGGCCGCGTCGAAGTCGACGTCCCCGCGGCCGATCTCCATGTGCTGGTGGACGCGGACGGGATTGCCCGGCGGGTTGGTGATGTAGCGCAGCCCGTCGGAGGCGGTGTGGTCCATCGAGTCGGCGACGTGCACGTGGGTGAGCTTGTCGCCGGCGGCGGCGATGATCCCGGCCGCGTCGTCGCCCTGGTGGAACGTGTGCGGCAGGCAGTACAGGAAGGAGACGTACGGGCTGTCGATGCCGCGGACCATGTCGACGGCCGGGAGGCCGAGCTCGATGAAGTCGTCCGGGTGCGGCTCGAGCGCGAGCTTGACGCCCTCCCGCTCGAAGACCGGCAGCAGCTCCTCCATCGACCGCCAGAACATCGCCTCGGCGAGCTCCGGCGCCTCGGGGCGGCCGTTGAACTCGGAGTTCATCGTGTCCACGCCGAGCTCGACGCAGATCTCGATGGCTCGCCGCCAGTAGCGGACGGCGGCCTGCCGCTCCACCTCCCCGGGGCCCGACCAGCGCATCACGGGCAGCACCGAGGTGACGCCCACGCCGGCGGAGGACAGCTTCTTCCGGAACGCGCGCACCGTCGCGAGGTCGACCCGCGGGTGCTTGAAGAACGGGACGAAGTCCTCGCGGGGGGAGAGCTCGATCCACTCGTAACCCATCTCCGCGACGACGTCGGGCAGCTCCAGCAGCGGCGTCGTCCGCAGCATCTGCGGGTCCAGGGCGATCCTCATGACCACGTGCCTCCCCGCGCCGCCAACCGGACCTCGGTGCGCTGGCCGGAGCGCAGCGCCTGGACGCCGGCGGCGCAGACCGCCGAGGCCGCGTAGCCGTCCCACACCCCGGGGCCGTCGACGGTGCCGCGACGGGCGGCGTCCACCCAGCGCTGCAGCTCGATGTCGTAGGCCCGGCCGAAGCGCTGCCGGAAGTCCGGGGCGACGGCCGTGCCGCGCGTGGCGCCGCCGGCCCCGGCCGACTGCCGGACCAGGCCGAGGTCCAGGCCGATCATCGCGCTGCCGTCCTCGCCGACCACCTCGGTGCGCACCTCGTAGCCCACGCCGGTGCTGACGAAGCACTCGACGTCGACCACCCGGCCGCTCGTGGTCTCGAACAGCACGAGCAGCGGGTCGGAGAGCCCCTCCCGTGCGTGCCGCGTCGCCCGCGGCCGGACCACGGTCACGGCGGCGATCTCCTCGTCGAGCAGGAAGCGGGTGACGTCGACCTCGTGCACGACCGAGTCGGTGACCATCATCTCGGTGGTGAACCGCGCGTGGACGCCGGCGTTGCGGTGCGCGCAGTGGACCACCAGCGGCTCGCCGATCTCGCCGGACGCGATGAGCGTGCGCAGCTGCGCGTACTCGGGGTCGAAGCGGCGCATGAAGCCGACCTGCACCAGCCGCCGGCCGGTGCGCTCCGCGTACTCGTCCTCGGCGCGGACGAGCGCCAGCGAGCTGTCGGCGTCCATGGTCAGCGGCTTCTCGCAGAGCACCGGCTTGTCGTGCGCGATGCAGGCCAGCACCTGCTCCTCGTGGAACTCGCCGGGCGTCGCGATGACGACCGCGTCCACCTCGGGGTCGGCGATCGCGGCTCGCGGGTCGGCGACCACCCGGCAGCCCGGGACGGTCGCGGCGACCTCCTCGGCCTTGTCGGCGAAGGCGTCGCTGACGACGGTCACCCGCGCGCCGGAGATCCGGCTGTGGATGCGGGCCACGTGGTCGGCGCCCATCAGGCCCACGCCGAGCACGGCCACACGGAGCTCCGCGGCGGGGACCTCCGCCATCTCCGGCAGCACGCCGGCGGCGGTCTCGGTGGTGGTCATGCCCGGGTCCCCTCGGCGGTCGGGCGGGTCTTCGGGGCGCCGATCTCCAGCGACGGGAACCCGCAGCTCGCGATGTAGCGGTGGGTGCGCTGGGCGATGGGGAAGGGCACGTCCGGCGGGCACGGGTACAGGTCGTGCTCGACGATCGCGAACACGTCGAGGCCGAGCTCCTCGATGGCCTCCAGGAGCGGCGGGTAGTCCGGCACGCCGTTCGGCGGCTCCACCATGGCGCCCATCTTCACCGCCTCGGGCCAGACGATGTCCTCGGCCAGGACGCGGTCGATGACCGCCGGGTCGACCTGCTTGAGGTGCAGGTAGCCGATCCGCTCGGGGTAGCGGCGGATCAGGTCCAGGTTGTCGCCGCGGTAGTAGCTGACGTGCCCGGTGTCCAGGCACAGCGGCACGTACTGCGGGTCGGTGTCGGCGAGGAACCGCTCGATGTCCTCCTGGTAGCCGACGTGCGTCTCGGCGTGCGGGTGGAAGGCGATCGAGAGGCCGTACTCCTCCTGCACCGCCCGGCCCAGCTGGGTGACCCCCGTCGTCTTCGCCGTCCAGGCCTCGGGCGTGAGGTGCCGGGACTCGACGTCGGCGCCGGTCTTCTGGTCGCGGAAGGTGTCGGGGATGACGACGACGTGGGTGCCGCCCATGGCCGCGGTCAGCGCCGCGACGTCCTTGACCTGGCCCCAGACCGCGTCCCAGGAGTCCGGCCGGTGCAGGTGCTCGAACACGGTGCCGGCCGACACCTTCAGGCCGCGGGACCCCAGCTCGTCGGCCAGCTGCGCGGGGTCGGTGGGCAGGTAGCCGTAGGGGCCCAGCTCGATCCACTCGTAGCCGCAGGCGCTCACCTCGTCGAGGAACCGCTGCCAGGGCACCTGCTCCGGGTCGTCCGGGAACCAGACGCCCCACGAGTCGGGGGCCGACCCCACTTGGATGCGGGCGCGGCCAGCCGCGGGGTGCTGCGCGGTCATGTGTTCTCTCCTCCGGGGACGGGCGGGTGGCTCAGGACTGGGGGGTGTTCTCGGACGGGGCGAGGTAGGCCGGCCGCTGCACGGTCTTCCACCGCTCGTAGACCGTGCGGGCGTCCTGGGTGCTCTGCAGCGTGGCGACCTCGCTGACCGGGACGTCCCACCACGACTCGCTCGACGGCGCGTCGACCAGCGGGTCGGTCTCGACGTGCACGACCGTCGTCCGGTCGCTGGCCTTGGCCTTGCGCAGCGCCGCCTCGAAGCTGGGCCCGTCCTGGGCGACCAGCACGTCGACGCCGAGGCTGGCGGCGTTGGCGGCCAGGTCGACCGGGAGCACGTCGCCGTCGAGCCGGCCGGACGCCGACCGGTAGCGGTAGCGGGTCCCGAAGCGCTGCGAGCCCAGCGACTCCGACAGCGCGCCGATCGAGGCGAAGCCGTGGTTCTGCACCAGGACGACGACGATCTTGACGCCCTCCTGGACGGCGGTGACCAGCTCGGTCGGCATCATCAGGTAGGAGCCGTCGCCGACCATCACGAACACGTCGCGGTCGGGTGCGGCCATCCGGATGCCGATGCCGCCGGGGATCTCGTAGCCCATGCAGGAGTACCCGTACTCGACGTGGTAGCCCTTGGGGTCGCGGACCCGCCACATCTTGTGCAGGTCGCCGGGCATGGACCCGGCCGCGCAGACCACCACGTCGCGGGGGGCGGAGACCTCGTTGACGATCCCGATGACCTCGTTCTGGGTCAGCCGGCCGCCCTCGCCCGCGCTCGTGGTCTCCGGGTGGTAGGCGGCCTCGACGGTCGCCTCCCACGCGGCGGCCAGCTCGGCGGTGCGCGTGCGGTACGCGTCGTCGACCGACCACCCGGCCAGCGCCTCGGCCAGCGCGGTGATCGTCTCCCGGGCGTCGGCCTGCACGGTCACGCCGGCGTGCTTGGCGGCGTCCATCGCGGCGACGTTGACGTTCACGAACCGCACGCCGGGGTCGTTGAAGGCGGTGTGCGAGGCGGTGGTGAAGTCCTGGTAGCGGGTGCCGATCCCGATCACGACGTCGGCCTCCCGCGCCAGCGCGTTGGCCGCGGTCGTCCCGGTCGAGCCGATCGCCCCGACCGACTGCGGGTGGTCGTAGGGCAGGGCGCCCTTGCCGGCCTGGGTCTGGCCGACCGGGATGCCGGTGGCCGAGGCGAACGCGTCCAGGGCCTCGGTGGCGTGCGAGTAGATGACGCCGCCGCCGGCGACGACCAGCGGCCGGCGCGCGGACCGGATCACCTCGACGGCCCGCTCGAGGGCGGCCCGCTCGGGCAGCGGCCGCCCCACGTGCCAGGTCCGCTCGGCGAACAGCTCCACCGGCCAGTCGAACGCCTCGGCCTGCACGTCCTGCGGGAAGCAGAGCGTGACCGCGCCGGTCTCGGCCGGGTCGGTGAGCACCCGCATCGCGCTCAGCAGCGCCCCGGGCAGCTGCTCGGGCCGCCAGATGCGGTCGAAGTAGCGCGACACCGGCCGGAAGGCGTCGTTGACGGTCACGTCGCCGCTGTCGGGCCGCTCGAGCTCCTGCAGCAGCGGGCCGGCCGAGCGGGTGGCGAAGGTGTCGGCCGGCAGCAGCAGCACCGGCAGCCGGTTGATCGTCGCCAGCGCGGCGCCGGTGAGCATGTTCGTCGAGCCGGGGCCGACGCTGGTGGAGACCGCCCAGGTCTGCAGCCGGTCCCGGGTCCGGGCGTAGGCGACGGCGGTGTGCACGACGGCCTGCTCGTTGCGGCCCAGGACGTAGGGCAGCGCGCCGGGCTCGTCGATCTCGGCCTGCAGCAGCGCCTGGCCCAGGCCGGCGACGTTGCCGTGCCCGAAGATGCCGAAGCAGCCGGCGAACAGCCGCTGTCGCTGGCCGTCGCGCTCGGTGTGCTGCTGCGCCAGGAACCGGACGACGGCCTGGGCGACGGTCAGGCGCACGGTCTCGGTGCGCGCCGGCGGCGGGTACTCGCTCACGGTCGGGGGGCTCCGTTCTGGTCGGTGCCGGCGGGGGAGTGCAGGGGCAGGCGCGGGTCGACCGGCTCGTCGTCCCAGGTGCCGCGGACCCAGGCGTGCGCGGGGTCGTCGACGATCCGCCAGGCCCGCTCCGGGCCGGGGCCGGCCATGACGTTGAGGTAGTAGAGGTCGTGGCCCGGCGCGGCGATCGAGGGCCCGTGCCAGCCGTGCGGGACCAGCACGACGTCCCGGTCCCGGACCTCGGCGAGGACGTCGATCGGCCGCTCGGCGGTGCCGTACACCCGGTGGTAGGCCAGGCCCGGCTGGCCCTGCGGGCCGGGGGCGACCTCGAAGTAGTAGATCTCCTCGAGCTCGGTCTCCACGTCGGAGGTCTCGTCGTGCTTGTGCGGCGGGTACGACGACCAGTTGCCGCCCGGCGTGATGACCTCGCAGGCGATGACCGCGTCGGCGTCGAAGACGTCGGCGGTGGCGAAGTTGTTCACCTGGCGGCTGCACCGGCCGGCGCCGCGCAGCTCGACCGGCACGTCGGCGGCCGGGCCGTAGCGGACCGGGAGCCGGCGGCGTGCTCTCGCGCTGCACAGCGCGAACCGCCCGCCGTCCCGGCTGGACAGGTCGGCGGTCACGCCGAGGGGGAGGTAGGCGAAGTCGGTCGGCCCGGCGAAGACCCCGCTGCGCCCGGCGAGGGAGAGCACCTCGCCGTCGCACTCGACGGTCAGCCCACCTTCCAGGGGGACGACGACGACCTCGTCGGGGCCGGTGTCGAGGGTGGAGCTGCCACCGGCGGGCAGCTCGAGCACCCGCAGGCCGGAGTGCCCCCAGCCGGCCGACTCGGGGGTCACCTCGAGGGCGTACGGACCGGCGGCGGCGGTGCCGGCCGGCAGGTGCAGCGACGCGGTGGTCGCGGTCATGAGCTCCTCCTCGACGGTGGGGGGAACGGTGGCCCTCCGTTGACCCCGTCCCGGGCCCCGCCCCGAGCGTGCGAGGGGTGGGGAGGACGGGTCCTTCTTCAGTGGACGAGGGCGACGGCGGTGTCGACGGCGGCGGCCACGTCGTCGTCCGGCGGGTAGAGCAGGGTCCGGCCGACGACGAGGCCGCGCACGGCCGGGAGGGCGAGGGCCTCGCGCCAGCTGGCGTAGGTCTCCTCCGGCTTGCGGGAGGGGTCACCGCCCAGCAGCAGGGTCGGCAACGTCGTGGCGTCCATGACCCGCGCCATGTCCGACACCACCGGCAGCTTCAGCCAGGTGTAGGCCGAGGTGGCGCCCAGCCCCTGGGCGATGTGCACGGAGCGGATGACCGCGTCGGGGCTGAGGTCGTTGGTGACCCGGCCCTCCACCCGGCGGGAGAGGAACGGCTCGAGCATCGCCACCACCCCGGCCCGGGCCAGCTCGGTGACCGCCCGGCCCGCGGTCTCGAGCATGGCCACGGTGCCCGGGTCGTCGAGGTCGATGCGGTTGAGCATCTTCGCCGCGTCGAAGCGGGCCTCGACGACGCCGGCGACGTCGTAGCCGGTCATCCGGTCGTCCAGCTCGAAGGTGGAGCCGGCCAGCCCGCCGCGGTTCATCGAGGCGACGACGACCTTGTCCTCCAGCGCCCCCATCAGCAGCAGGTCCTCGGCGACGTCGGCCGTGGCGAGCAACCCGTCCACACCGGGGCGGTCCAGCGCGGCCCGCAGCCGGTCGAGCATCTCGGTGCGGCTGTACATCGCCGTCGGCCGGCCCTGCGCGGAGAACGCGCCGCGCGCGGGGTGGTCGGCGGCCAGCAGCATCAGCCGGCCGTCCTCCGGGAGGAACGCCGGCCGTCGGCGTCGGGCGGCCAGCGCCCGGCGGATGGCCTCCGGGTCGCGGCTGCGCAGCTCGGTGACCTCGGCGTAGGTCCGGCACACCGGCGGGGCGAACACCTCGTCGGGGGAGAGGGCGGTGTCAGACACGGGAGTCCTCCAGGGCGGCGGCGGCCGCGGCGACGTGCGCCTCGACCTCGGCGGCGGTCGGCATGGCGGTCGAGCACTCCAGCCGGGAGGCGACGATCGCGCCGGCGGCGTTGGCGTTGCGCAGCAGCTGCTCCAGCGGCAGGCCGGTGAGCAGCCCGTGGGCGAGGGAGCCGCCGAACGCGTCACCGGCGCCGAGGCCGTTGACGACGTCCACCGGCGTGGGCGGGACGACGACCCGCTCGGACCGCGTCTTGCCGAGGACGCCCCGCGGGCCCTGCTTGACGATCGCCAGCTCCACGCCGGCGTCCAGCAGCGCGTCGGCGGCCCGGTCGGGGTCGGTCTCCCCGACGGCGACCTCGCACTCCTCGCGGTTGCCGACGGCGACCGTGACGTGGGGGAGGGCGGCGCGGACCTGCTCGGTCGCCTCCTCGCGGGACGCCCAGAACACCGGCCGGTAGTCCAGGTCGAGCACGGTGTGCCGGCGGTGCCCGCGCGCCTCCCAGGCCGCGAAGTGGGCCGAGCGGCTCGGCTCCTCGGACAGCCCGGTCACCGTGGCCCAGAACAGGTCGGCGTCCCGGATGGCGTCCCGGTCGAGGTCCTCGGGGCGGATCTGCAGGTCGGGGGCCTTCGGCTGGCGGTAGAAGTACAGCGGGAAGTCGTCGGGCGGGAAGATCTCGCAGAAGGTGACCGGGGTCGGGTGCTCCGGGTCGACGACGACGAACCGGTCGTCCACCCCGAGGTCGCGCAGCGCGCGCCGCACGAACCGGCCGAAGGGGTCGTCGCCCACCCCGGTGACCAGCGCCGCGGAGTGGCCGAGGCGGGCGGCCGCGACGGCGACGTTGGCCGCGCTGCCGCCGAGGAACTTGCCGAAGGTCTCGACGTCCTCGAGCCCGACGCCGACCTGCAGGGGGTAGACGTCCACCCCGCTGCGACCCATCACCACCATCTCGAGGGCGTGTCCCACAGCTCTCCGTCCCCCTGCGTCGTCCGTCGGTGTCCTCCGGAACTGTGCTCCGCGACACACCGCGGTGTCAAGACTTTGTAAAGACATACGCGCAATAAGACGTGGAGATGTCGGGCTGCCCCGATGAGGTGAGGACAGGACGGGGGGTCGAGGTGGGATCATGGCTCCGCGGGGCGCCCCAGGGGTCGGTCGAACCCGCGGCGCCCGCTCCGAGGAGGGACCGGTGGCACCTGTGCTCACGTTCGACATCGACCGCTCCAGTCCGACGCCGCTGTACTTCCAGCTCGCGCAGGCGATCGAGGGCGCGATCACCGGCGGCGCGCTGCCGGCGGGCTCGCGACTGGAGAACGAGGTCCTCCTCGCCCAGCGCTACGGGCTCTCCCGCCCGACGGTCCGGCGCGCGGTGCAGGAGCTGGTCGACAAGGGGTTGCTGGTCCGCAAGCGCGGGGTCGGCACGCAGGTCATCCAGCCGCACGTGCGCCGCTCGGTGGAGCTGACCAGCCTCTATGACGACCTGTCCCGGGCCGGCGAGGCGCCGACCACCGAGGTCCTCTCGCTGGACCGCCACCCCGCGCCGGCCGACGTCGCCGAGGAGCTCGACATCGCCGAGGGTGACGAGATCGTGGTGGTGCGGCGGCTGCGCCGCTCCCGCGGCGAGCCCCTCGCGCTGCTGACCAACCACCTGCCCGGCCGCTTCCGGCCGACGGTCGAGGACCTCGTCGACCGCGGCCTCTACCAGTACCTGCGCGCCCAGGGCGTGCACCTGCGCGTCGCCCACCAACGCATCGGTGCGCGGCTGGCCCGCGCCGAGGAGGCCCGGCTGCTCGACGAGCCGCCCCGGTCGGCCCTGCTGACCATGTCGCGGACGGCCTTCGACGACCAGGGCGTGGCCATCGAGTACGGCCGGCACGTCTACCGCGCCTCCCGGTACGACTTCGAGACGACGCTCGTGGGCCGCTGATCCGCCCGCGGGCCCGGCGCCCTCGACAGGCACCCGTATGTCCTGACATGGTGGAGTGACGGAGGTCACTCCTCCTGCCCGCCGGGTGGGAGCACCTCCCACGTCTTCGGAGGAGAGGGCATGCCCGCACGGCACCGCGTCGTCGTCGTCGGTGGCGGGTTCGGCGGTCTGAACGTCACCCGGGCGCTGGCCCGCGCCGACGTCGACGTCACCGTCGTGGACCGCACCAACCACCACCTGTTCCAGCCGCTGCTGTACCAGGTCGCGGCCGGCATCCTGCCGCCCGGGCAGATCGCGCCGGCGCTGCGCCGCGTCGTCCGGCGCCAGCGCAACGCCCGCGTCGTCCTCGCCGAGGTCACCGACGTCGACCTCGACCATCGGGTCGTGCACGCCGCCGCGCCGGACGGCGAGGAGCTGCAGCTGCCCTACGACACGCTGGTCGTGGCCGCCGGCGCGACCCACTCCTACTTCGGCAAGGACGGCTTCGCCGAGTACGCGCCCGGCATGAAGACCGTCGAGGACGCCCGCTACCTGCGCGACGCGATCCTGTCGAAGTTCGAGATGGCGGAGCTGACCACCGACCCGGTCGAGCGGGCGGAGTGGCTGACCTTCGTCGTGGTCGGGGCCGGGCCGACCGGTGTCGAGCTGGTCGGGCAGGTGGCCGAGCTCGCGCACACGGTGCTGCCCCGCGACTTCCGGTCGGTGGACACCCGCGAGGCCCGGATCCTGCTGCTGGAGGGGGCGGGGGCGGTGCTGCCGCCGTTCGCGCCCAAGCTGCAGGAGTACACGCGGCGTCGGCTCGAGGAGATGGGCGTCGAGGTGCGGGTGCGCACGCTGGCCGTCGACATGGACCACGACTCGATCACCGTCGAGGGGCCCGACGGGCGGGAGACGATCCGGGCGCGGACGCGGATCTGGGCGGCGGGGGTGCAGGCCTCACCGCTCGCGGAGCTGCTCGGCGAGCGGACCGGAGCCGGGGTCGACCGCGCTGGGCGCCTCGCCGTCCGGCCGGACTGCTCGCTGCCCGGCCACCCCGAGGTCTTCGCCATCGGCGACATGGTCGCCCTCGAGGGCGTGCCGGCCGTCGCGCAACCGGCGCTCCAGGAGGGGCGCTACGTCGGCCGGCTGATCGCGGCCCGGCTGCGCGGGGAGCCGCTCCCGGGTCCGTTCCGGTACCGCGACAAGGGCTCGATGGCCACCATCGGTCACCGGTCGGCCGTGGCCGACGTCCGCGGCCTCACGGTCACCGGCTTCCCGGCGTACCTGCTCTGGGCCTTCGTGCACGTGCTCTACCTGGTCGGCTGGGGCAACCGGGTGGCGACGCTGTTCAGCTGGATCCGGGCCCTCTGGCTGTCGGAGAACCGCGGCCACCGGGTGATCACCTTCGACTCGGCCGCCAAGCTGACCGAGGGACGGACGGGCTCGGGGCGGCCGGCGCACATCCTGCCGCGCCGACGAGGGGCCCCGGCATGATCTGAGGACGCCGGGGGAGCGCCCGAGCCGTGGCACTGGCCACATCTGCTACCCCGTGGTGGGGACACTCACATGCTGCGGACGAGATCTGCCAAGCGGGTTGTCCGAACATGGAGGTGCGGCACGACGCCGTCCTCCCACCCCCCAGCACGGAGACCGCCATGTCCTCCAGCCTCCTCGGCTCCCTCGGCCGGGCCCGCGCCGAGCGCCGCGCCCGCCGCGTCCTCGAGCAGGAGCTCGCCGACTACGCCACCCCCGCCGACCGTGACGAGCTCGCGGCCCTGATCGCCGGCCGCGGGTCGGCCGACAGCGAGGCTGCCGGCATCCTCGCCGGTCAGGCCCGCGTGCAGCTGTTCCGCGCCAGCTGACGAGAGGACCCCGTCCTCCTCACCCCTCGCACGCTCCGGGCGAGCCTCGGGACGGGGCCTCAGGTGAAGGGGTTCTCGCCCGCTTCGATCTGCGCGGCGAACTCCTCGATCGCCGTGCGGTCCGGGGTGGCGCCGGCCTGGCGCACCACGGCCTCCAGCGCCGCGGTGACCTCCTCGGCCGGCCGGCCGGACAGCCGCTCACCGACCTCGGCCAGCGCGGGGGCGACCCGCTCGCTGACCAGTTCCGCCCGGCGCGGTACCGGCGGCTGCAGGTACCGCAGCAGCTCGCGCTGCAGGTCTCCTCTCGTCCGGCGCACCCCGCACCTCCTCGCCGGCTCGCTGCGCGGTCCCGCCTGCCGGCGCCGCGTCGCTGTGGACTGTGTCACATCCCGCCTCAGGCCTGGGGCGGGCGGGGCGGCTTCCGTAGCCTCGACAGCAGGCCGTCGCAACCAACCCGGCCCCCGCTTCCCGGGGCGCCCGTCGTGGGGAGAGGTCCCATCACCCTTCGTCATCCTCCGGTCCGCAGGCGCTCGGTGCGCAGCACGGACGGGACGCTCATCGGTGCGTGGTCGAACGAGCAGGACGGTGTGCCCGTCCTCCTGTGCAACGGCCTGGGGGCCTCGGCCGCGGCGTGGTCCGCCCTGCTCGCCCGGGACAGCGGCTTCCGCGTGGTCGGGTGGGACCACCGCGGGCTGGGCGCCTCCGAGCGGCCCCGGGACCCGGAGCGGGTGCAGGTCGAGGACCACGTCGCGGACGCCCGAGCGGTCCTCGAGGCCTTCGACCTGCCGTCGGCGCTCGTCGTCGGCTGGTCGCTGGGCGTCAACGTCGCCTTCGAGCTGGCGCTGGAGGACCCGCAGCGGGTCCGCGGCGTCATGTCCGTGGCCGGCGTCCCCGGCGGCAGCTTCTCGTCCCTGTTCGGGTCGCTCGGCCTGCCGCGCCGGCTGCGGGCGTCGGCCGGGCGGCACGGCAGCCGGCTGCTGCCGATCGTCGGGCCGTTCCTGCCGCTGGTCACCGGGAGCCTGCAGCAGTGGCAGCCCCTGCTGTCCCTGGCCGCTCCCGACCGCGGGGCCGACGCGACCCGGCTGGCCGGCCTGCTCGCGGTCGCGCACGAGTTCGCCGGCCAGGACTGGGCCTGGTTCCGGCACATGGCCGTGGCCTCCGGCGACCACGCCCCGCTCGACCTGTCGCCGCTGAGCTGTCCGGTCACCTTCCTGGCCGGCCGGCACGACGTGCTGGTCGACGTCGCCGACGTCCGGGCCGCGGCGCACAGCCTCCCGGGCGCCCGGTACCGCGAGTACCCGGCCTCGCACTTCCTGCCGCTGGAGCGGCCGGACGCGATGGTCGACGAGCTCCGCCGGCTCGCCGGGACGGCCCGCACCGTCGCGGCCTGAGACCTCGATCGCCCCGCTGAGCGCAACTCACCGACCAGTTCGGCAACCGGGGTTTCGTCGACCGGACCGCGGGAACACAGAGAGTGAACCGGCCCCGGCGTGGCCGTGGAACCCCCGCGCCGGGGCCGTGCCGTGTCCGCGGCCGGGCTCAGCCGGCAGGCCACCACGGCAGCCGGCCGGGGCAGCACCGCGCCGTCCTCTGACCACCCGGCCTGCGACGGCGACCGGCTCGGGCCGGTCGCCGTCGGTAGCGTCACCGGCATGACGGGCGTGGACGACCAGGGGCGTCCCGAGCCACCGCTGGCCGGTGACGAGACCGCCACGCTGCTCGGCTTCCTGGACCACCAGCGGGCGACCCTGGCGTGGAAGTGCCGAGGACTCGACGCGGCGGGGCTGCGGACGACGGTCGGCGTCTCGTCGGTGACCCTCGGCGGGCTGCTCAAGCACCTCGCCTACGTCGAGGACGACTGGTCCACGCGGTGGCTGCACGGGCGGGACCGGCTGCCCCCGTGGAACGCCGTCGACTGGAGCGCCGACCCCGACTGGGACTGGCACTCGGCCGCCGAGGACACCCCCGAGCAGCTCCGGCGCCTGTGGGAGGACGCGGTCGCGCGGTCGCGTGCAGCGATCGCGGAGGCGCTCGCCGACGGGGGCCTGGGGCGACCGACCCGGCGCGCCTGGCCCGACGGGCGGGCGCCGAGCCTGCGGTGGCTCCTCGTCCACCTGATCGAGGAGTACGCGCGGCACAACGGGCACGCCGACCTGCTGCGGGAGGCCGTGGACGGCCGCACGGGGGAGTAGGGCCCTGCGGGTCAGGAGCTCCCGTCGGGGAGCAGCCGCCGGACCGTCGCGGACCGGCGCAGCGCCACCGGCCGCCCGGCCCGCTCGGCGGCAGCGAGGGTGTCGCGCAGGAGGTCCAGCCCCGAGCCGGACAGCGAGGTCACCGAACCGGCGTCGATGCCGGCCACCCGCACCGGCTCGCGGCCGTAGCGCCGCAGGAACGTGTCGACGACGGCCTCGTCGACCGCGCCGGCCAGGCACAGCACGCCGCCGTCGGAGGTGTTCAGCAGTCGGACGACGCCGCGCGCGCCCGGGGTGTCCGCGCTCACGACCCCAGTGTGCCGGTGCCGCGCTGGACGCGTGGGCGTCGTCGACGACCACGACTCCGCGGCGGAGCGCCACCGCGTGGGCGCGGCCGGAACCCGGGCGCACGCCGCCGTCCGGTGAGGGGCCCGGCCGCCGGGTAGGGAGGAGCGCGTGGACTGGCTCTCCGACCCGGGCTACTGGTGGAGCCGGCTGGTGTTCACCCGCGGCCTGGCGCTGGTCTACCTGGTCGCCTTCGTGGCGGCACTGCGCCAGTTCCGCCCGCTGATCGGCACCCGCGGGATGCTGCCGGTGCCTCGCTTCCTGGCCCGGACGCCGTTCCGCCGGGCGCCGAGCCTGTTCGCCCTGCACTGGTCGGACCGCTTCTTCGCCGCCGTCTGCTGGGCCGGCATCGCGTGCTCGGCGGCCGCGCTGGCCGGTCTGGTCGAGCAGGCGCCGCTGTGGGCCTGGATGGCGGTCTGGGCGCTGATGTGGGGGCTGTACCTGTCGATCGTCAACGTGGGGCAGATCTGGTACGGCTTCGGCTGGGAGTCCCTGCTGCTCGAGGCGGGCTTCCTCGCGGTCCTCCTCGGGCCGGCGGACGTCGCACCGCCGGTCCTGGTGCTGTGGCTGCTGCGCTGGCTGCTGTTCCGGCTGGAGTTCGGGGCCGGCCTGATCAAGCTGCGCGGCGACCCCTGCTGGCGGGACCTGACCTGCCTGCGCTACCACCACGAGACCCAGCCGATGCCCAACCCCGCGAGCTGGTGGTTCCACCACCTCAGCCCGCGACTGCACAGGGTGGAGGTCCTCGCCAACCACGCCACCCAGCTGGTCGTCGTGTGGGGGCTGCTGATGCCGCAGCCGGTGGCCACCGTCGCGGCGCTGGTCGTCATCGTGACCCAGGGGTACCTGGTGCTCAGCGGCAACTTCGCCTGGCTGAACTGGCTCACCCTGGTCCTCGCGACGTCGGTGGTGGACGGCCGGGTCTGGGCCGCGGTGCTGCCGGTGGACCCGCCGGCGCAGCTGACCGCACCCACCTGGCACACGGCCCTCGTCGTGGGGGTCGCCGCGGGGTTGCTGGTGCTGAGCTGGCGGCCGGCCCGGAACCTGCTGTCGCGGCGGCAGAAGATGAACGCCAGCTTCGACCCGCTGCACCTGGTGAACACCTACGGCGCGTTCGGGTCGGTCACGCGCACCCGCTACGAGGCGGTCGTGGAGGGGACCGACGACCCCCGCCCCGGCCCGGACACCGTCTGGCGGGAGTACGAGTTCCGCGGCAAGCCCGGCGACGTGCACCGCCGTCCGCCGCAGTACGCGCCCTACCACCTGCGGCTGGACTGGCTGATGTGGTTCGTCGGCATCGACCCCGGCTACGGCAGCCGCTGGCTGCGGCCCTTCCTCCGGCTGCTGCTGGAGGGGGACCGGGCCACGCTGCGGCTGCTGCGCCGGTCGCCCTTCCCGCCGGAGGCGCCCCCGGCGTTCGTGCGGATCCGGCTGTACCGCTACCGCTTCACCACGCGGCAGGAGCGGCGGGAGACCGGCGCCTGGTGGTCGCGCACCCCGGCCGGCGTCCTGGTGGACCCGGTGTCGCTGCACCAGCTGACGTCGCGCTGATCCGGGCCGCCCCGGTTCGTCGGGGCTCGTTCAACCGCCGGTCACGTCGGAGCCGGAGGGACGTCGCGCTCGGCCGCGAGCGTTCCCGGCGTGATCGCTCCCGATCTCCTGCGCGGCCGCCCCGCCGCACCCGTCGCCCGCGCCTCCGCGACCTGCCCCCGGTCGCTCGCCGACGCCCTGCACGCCGGCGCCACCAGCGTCGAGGTGCCCGTCTGGCTGGTCGGCGGCGAGCTCCGCGTCGGCCGCGACGCGGCGGACACCCGGCGCGGGGCCATTCTGCAGGCGCTGTACCTGGCCCCGCTGGTCGCCCGGGTCGCCGCGCTCGGGGGCTCGGTGCACCCCGGCTGGGCCGGTTCGCTGCAGCTGCTCGTCGACGTCCGGACCGACGGGCGGGCGACCCACGCCGTGCTGGAGGAGCTGCTCCGCCGGTACCCGCGGCTGGTGACGCACTGGACCGGGGGGTCGTCCGGCGCCGCCCGGTCGCCGTGGTCGTCACCGGCAACCGCCCGCCGCTGGCGCTCGCGGCCCGGCGGCTGCGGTTCTGCGCCCTCGAGGGCCGGCTGTCCGACCTCGGCACCCGGTTCCCGCCGGCTCTGGTGCCCGTCGTCAGCGACGACTGGGACGTCCGCTCTCCCTGGAGCGGCGCCGGGCCCATGCCCGCCGAGCAGCGCGAGGACCTGCAGGCCCTCGCCGTCGCGGCGCACGCGCGCGGCCACCGGGTGCGGTTCCGGGGGACCCCCGAGGGCCCGTCCGCGGTCCGCGAGGCCGTGTGGGCCGAGCTGCTCGCGGCCGGCGTCGACCACATCGGCAGCGGCTCCCCCCAGGCCCTGCAGGGGTTCCTCGCCCGTGCCGACGCCGGGGTGGACGAGCACGTCGCCTGAGGGCGGACCACGCCCTAGCGTGGCGGCGTGCGGATCGCCTCGCTCCTGCCGGCCGCCACGGAGATCGTGACGGCGCTGGGCCTGGCCGACCGTCTCGTGGCGGTGACCTTCGAGTGCGCCGCCGAGGCCCGGGCGCGCTGCCCGGTCGTCGTGGACACGGTGATCCCGCCGGACCTCGGTCCCGCCGAGATCGACGCGGTGGTGCACGACCGGGCCGCGCGGGGGCTCCCGCTGTACGAGCTGGACCGCGCGGCGCTGGCCGCGGCCGACCCGGACCTCGTCCTCACGCAGGACCTCTGCCGCGTCTGCGCCCTCCCCGCGGCGACGGTGGAGGAGGCCTGCCGCGCCATCGGCACCGACGCCGCGGTGCTGTCGCTGGACCCGCACAGCCTTGGGGACGTGCTGGACGCCGTGGCCGCGGTCGGCCGCGCGGCCGGTGCCGCCGCAGCCGCGGACGCGCTCGTCGACGACCTGCGGGCCCGGCTGCGGGAGGTCCAGCGCGCGGTCGCGGGCCGGCCGCGGCCCCGGGTGCTCGTGCTGGAGTGGACCGACCCGCCCTACCTGGCCGGGCACTGGGTGCCCGAGCTGGTGCGCCGGGCCGGCGGGGAGCCGGTGGGCGCGGTCGAGGGCGGGCGCAGCGTCGCGTCGACCTGGCCGGACCTGCCGGCCGCCGACCTCGTCGTCGTGGCGCCGTGCGGGATGGGGCTGGCGGCGGCCCTCGACCAGTGCGGCGTGGTCGCCGGGCACCTCCCGGGGGTGCCGCTGCTCGCGATCGACTCGGCCGGCTACGTGGTGCAGGCCGGGCCCGCCCTCGTCGACGGGGTGGCGGCGCTGGCCTGGGCGCTGCACCCCGACGCCGTCCCGGCGCCTCCGCCCGGCCGCGTGGCACGCCCGGCCGGCTGACCGCTCACGCCGTCGCGGCTCCCTCGAGGAGCAGGTCCAGGAACGCCCGGGCGCTGGGGGGTGGAGGGAGCCGGGGCCCGGTGCACCAGACCGACGGCGTGCCGGGCGGCGGGGTCGTCGACGGGCAGGACGGCGACACCCGGCGCCTCCGCGGCGGTCGACGCGGGCACCAGCCCGGCGCCGAAGCCGAGCCCGGCGAACCGGACGACGGCGTCGGAGCTGCGGAGCTCGAAGGCGACGGTCCGCTCCACCCCGGCCCCGGGTGAAGGCCGCGTCGACCTGAAGGCGGAGGCCCGACTCGTCGCGCATCTCCACGAACGGTCCGGTCGCGGCGAGGTCCCGCAGCGAGACGCCGGCGCGGCCGGCCAGCGGGGAGGTCGGCGCGACGACGGCCCCGACCCGGCGAACGCGTCGAGCTCGGCGCGGGCCCCCCAGGCGCCGCGGAGCAGGCCCGGGCGTGGGGGAGGAGCAGCTCCCCGGCGGGGGCCAGCCGGACCGAGCGGCTGGTGCGGTGGAACAGCGTCACGTCCAGCTCCCGCTCCAGCCGCGCGACCTGCGCGCCCAGCGCGGACGGCCACCACGTACTCCAGCTGGGCGCAGGTCCGTTCGCCGTCTCCGATCCCCGGGGCCGCAGCCGTGCGCCGGACAGTCTGCCGGGCGGAGCCTGCAGGCCATGTGTCGACAGGATTGTTGACAATTCTGTCGGCGGGTTTAGGGTCGTCCGCAGAGGTCACGGGAGGTCGCATGGAGGACGGGGCGCACGGTCGCGTCGCGGCCGAGAGCCGGCTGCGCGAGGCGATCACCCGCGGCGACCTGCCCCCGGGGCATCGGCTGGTCGAGGGCGAGCTCGCCGAGTCCTGCAGCGTGACCCGCAACGCCGTCCGCCTCGCGCTCGACGCGCTGATCGCCGACGGGCTGGTCGAGCGGATCCCCAACCGCGGCGCCCGGGTGCGCACGGTCTCCGTGGCCGAGGCGATCGAGATCACCGAGTGCCGCGCGGTGCTCGAGGGCCTGCTGGCCGCGAAGGCCGCCGAGCGCGTCACCGACGAGGAGGTCGACCGGCTGCGCGACCGGTGCGACCGCATGCAGCACGCCCTGGCCGACGGCGACCTGCTCGGGTACTCCGCGCGGGTCGCCGACCTGCACGCCGCCATCCGCGAGGCGGCCCGCCAGGCCACGGCCGGACGGCTGATCGAGCGGCTGCAGGCGCAGATCGTGCGCCACCAGTTCCAGCTGTCGCTGCGGCCCGGCCGGGCACAGCAGTCCTTCTCCGAACTCCGCCGGGTCGTCGAGGCCATCGCCGACCGCGACCCGGCGGCGGCCGAGGCGGCGGCGCGCGGCCACTTCCGCAGCGTCGTCGCCGCCCTCGCCGAGTCCGTCTGAGGTCCTTTCCCCACCCCGAGGAGCTGTCCGTGTCCCGTTCCCTGGCGAAGCGCGCCGTCACCGTGGCGGTGCCGGCATGAGGACCGTCGTCGTCACCGACCCGCCGCGGGCCGACGTCGGCGAGGCCGAGAAGCTGGGCACGTTCGGCGTGGCCACCGTGCACGAGGCGCTGGGCCGTGTCGGCTACCTCGGCCCGGAGTACCGGCCCGCGTGGCCGGGCGCCCGGATCGGCGGCACCGCCGTCACGGTCGTGTGCTGGCCCGGCGACAACCTGATGATCCACGTCGCGGTCGAGCAGTGCCGGGCCGGCGACGTCCTCGTCGTGGCCACCAACTCGCCCTCCACCGACGGGTTGTTCGGCGAGCTGTTCGCCACCGCCCTGGCGCGCCGCGGCGTGCGGGGCGTGGTCCTGGCCAGCGGCGTGCGCGACGTCGCGGAGCTGCGCGAGATGGGCTTCCCGGCGTGGTCGCGGGCGATCAGCGCGCAGGGGTCGGTCAAGGCGACCGCCGGTGCGGTGAACGTGCCCGTCGTCCTCGGCGGCCAGACGATCCACCCCGGCGACGTCGTGCTCGGCGACGACGACGGCGTGATGGCGGTGCCGCGGGCCGACGTCGGCCGGGCGCTGACCGCCTCGCAGGCCCGGCTCGACAAGGAGGCCGCCGCCCGCGCCGCCTTCCAGGAGGGGCAGCTGGGGCTCGACCGCTACGGCCTGCGGGAGCGGCTGCCCGAGTTCGGCATCGAGTACCTGACCTACGAGGAGTACCGGAAGGAGGCCGGCGGTGACTGACGTCTCCGGCTACGACGACGCCGGGGTCCGCTGCACGATGCTGCGCGGCGGCACCTCCCGGGGCCTGTTCTTCGAGCCGGGCGACCTCCCCGCCGACCCCGCCGCTCGCGACGACCTGCTGCTGCGGCTCATGGGCACCCCGGACCCGCGGCAGATCGACGGGCTGGGCGGCGCGACGTCGCTGACCAGCAAGGTCGCCGTCGTCGGGCCGTCGGAGCACCCGGACGCCGACGTCGACTACCTGTTCCTGCAGCTGGGGGTGGACGAGGCCACCGTGAGCACCCAGCAGAACTGCGGCAACATCCTGGCCGGCGTCGGGCCGTTCGCGGTCGAGCGCGGCTTGGTGCCGGCCGGCGGCGACGAGACCACCGTGCGGATCCGGATGGTGAACTCCGAGAGCGTCGCCGTCGCCACCTTCCCCACGCCGGGCGGCCGGGTCGAGTACAGCGGCGACGTCGAGATCGCCGGGGTGCCGGGGACCGCCGCGCCCGTCGTGCTCGCGTTCACCGACACCGAGGGGTCGGCGACGGGCAGCCTGCTGCCCACCGGGCACGTCCGCGACACCGTCGACGGGGTCGAGGTCACCTGCGTCGACAACGGCATGCCGGTGGTCGTGGCGACGGCCGGGTCCCTCGGGCTGACCGGCGACGAGCCGCACGAGCAGCTGGCCGCCGACGCCGGGCTGCTCGAGCGGGTGGACGCGCTGCGCACCAAGGCGGGGCAGCTCATGGGCCTCGGGGACGTCAGCCGCTCCTCGGTGCCCAAGACCGTGCTGCTCGCCCCGGCCCGGGACGGCGGGCAGGTGCGCACGCGGTCGTTCATCCCGGTGCAGCCGCACACCTCGATCGGCGTCCTGGCCGCGGTGAGCGCGGTGACCGGCATGCTGCTGCCCGGGGCGGTCGGGCACGAGCTGACCGCCGACTGGGCCGCCAGCCGGTCGCAGGTCGACGTCGAGCACCCGACCGGCCACCTGCTGGTCGACGTCGTGGTGGACGCCACGGCCACGCCACCTCGGGCCGTCCGCTCCGGTGTGGTGCGGACCGCGCGCAAGCTCTTCGACGGCACCGCGTTCCCGCGTGCCGCCGCCGAGGGGAGCGCCCGGTGACCGCCCGCATCGCCCTGCTCGGGCTGGGCGAGGCGGGGGCGGAGATCGGCCGCGACCTCGTCGCGGCCGGCGCCGACGTCCGCGGCTACGACCCCAAGGGCATCGTGGTCGAGGGCGTGCAACCGCGCGGCAGCGAGGCCGAGGCGGTCGCCGACGCCGACCTGGTGCTCAGCGCGAACAGCTCGCACGACGCCGTGACGGCGCTGGGAAACGCACTGCCGGCGCTGCGCCCGGGCACCGTCTGGGCCGACCTGAACACCGCCTCCCCGGGGGTGAAGGCCGCGCTGGTGGAGCAGCTCGCCGGCCGCGACGTCCCGGTCGTGGACGTGGCGCTCATGTCGCCGGTGCCGGGCAGGGGGCTGCGCACGCCGATGCTCGTCTCCGGCGAAGGCGCGGACCGCTACGCCCATGTGCTCGCCGGCTTCGGGATCCAGGTGACCGTCCAGCCCGGCCCCGCCGGCGAGGCGATCTCCCGCAAGTTGCTGCGCAGCGTCTTCTACAAGGGCCTGGCCGCCGCGGTCGTCGAGGCGCTCGCCGCGGCCGAGGCCGCCGGCTGCGCCGACTGGCTGCGCGGCGACATCAGCGCGGAGCTGGCCGGCTTCGACGAGCGGACCATCGACCGGCTGGTCGACGGCACCCACCGGCACGCCCGGCGCCGCGCCGACGAGATGACCGCCGCCGCCGACCAGCTCACCGAGCTCGGCGTGCCGCCCCGGATCGCCGCCGCCGCCCGCGACCTGCTCGTGGAGCTGCGGGACCGGCAGGACACCTGACCGCCGGCGCTCCGGCCACCGACCACACCGCGAGGAGAGACCGCATGATCATCGACTGCCACGGCCACTACACCACCGCCCCGGCGGCGCACACCGCCTGGCGCGAGTCGCAGGAGGCGGCGTTCGGCGCGGGCGAGGAGCCCCCGCCCTACCCGCGGATCTCCGACGACGAGATCCGCGAGACGATCGAGGGCAGCCAGCTGCGGCTGAAGGCCGAGCGGGGCATCGACCTGACCGTCTTCTCGCCCCGCGCCTCGGCGATGGGCCACCACGTGGGCGACGAGGCCGTGAGCTCCCGCTGGGCCCAGGTCAACAACGACCTCATCGCCCGGGTCGTCGAGCTCTACCCGGACTCCTTCATCGGGGTCTGCCAGCTCCCGCAGTCGCCCGGCGTCCCGATCGCCTCCTCGGTGGCCGAGCTGCGGCGGTGCGTCGAGGAGCTCGGCTTCGTCGGGTGCAACCTCAACCCCGACCCCAGCGGCGGCCACTGGACGTCGGCACCGCTGACCGACCGCAGCTGGTACCCGTTCTACGAGGCGATGGTCGAGCTCGACGTCCCGGCGATGGTGCACGTGTCCGCGGTGACCAACCAGAACTTCCACGCCACCGGGTCGCACTACCTCAACGCCGACACGACGGCGTTCATGCAGCTGGTGCAGGCCGACCTGTTCAAGGACTTCCCGGACCTGCGGCTGGTCATCCCGCACGGCGGCGGGGCGGTGCCCTACCACTGGGGCCGCTTCCGGGGGCTGGCCGACATGCTCGACCGGCCGGCCGTCGAGGAGGCGGTGATGCGCAACGTCTTCTTCGACACCTGCGTCTACCACCAGCCCGGCATCGACCTGCTGTTCGGGGTCATCGACGTCGACAACATCCTGTTCGGCTCGGAGATGGTCGGCGCCGTCCGCGGGATCGACCCGCGGACCGGGCACCACTTCGACGACACCCGGCGCTACGTCGACGCGCTCGACCTGTCGCCGGAGGACCGCGCGAAGGTCTACGAGGGCAACGCCCGCCGGGTGTACCCGCGGTTGGACGCCGCCCTGGCGGCCCGCAACCGCTGAGCCGGCACCGCTCGCGGCCTCGGACGGGGGTGGTCGCCGCACGCCGCGGCGGCCACCCCGGATCCCCTCGTGCAGCGCCGGTGTCCATCGCCGTCCGCGATCGCTGGGGCCACGCCACGGTGTTGGACTGATCGCTGCGTCTCTGGCGAGACTCGGTGTGGCGCGGGCCACGACGGAGGGTCGGCCGGCTGCGCCCCGGATCGTCGACTGGAGAGGTCATGCCCCCGCTGCACGAGATCGCCCACCTGGCCCACGTCGAGCTGCGCACCCCGGTGCCGGAGCGGAGCCTCGAGTTCTTCACCCGGTACCTCGGGATGACGGAGAACGGGTCGGACGGGGACTCGGTCTTCCTGCGGGCCTGGGACGACTACGAGCAGGCGACCATCAAGCTCACCGCGCACACCACCTCCGGTGTCGGGCGCACGAACCTGCGCGCGGCCGGCCCCGAGGCGCTGCAGCGCCGGGTCGCGGCGATCGAGGCCACCGGGCGGGGGATCGGCTGGCAGGACGGCGACCCGGGGTACGGGCCGACGTACGTGTTCACCGACCCCGACGGGCACGAGCTGGGCCTGTACTACGAGTCGGAGTGGTACACCCCGCCGGCCGAGCTCAAGCCGTCGCTGAAGAACCAGGCCCAGGCCTATCCCTCGCACGGGGTGGCCGTGCGGCGGCTGGACCACATCAACTACCTCGGCGTCGAGCCGGTGGAGAACCGGGACTTCCTGCGCGACACGCTCGGTGCGCTGGTCACCGAGCAGATCGTCATGGACGACGGCGCCGTCGCCGGCAGCTGGACCACCTTCACCAACAAGACCTACGACGCGGTCTACACCCGGGACTGGACGCAGACGCCGGGCCGGCTGCACCACATCGCCTTCGCCGTCGACACCCGCGACGGCATCCTGCGCGCGGCCGACATCGCCCTGGAGCAGGGCGTGCACATCGAGACCGGACCGCACAAGCACGCCATCCAGCAGACGTTCTTCCTCTACGTCTGGGAGCCCGGCGGCAACCGGATCGAGCTGTGCAACGCCGGGGCGCGGGTGGTGCTCGCCCCGGACTGGCAGCCGGTGGACTGGACCCAGGCCGAGCGGGCCAAGGGGCAGGCGTGGGGGCTCAAGACCATCGAGACCTTCCACACCCACGGCACCCCACCGGTCGACCCGGCCGGCTGACGCCGCCGTCCGCCGGTACCGGCGCCCCGTCCGCACCGCGGGCGGGGCGCCGGTGTCGTGAGCACTCCCGGCGCGGTCACGCGCCGGGCGCCTCGGGGTCCGCGGCGGGCGCCTCGGGTCCCTCGGCGAGCAGCAGGTAGAGCGACCGGCGGGCGTCGGCCAGGATCCGCGCCGCCGCGGCGCGCTGGGCGTCCGTGCCGGTGCGGGCCACCTCGCGGACGGCGCCGTGCAGCTGGTGCACCAGGCCGGGCAGGTCGTCGCCCGGCCCGGCCCCGGCGCGGCCGGCGAACGGGTCGGGCCACGCCTCCTGCCGGGTCCCGACGTGCTCGCGCCCGGCCTCGGTGAGCGTCACGAGCTTGCGGCCGGCCTCCGCGGTCACCGTGACCAGGCCCTCGTCCTCGAGCTGGCTGATGGTCGGGTAGATCGCGCCGGGGCTCGGGCTCCAGCGGCCGCCGCTGCGGTCGGCGATCGCCTGCATCAGCTGGTAGCCGTGCATCGGCTCCTCGGCGAGGAGCAGCAGGACCGCGGTGCGGACGTCACCGCGCGGTGCGCGTCCCCGTCCACCGCGGCGGTGGGGGCGCGGCGGACCGTCGACCGGACCGGCGAAGCCGCGGCGGGGGTGGTGGTGGCGCTGGCCGGGGTGCCGGCCGTCGCGCTCTCGGAAGGGGTTCACGATGTCCTCCTGACGTATCGAGTGACAGTAACGATACATCGTTACCATCATCAGCCCACGCCTGGGATGGCCGCCGTGGGAGCCCGTGGGAACGGGCCCGCGCGCCCCGACGTGTTCACAGGGACCGTCCAGCCGCAGCACGGGATCCGTCGAGGACGAGCGCGCATCGTCGTCCGCGACCGAGGAGGTGGCCATGCCGACCGCGCCCGTCCTGACCGCGCCGTGCCGGCTCCCGACGCCGGTGGCCGACGGCGGCCGCGCCCTCGTCGTGATCGCCGGCCTCCCCGGGAGCGGCAAGACGACGTTGCTGCGGCGGCTGCTGGGGAACGGCGTCCCCGGTGTGGTCGCCCACGACTCCGAGCAGGTCGCCGCCGGTCTGCGCAACCCGCTGCGCCTGCCCTACCGGCTGCTCCGACCGTGGGTGCACCTCCGGCACCGGTGGCGGGTCCTGCGCAGCGTCCGGGGTACGGCGCCGGTCGTCGTCCTCACCGACCCGTGGACCAGCCGGGCCTGGCGAGGAGCCGTGCTCCGGGCCGCCCGGAGGGCCGGCCGGCCGCTGCGCCTGGTGCTCCTCGACGTGCCGCGGGAGGTGGCCGAGAGCGGGCAGGCCGCCCGTGGACGCCGGATCCCGGCACGCCGGATGCGCCGGCACGCGGCCCGGTGGAGCCGGCTGCTGCAGGACCCCGGTGCGGGCGACGTGCTCGTCGTCGACCGGGTGCGGGCCGGCGAGGCGACCCTGCGCGAGGTCCTCGGCACCCCGGGACCGGGCGGCTCCTGACGGCGTCCCTCAGCGGCCGCCGGCGACGTCGACCACGGTCGCCGTCACGTAGGAGGACTCCGGGGACAGCAGCCACGCCACGACGGCGGCCACCTCCTCGGGGTCCCCGCCCCGGCGCATCGGCACCGTCGGCGCGAGCCGGTCCACCCGCTCGGGCTGCCCGCCGGATGCGTGGATCTCGGTGCGGATCAGACCGGGGCGCACCGAGTTCACGCGGATCCCGTCCGTCGCGACCTCCTTGGCCAGCCCGACGGTGAGCGCGTCGACGGCGGCCTTGCTGGCCGCGTAGTCGACGTACTCCTCCGGGCCCCCGAGGACGGCGGCCCGCGAGGATACGTTGACGATGGCGCCGCCGTCCCCTCCGCGCCGGATGGACATCGTGCGGACCGCCTCGCGGGCGCAGAGGAACGCCCCGAGGGTGTTGACCGCCAGCGTCCGCTCGATGCGGGCGGCGTCGAGGTCCTCGACGCGGGACCGGATGCCGAGGACACCGGCGTTGTTCACCAGACCCCGCACGGGGCCGAGGGTGGCCGCGGTCGCGAACAGGTCCAGCACGTCGGGCTCCCGGGAGACGTCGGCCCGGACGGGAAGGGCCTGCGCGCCGGCCGCCCGGCAGGCCCCGGCCACCTCGGCGGCGGGCTCCTCGCGGCTGGTCCAGGACAGGCACACGTCCCAGCCGTCGCGCGCCAGCCGCAGGCTCGTCGCGGCGCCGATGCCACGGCCGCCCCCGGTCACCACGCACACGCCACGACCCACCGCCGACACCTCCGGAACGCTCGGGACACCGGTCGGCGAGTCTGGCAGGGGACCGGATCAGTCGTCGTCCCAGTCCTCGTCGTCCCAGTCGTGGTCGTGGTCGTGGTCCCAGTAGCCGTCCCGGTGCTCCTCGTGCCAGCCATCGCCTCCGCCGCCCCCGCCGCGGCCGTCGTCGGACAGCGCGGCCCCGCTCAGGGCGCCGAGGAGGACGAGGAGGAGGGCGGCGACGAGGAGCACGACCGCCACCCGCGCCGTCCTCAGCCGGCCGGTGGCGGCGGCGGTCAGGGAGGCCCGGACCTGCTCGACCACGAGCGTCCCGAGCGACCGCCAGCCCGGCGCCGTGCGCCCGGAGGGCGCCGGCGGCAGGTCCTCGGTCAGCGGGCCGAGGTCGTCCAGGTGGACGGCGGCGAAGGCGTCGGCCATCCGTTCACTGCCCTCGTCCGGCGTGAGCAGGCCGCGGGCGATCGCGTCCTGCAGGCGCGTGACGGTGGCGAGGCGGTCGACGTCCGAGGCGCGCATCCGCGGTGCGGCCGTCGGCGCGGGGTCCAGGTCGATCAGGGGTGGCATGGCTGCTCCTCCCGGTGGGCGACGCGGAGAGGAGGACAGCGTGCACCCGTACCCGGGGGAGCGGGCGGGGTTCCGGCGCAACCCGGTCCGGAACGCACGAGGCCCCTGCCCGGCGGGTGCGCCGGGCAGGGGCCTCGTGCCGTTGCGTGCGGTCAGGCGCCGACCGGCGCCTGCAGGGGCTGCGGGGTGAACATCGGCGGCTCCTGCTCGGGGGTCAGCGCGGTGGGCCCGTAGAGCCAGTCGACGAAGCCGTAGTCGTGGACGTCCCGTTCCCGCAGGACGCGGTTGCGGGCCTCCCGCTCCGCACCGGTGAGGTGCCAGAGCTCGCCC
Source organism: Geodermatophilus sp. SYSU D00703 (assembly GCF_054050155.1). Classification (NCBI taxonomy): domain Bacteria; kingdom Bacillati; phylum Actinomycetota; class Actinomycetes; order Geodermatophilales; family Geodermatophilaceae; genus Geodermatophilus; species Geodermatophilus sp. SYSU D00703. The sequence goes on along the minus strand of NZ_JBJGYU010000026.1, from coordinate 6,147 downwards.
CAGGCGCGGGCGGTGGTCAGCACCCGCCGGCAGTGCTCGGGCCGCACCGCGTCGTACGCCGCGAGCGCGGCGTCCCAGTCCGGGCCCCCCTCGGCCAGCTGCGCGCCGACGTGCTCGGACAGCACCCAGGCGTCCTCGATCGCCATGACCGCGCCCTGTGCGAGGTACTGCAGCGGCGGGTGGGCGGCGTCCCCGGTCAGTGCCAGCCGGCCCTGGACCCAGGTCGGGATCGGGTCGCGGTCGAACATCCGCCACCAGCGGTCGCGCCACATGAGCGGCAGGCCGGTCCGCACCTGGTCGCAGGTGTCGGCGAAGGCGGCGTCGAGCTCGTCGGGGGTGCCCCAGTCGTCCTCGCCGGCCAGCGCCTTCGGCGACCGGAACACCGCCACCTGGTTGAACATCTCGCCCCGGCGCAGGGGGTACTGCACGAAGTGGCAGTGCGGGCCGACGTAGAGCACGACGTCGCTCATCGAGACGTCCATCTCGGCGACCTGCTCCGCGGGGATCGCCCCGCGGTAGGCGACGTAGGCCGAGCTGACCGGCTCGTCGTCGCTGATCAGCCGGCGGGCGACGGAGTACAGGCCGTCGGCGGCGATGACGACGGGGGCGGTCTCCCGGCCGCCGGCGTGCACCACCGTGGCGCCGCCGTCCACGTGCTCGTAGCCGGTCACCTGCACGTCGTTGACCAGGTCCACGCCGGCGGCCCGGCAGGCGCGCAGCAGCGTGCCGTGCAGGTCGCTGCGGTGGATCACCACGTAGGGGAAGCCGTAGCGCTCCCTCGCGTCGGCGAGGTCGAGGCGGGTGAGCACCGACCCGTCGACGGCGTCCCTCATGACCAGGTTCTCCGGCCGCACGCCGAGGGACAGCACCTCGTCGAGCAGCCCCCAGGAGGCCAGGATGCGGGTGCAGTTCGGGGCGATCTGCAGGCCGGCCCCGACCTCGCCGAACCGGGAGGCGCGCTCGAGGACGCGGACGCGCAGCCCCTTCCGGGACAGCGCCAGGGCGTTGGCCAGGCCGCCGATGCCGCCACCGACGACCAGGACGTCGGGACCGCCGCTCATCAGTCGCCCTCCAGCGCCGCCGGGTCCGCGACGACCGCGTTCTCGCACCGGCCGAGGCCGCTGATCTCGGTGGTCAGGCGCTGGCCGACCTCCAGGTAGCGGGCCGGCTCGCGGGCGTGGCCGACGCCGCCGGGGGTGCCGGTGGCGATGACGTCGCCCGGCCGGAGGGTGACGATCGTGGAGACGTACTCGACCAGCGCGACCGGGTCGAACAGCAGGTCGCCGGTCGTGTCCTCCTGCACCGTCTCGCCGTCGACGCGGGTGCTGATCTCCAGGGTCGGGCGGACGCCGCCGGGCAACTCGTCGGGGGTGACCAGGTAGGGGCCCAGGGGAGTGGTCGCCTCCCAGTTCTTGCCCTGCAGCCACTCGCGGGTGCGGAACTGCCAGTCGCGGCAGGTCACGTCGTTGAGCACGGAGAAGCCGGCGATCGCCGCCTCGGCCTGCGCGCCCGTCGCCCGGCGGACGGGCGCGCCGATGACGACGGCGAGCTCGCACTCCCAGTCGAACGCGGTGGTCTCCGGCGGCTTGACGATGTCGTCGTTGGCGCCGACGAGGGTGTCGGCGTACTTGGAGAACAGCGTCGGGTACTCGGGCAGGTCCCGGCCCATCTCCAGGATGTGGTTGCGGTAGTTGAGCCCGACGCAGACGACCTTGCCCGGCCGCGGGACGACCGGCGCGAAGGCCGCGCCCCGGGTGTGGGACACCTCCCCGGTCGCCGCCGCGGCCCGTGCCGCCCAGCCCGGGTCGGCGAGGAACGCGCCCAGGTCGTCGGCGCCGAGGTCGACCAGGTGCTCGTCGTCGACGCGCACCGCGCGGGTGGCGCCGTCGAGGGTGCGGATGGTGGCCAGCTTCACCGGTCACCGCCCACGGCGACGCGGTCGAGGTGCAGCGCCTCGAAGATCGGGGTGTCGCTGAACCGGAACAGGTCCAGCGCGCCGGAGTCGGAGTCGCTCGGACCGGCCTCCGAGCGCACCGACAGCGGCTGCCACGAGGGGACGACGAACAGGTCGCCGCGCTCCACCCGCCAGGAGGCCTCGCCCACGGTCACCGTGCCGGTGCCGTCGAAGACCTGGAACACCGAGGAGCCTGCCTCGCGCCGCGGAGCGGTCTCGGTGCCGCGGCGGACGCGGTGCATCTCGGCGCGGATGGTCGGCAGCACGTCCCCGCCGGTGGTTGGGTTGGTGTAGCGGACCGCGGCGTGGCCGGGCTCGACCACCCCGGGCGCGCCCTCGGCCTCCAGCTCCAGCTGGTCGGTCAGCGCGGCGTCGGTGTCGACCCACCGGTAGTTGAGCAGCGGCGTGCCGGGAGTGGCGCCGGGCGCGGACACCGGCCGCAGGCCGGGGTGGCCCCACAGCCGCTGCGACCGGGACCGCTCCGGCGTCGTCTTCTCCTCGTCGCTGATCCGGTCGCGGCCGAACTCGAAGAACTGCGACTCGGAGGTGTACTGGAACGGGATGTCCAGCCCGTCGATCCAGGCCATCGGCCGGCTCGCGGCGTTGTGGTGGGCGTGCCAGTTCCAGCCGGCCTGCGGCAGGAAGTCCCCGCGGTTCATCGGCACCGGGTCGCGGCCGACGACGGTCCACACGCCCTCGCCCTCGACGACGAAGCGGAACGCGTGCTGGGTGTGCCGGTGCTCGGGGGCGTCCTCGCCGGGCATCAGGTACTGGATGGCCGCCCACAGCGTGGGGGTGGCGTAGGGCTTGCCGCCCAGGGCCGGGTTGGCCAGCGCGATGGCGCGCCGCTCGCCGCCGCGGCCGACCGGGACCAGCGAGCCCGCGCGGTCGGCCAGCTGCAGCAGGTTCGACCACCGCCACACGTGCGGCACCGCGCGCGAGCGCGGGTGCACCGGCATGAGGTCGCCGATCTCGGTCCACAGCGGGACGAGCAGCTCGCGCTCGAACCCCCGGTAGAGCTCCTCGAGCTCCGGCGTCGGCGTCGGCTGGTCGGGGGAGTCGACGGCGGTCAGCGAGACCGGTGAGGCGAGTTGCTGCGTCATGACAGGGGTACCTCCCGTGCGTCGAGGGTCGAGGAGGAGGGACGTCGCCCTCCCGGTGGTCCGCTGACGGAAGCGTCCACCTTTTCCGCAACAGGGGATAACGTTTTCTGTTGTGAAGAACCGCCCCGCGTACGCCATCGCGTCGGTCGACTCCGCGCTGCTGCTGGCCACCCTGCTGCAGCAGGAGGGGGCGATGCGGGTGACCGACGCCGCCGAGCGCCTCGGGGTCTCGGTGTCCACGGCCCACCGGCTGCTGGGGATGCTCGTCTACCGCGACTTCGCCGAGCAGCTGCCCGACCGCCGCTACGGGGCCGGCCCGGTGCTGCGCAGCGGTCCCGTGCAGCAGGAGCCGGTCGCCCGGCTGCGCGAGGTCGCGGTGCCGCACCTGCGCCGGCTGGTCGACGCGCTGGGGGAGACGGCCAACGTGATGGTCCTGGCCGGCGCCGTGGTGCGCTTCGTCGCGACCGTGGAGTGCGACCAGGTCCTGCGGGTCGGCGACCGCACCGGCCGGACGCTCCCGGTGCACCTGAGCTCGGGCGGCAGGGCGGCGCTGGCCACGCTCGGCCGCGAGCAGCTCGCCGCCGTCCTCGCGGGGTTGGACGAGCCGGCGGCGGCGCGGCTCGAGCGGGAGCTGCGCACGATCCGGCGGCGCGGCTTCGCGGTCAACGACCAGGAGACCGAGACCGGGCTGACCGCGATCGGTGTCGCGGTGCCCGACCCCGCCGGCGCCGCCCGGGTGGCGCTGTCGCTGGCCGTGCCGACGGCGCGCTACTCCCGCGACCGGCTGCCGGTCTGGAGCTCCGCGCTGACCTCGACCGCCGCGGCCGTGGCCCGCGACCTCGCCCTGCTCTGACCGGCGCCGGGCGTCAGTCCGGGTCGACGACGGTGCAGGGAGGGCGTCTGCCGCGTGGTGCCGGCGGCCGACGCGATCTCGTCGACCGTGGTGGCCGCGTGAGCGCCGGCCTCGAACAGCTCCCGCGCCTGGCCGAGCGGCAGCTCCCGGGTCATCCGCTCCTGTGCCGCCCGCAGCCCGCCCAGCCCGGGAGCGTGGGTCAGGCCGCTCCCGACGGGCCGGGAGTCCGCCGCTGACGGGAACCCGCGAGGTGGAGGTCCTCAGCCGGAGCGCCGCGCCGTCCGAGGCAGGACCCCTGACATTCTGTTCTGCAGAATCCGCTCCGGGAGAGCGGGTGTCGTGGGTCACGATCCGGACCGCACCACGACCACAGGGGAGGACGACGTGCCGGACCAGCGCGACCAGGCCGAGGACCAGCGCAGGACGCTGGCCGCGGCCAACCGCGTCCTCGTCGACCAGCGCATCCTCGACGCCTTCGGGCACGTCAGCGTGCGCTGCGCCGACGACCCCGGCGCGTTCCTGCTCTCGCGCAACCTCGCGCCGGGGCTGGTCCAGCCCGACGACGTCCAGCGGATCACCCTCGACGGGACGACGGACGACCCCCGCCCGTCCTACCTCGAGCTCCACATCCACGCGGAGATCTACCGCGCGCGGCCGGACGTCGCCGCCGTCGTGCACAGCCACTCGCCGGCGGTGATCCCGTTCGGCGTGGCCGGCACGCCGCTGCGGCCGGTCCTGCACATGGCCGGCTTCCTCGCGCCGGAGGTGCCCGTCTTCGAGGCCCGGGACACCCTGGGGACGGCGTCGGACCTGCTGATCCGCACCGCCGAGTCCGGCGCGACGCTGGCCGCGTCCCTGGGCTCGGCCTCGGTGGTGCTCATGCGCGGCCACGGGTCCACCGCGGTGGGCGCGTCGCTGCAGGAGGCCGTGTACCGGGCGATCTACACCGAGGTGAACGCGGGCGTGCAGGCCGAGGCCCTGCGCCTCGGGGAGCCCACCTACCTCACCGACGAGGAGGCCGCCGCGACCGTGGCCACCAACACCCCGCAGATCGCCCGCGCCTGGGGCTTCTGGCGCGATCGCGTCCGCTGATCCCCCCGCTCTGCCCGCACCCGTCGCACGAAGGAGTCCGACCGTGACCGCAGCCAGGGCGCGCGCCGTCGCCGCCGGTGCCGCAGCACTGCTCACCCTCGCCGCCTGTGGTGGCGGGTCCGACGACGCCGGGGGCGGGGGAGGGGAGGGCGGGCTGACCCCCGTCACCATCGGCACCCAGCCGATCGTCGACTCCGCGCCCCTCTACCTCGGCGTCGACCAGGGGTTCTTCGAGGAGGAGGGCATCGACCTCACCATCGAGAGCGCCTCGGGCGGGGCGGTCGTCGTCCCCAGCGTCGTCTCCGGCGACTACCAGTTCGGCCGCGGCAACGTGCTCTCGACGATGATCGCCGTCGACCAGGGCCTGCCGCTGACCTGCATCACGAACGCCAACTCCACCGCCGGCAACCCCGACTTCGGCGCCGTGGTGGTGCCCGCGGACTCGCCGATCCAGTCGATGGCCGACCTGGCCGGCCGCACCGTCTCGGTCAACACGCTCAACAACATCGGCGACACGACCATCCGGGCCGTCGTGGAGAACGCCGGCGGGGACCCGAGGGCCGTCGAGTTCGTCGAGATCCCGTTCCCCGACGCCCCGGCCGCCCTGCAGAGCGGCCAGGTCGACGCCGCGTGGATCCTCGACCCGTTCCTCACCGAGGCGGTGGACGCCGGCGCCCGGGTGCTCTCCTACAACTTCTCCGACTTCCACCCGGAGCTCGACATCTCCTGCGTGTTCACCTCGCAGCAGCTGATGCAGGAGGACCCGGAGCTGGTCGCGGCCTTCCAGCGGGCCATGAACCGGTCGCTGGAGTTCTCGCAGCAGAACCCGGAGGAGGTGCGGCGGATCACCGGCACCTACACCGAGATCGACCCCGCCGTGCTCGAGCGGATCGTCATCCCGACCTTCCGCACCGACTTCAGCCGGGAGGCGATGGAGCTGCTCGGGGCCAAGGCGACCGAGTACGGGACCCTCTCGCAGGAGCCCGACCTCGACCAGCTGCTGCCCTGACCGCGGGCGGTCGTGTCGGCCGGTGACACGAGGGCGGGGGGGGGGGGGGGGGGGGGGGGGGGGGGGGGCCCGGCGCGCGCCGCCCCCCCCCCCCGCGCCGCGGCGCCCCCCCCCCCCCGCGCCGGGGGGGGGGGGG
>NZ_JBJGYU010000025.1:0-65412 GCF_054050155.1 Geodermatophilus sp. SYSU D00703 | reverse complement strand
CACCACGCCAACACAACCCTACCTACCAGAACCGCCCGGCCCCCCCGCCGCCCCCCCCCCCCCCCCCCCCCCCCCCCCCCCCCCCCCCGCCCCCCCCCCCCCCCAGCGAGCAGGTCGTCACCGACCTGCTCGCCACCGTCCCGGTGCTCCGCGGACGCTGACGGTGCGCGGCCCGGTGGCGACCGCGCTCGCCACGTTGACGCTCCGGGGCCGCTGCCTGGTGGCCGCCGGGCTGACCCTGCTCCTCCTCGGCGTGCTGCTCGGCGAGCGCCCGCTCGTGCAGGTCGCGCTCTTCGTGCTGGCGCTGCCACTGCTGTCGGCGGCGGCCGTCGCGCGGCACCGCTTCCGGGTGGCCACCCGGCGGACGGTGGTCCCGGCCCGGGTGCCCCGGGGCGGGTCCGCCGAGGTCCGGCTGGACGTCACCAACGCCGGGCGCGGGACCGGCGGGCTGTGGCTGCTGGCCGAGACGGTGCCCGCCGACCTCGGCCCCTCCCCGGAGTTCGTCGTCGACCGGCTGCCCGGGGGCGCCACCACCGCCCTGCACTACCGCGTCCACGGCGGGCGCCGCGGCCGCCACCGGCTGGGCCCGCTGCGCCTGCGGCTGGTCGACCCGTTCGGGCTCGTGCTCCGCAGCGTCGCCGGCACCGACAGCGCCCCGCTGGTCGTCGTCCCCCGGGTCGTCCCGCTCGGGGGCGGCGGGCCGGCCGGCGGGCACGGGGGCGGCGCGTCCGGCGCGCGCCGGTCGATCGCCGTCCACGGCGAGGACGACGTCAGCACGCGGGCCTACCGGCACGGGGACGACCTGCGGAAGGTGCACTGGCGGGCCACGGCGCGCACCGGCGAGCTCATGGTGCGGCTGGAGGAGCGCCCGTGGCGGGCGCAGGCCACCCTGCTGCTGGACACCCGGGCGCGCGCCCACCTGCTGCTGCGCGGGCACGCCGCGGCGGCCCAGGCCGCCGCCGTGACGCCGGACTCCCCACCGCCGGACAGCTTCGAGTGGCTGGTCGAGGCGGCCGCCAGCATCGGCACGGAGCTCCTCGCCCGCGGCGCGACGCTGCGGGTGGTCACCGACGCCTTCGAGCTCGCCCCGGACGAGCACCGCGACGGGCTGGGGCCCGGCGTGCTGCTCGACCGGCTCGCCGGGGTGACGCCGTCGCGGCTGACCGGCCTGGGTCCCGGCATCGACCTGCTGGCGCGCGCCGCCGGCGACGGGCCGGTGGTCGCCCTCCTGGGCGCGGTCGGCCCCGACGAGGCCGCCGAGCTGGTGCGCGCCCGCTCCGGGCCCTCGACCGACGTCGCCGTCCTCGCCGACCTCGGCAGCTGGGCCGACGCCGGCGCCCCTCGCGGCCGACGCTCCGTTCCGGCTGCCCACTCCGAGCTGGCCCGGCAGCAGGAGGCCGCCGCGGACCTGCTGCGTGCCGGTGGCTGGCAGGTCGCGACGGCCACGGCCACGACCTCCGTCGCGTCGGTGTGGGCCCAGCTGGGCCGGCCGGTGACGGCGAGGCTCTCCGGGGTGTCGGCGTGAGCGGGCTCCGCGAGGTCGGGACGACCCTCGCCGCAGCGGTCGCCACCGCGCTGGGCGCCCTCGCGCTGGTCCCGGTCTACACCGACCGCAGCTGGCTGCCGCCGGTGCTGGCCGCCGTCGCCGTCGTCGCCGTCGGCGGGCTGGTGCTGCGCGGCGCCGGCGCGCTGCTGGAACGCCGGCTGTTCGGGGACCGGCCCGCCTCGGGCGTGTGGGTCGCCCTCGGCGTACCGCTGGTGCCGCTCGGCCAGCTGGCCCTCCTGCTGTGCCTGCTCACCGCGCTGTTCGCCCCCGCTCGGGCCGCGGCCGGGTGGCTGCCGACGGGCGAGAGCGGCGCCGACCTCGTCTCGGTGCTGGTGGACGGGACGGCGGAGCTGCGCGAGCAGTCCACCCCGGCGCTGCCGCTGACCGGCCTGCTCGCCCTGACCACGGTGATGGTGGGTCTGGTCGCGGTCGTGGTCGACCTGGTGGCCGTCGGCGGCCGGCAGCCGGCCCTGGCCGGCCTGGGGCTGCTGGTGCTGTTCTGCGTCCCGGTGAGCACGGTGACCGGGACGATCGGCGTCCTGCCCGTGGCCGCCCCCGCGGCGGGCCTCGCGCTGCTGCTGTGGGCCGACCAGCACCGGCGTCTGGGCGGGCGGTCGGCGGAGGGCAGCCGCCCGCTGCTGGGCGCCGGCACGCTGACCGCCGTCCGCACCGGGGTGGTCGCCGTCGTCCTCGGGCTGGTCGTCGGCGCCGTCGTCCCCACGCTGACCGAGGGCACCTTCGCCGGCGGGATCGGCGGCGCCGGCGGCGGCGCGACCGGGACGGCGCTGGACCCGGCCGCCGCGCTGCAGGGCCAGCTGACCCTGCCCGAGCCGATCGACCTGCTGCGGGTCGACGCCTCGGTGGAGGACCCCGGCTACCTCCGGGTGGTCGCCCTCGAGGTCTACGACACCGATGACGGGTGGACCGTCGGCAACCTCGACGGCGAGGCCTCGGTCGCGGGCAACGACGAGCTCGCCCCCCTGCCCGGACGGCGCGACGGCCGGCCGGTCGACGCGCTGATCACCGCCCTCGGCCACGAGGACCGCTTCCTGCCGGCGCTCTACTCCCCCCTCGCGGTGCAGGTCGCCGACCCCGACCGCTGGCGGTTCGACCCCGCCACGGCCACCGTGTTCGGCCGCGACACGACCACCACCGGCCGGACCTGGTCGGTGGTCTCGGTCCAGCCGCGCCCCAGCGAGGAGGAGCTGTCCACCGCCGGGGACCTGCCGCCGGAGCTGCCGCTGGTCCAGCGGTACACGGCCCTGCCGCCGCTCGACCCGGAGGTGCAGGAGCTGGTCGCCCGGCTCACCGACGGGCGCAGCGCCCCGTACGCGCGCGTCCGGGCCCTCTACGACTACCTCACCGACCGGGACAACGGCTTCGTGTACTCGCTGTCCACGGCCCCCGGCACCACCGGCGACGACCTCGTCGACTTCCTGCGGCTGCGGCGCGGCTACTGCGAGCAGTACGCGGGGGCGATGGCGGTCCTGGTGCGCGCGGCCGGCGTGCCCGCCCGGGTGGTCCTCGGCTACACCCCCGGCACCGTGCAGCCCGACGGCAGCCGGCTGGTGACCAGCAGCGACGCGCACGCGTGGGTCGAGGTGTACTTCGACGACCTGGGGTGGATCCCCTTCGACCCGACCCCGATCGACGTGGACCGGGCGGTCGAGCTGCCGTGGTCGCCGCGGGTCCAGGACCAGGAGGCCGACCCGCGCACCGACGTGACGACCGCGCCGCTCCCGGCCCCGGTCACCCCGACGCCGCGGGTGGACCGCGCGCCCGCGCCCACGCCGGTGGCGCGGCAGGCCGACGAGTCGGCGGAGTGGGTGCGGCCGGTGCTGCTCGGCGCCGCCGGGGTGCTGGGCGCGGCGGCCCTGGTCGCCGTCCCGGCGGGGCTGCGTGCCCTCCAGCGGCGGCGCCGGCTGGCCGGTGGGGACCCCGCCGCGCTGTGGGACGAGCTGACCGCGACGGCGCTGGACGTGGGGCTGACGGGGGACCCCGCGCGCACCCCGCGCCAGACCGCCGAGCAGCTGGCCGCCGCGGTCACCGAGCGGGGCGCGACGGGCGGGGCGCACCGGACCTGCGGCCGACGCGGTCGCGCTCCGCACGCGGCCGACGCCGTCGCCCGGCTGGCCCGCGCCGAGGAGGCGGCCAGCTACGCGCGCCCGGGCAGCGCGCCGCCGGCCGGTCCGGAGCTGCGGGCGGCGCTGGCCACCGCCCGCTCCGCCCTGCTGTCGACGGCGCCGCGGCGGACCCGGCTGCGGGCCGTGTTGTGGCCGGCGTCCCTCGTGGGCGGCCTGCGGAGCCGGGTGTCCCGGCCGGCCCTGCGGCTGGGCCGGCGGACGGCGCTGCGCGGCTGACGCCGGCCGCTCAGTCCGGGCGCTCCACCTGCAGGCGCAGGATCCGCTCGGTGAGCTCGGTGAGGGGGACCGTCCGGGCGCCGTCCCCCGCGGAGACGACGGCCGCGGGAACCCCGCCGTCCAGCCAGTCGGGGATCTCGTCCAGCAGGGTCTCGAGGTCGAGGAAGACCGGCGCCTCCTCGGCGTCGGCCGCGGACCCGACCTCGGCCCTGGCCAGCTCCGCGGTGGTCCACAGCGGGACGACGTCGCGCCCGTCCTCGCCGGTCCAGGGGACGATGCCGTCGGCGTCCCCCCAGCCCCACAGCCCGCCGGCGTCGGCCAGGCCGCGCCACACCGGGTCGGTCACGGCCTCTCCTCGCCGGCGCTCGTCGCCGCCGTGACCGGCGGTGCCGTGCTCATGCGTGACCTCGCGAGCTCGGTCACGTCTCTCCTCCTCGCAGGTCTCGGTCCCCGACGCGCGACAGCCGCCGTCCGGGCGGACGGCGGCTGTCGCGGAGGGACCCTCGGGCTACTGGTCGTAGCGGCGGCGGAAGCGCTCCTCGAGCCGGTTCTTCAGCGGCTGCCGGCGGGGCTTGCCGCCGCGGCCGCGGGCCGCCGGGCCGGCGGCGGGTCCGGCGGAACCGGCCTCGGCCACACCGGTGGCGTTCTTGTAGTTGAGGACGGCGAGCGCCAGTCCGCCGAAGGCGATCAGGAAGCCGAGGACGCCCAGCGGCACCCACGACGCCACGGCGCCGCCCACGAGGACGGCCATCCCGACCAGGACGAGGAGAGCGCCCAGCTGCAGTCTGCGGCGGGCCTTGATCCGGCGATCACCGGTGCGGACGGACGAGGCGAACTTCGGATCGTCATCGACGAGGGCGCGCTCGATCTGCTCCAGCAGTCGCTGTTCGTGCTCGGAGAGCGGCACGTCGACCTCCAGGTGGGCCAAAGCCAAGACCCGACGGCGGTGCCCGCCGTCGGTGACAACGAGGATACGAGCCCTTCGCGGGGCGCGAAAGGCGAGTCGGCGCCGACCCGCCGTGATCACTCGCGGGGGTGGGACGGCACCTCCCGGAGAGACGAACGGGCGCCGCCGCGGGTTCCTGGACCGGTCACCGGACGGACGGGCCGCCGCGGTGCAGGAGGGTCGCCGGGCGCACCGCGCCGGCCCCGAACCGGCGGGCGGCCCGGTCGGCGGCGAGCTCTGCCTCCCGGCGGCCGCGCTCGCGGGCCCCCAGCTCCAGTTGCCGCGGCGCGGAACCGGCCTCGACCAGCCGCTCGGCGCGCACGCCGACCAGCCGGATCCGCGCCCGCTGCAGGCCCAGGGCGTCGAACAGGGCGCGGGCGGTGTCGTAGAGCTCCTGCCCCACGTCGGTGGGGACCCCGAGGGTGCGGGAGCGGGTGATCGTGGTGAAGTCGGCGAAGCGCACCTTGATGGTCACGGTGCGGGCCAGCCAGCCGGCCGAGCGCAGCCGGCCCGCCGTCCGCTCGGACAGCCGCAGCAGCTCGCGGTGGATGACCGCCGGGTCGTCGACGTCGGTGCCGAAGGTCTCCTCGTGGCCGGTCGACCGCTCCGGCTCGTCGGGCACCACGCGGCGGGGGTCGCGGCCCCACGCCAGCTCGTGCAGGTGGGTGCCGGCGGCCTGGCCCACCGCCCGCTGCAGGGTGCGCATCGGCACGTGGGCGAGGTCGCCCACCGTGCGCAGCCCCAGCCGCACCAGCACCTCCTCGGTCTTGGCGCCCACCCCCCACAGGGCGCCGACCGGCAGCGGGTGCAGGAACGCCATGACCTCGGCCGGGCGGACGACGAGCAGCCCGTCGGGCTTGGCGCGGGTGGAGGCCAGCTTCGCGATGAACTTGGTGCCCGCCACGCCCACCGAGCAGGTGATGCCCTGCTCGTCGTAGACCCGGGCTCGGAGGTACTCCCCGATCTCGGCGGCGTCGCCCAGCCGGCGCCCGGCGCCGGAGACGTCGAGGAACGCCTCGTCCATGCTCAGCGGCTCGACGAGCGGGGTGATGGAGCGGAACAGCGCCATGACCGCGCGGGAGACCTCGCTGTAGAGCGCCATGTCCCCTGGCAGCACCGTCGCGGTCGGGCACAGGCGCAGCGCCCGGGAGGTCGGCATCGCGGCGTGCACCCCGTAGCGGCGGGCCTCGTAGGTGGCCGAGGTGACGACCCCGCGGTTGCCGGCCCCGCCCACGATCACCGGGGTGCCGGCCAGCTCGGGGTGGCGGCGCACCTCGACGCTGGCGAAGAACGCGTCCATGTCGACGTGCAGCACGGTGCAGCCGGCGGCGCGGGCGGACTGGCTCATGACCCCTTCCCGACCTCGAACACGTGTTCGAAGGACGGGAGGACGGTAACGCCTCCGGCACGGTGCGGGCACCTCCACCCCGTGTCGTGACCGACCCGTTGCCGACCCGCCGTTCCCGCTGGTCGGACCGGGCGTGTGAGAGCAGGATCGGCGAGGTACAGCACGCCCGGAGGGCCACCACCCGGTGGTCCACCACCGATCTGATCGGAGACCCATGGCGCTCGACGACGATGACATGACCACGGCCGGCGTGGGCGACGGCGGCGCGGACGGCGGCGCCGACGGCGGGGCCGGTGACGGCGGGGCCGACGGCGGCGCGGACAGCGGCGCGCACGGTCCGGCCGACGGCGGCGCGGCCGGTGGCGGTGCCGACGGCGGTGCCGACGGCGGTGCCGATGGTGGTGCCGACGGCGGGGCGGACGGCGGGGCCGATGGTGGTGCCGACGGCGGGGCGGACGGCGGCGCCGATGGTGGGGCTGACGGCGGCGCGGACGGTTCCGCCTGACCGAGAAGCCCACCGCGCAGGGCCGGCCGGAGCTCCGGCCGGCCCTGCGTCGGTGCACCGCCCTCGACCCGCAGGTCTTCGCGCGGGAGTACTGGTCGCGCCGGCCGCTCCTCACCCGCGCCGAGGAGACCGGCGGGTCCTTCGCCGACCTGCTCGACCTGACCGCGGTCGACGAGCTGCTCTCCCGGCGGGGGCTGCGCACCCCGTTCCTGCGGATCGCCAAGGACGGCGCCGTCGTCGACCCCAAGCGGTTCACCACCTCCGGCGGCGCCGGCGCCGAGATCGCCGACCAGGTCTCCTCCGACGCGGTGCTGCGGCTGTTCGCCGACGGGAGCACCGTCGTCCTCCAGGGCCTGCACCGGCTGTGGCCGCCGCTGATCGAGTTCGCCGACCAGCTCGCCGCCGACCTGGGGCACCCGACGCAGGTCAATGCATACGTCACCCCGCCGTCCTCGCGCGGGTTCTCCCCGCACTACGACGTGCACGACGTCTTCGTGCTGCAGGTCGCCGGCGAGAAGCACTGGCGCATCCACCAGCCGGTGCTGCCCGACCCGCTGCGCACCCAGCCGTGGAACGACCGCGCCGCCGCCGTGGCCGCCGCCGCCGAGCGCGAGCCGGTCATCGACGCGGTGCTCCGTCCCGGCGACGCCCTCTACCTGCCCCGCGGCTACCTGCACTCGGCGGTCGCGCTGGGCGAGATCAGCGCCCACCTGACCATCGGCGTGCACCCGGTCACCCGCTGGGCCGCCGCCGAGTCGGTGCTCGACCTCGTGCGGGTGCTCGCCGCCGAGGACCCCGCGCTGCGCGGCTCCCTGCCCCTCGGCGTCGACCTCGCCGACCCGGCGGCGGTCACCGACGACGTGACCGCGGTCGTGGCCGGCCTCAAGGAGTGGCTGGACCGGGTCGACCCGGCCGAGGTCGCCGACCGGCTCCGGTCGCGGACCTGGGCCCAGGTGCGGCCCGAGCCCGTCGCCCCGCTGGCCCAGGCCACCGCCGCGGCGGCCCTCTCCCCCGACACCGTGCTGCAGGTGCGCCGACGGCTGCGCTGCCGACTCCAGGAGCCGGTCGACGGGCGGGTGACGCTCGTCGCCGGCCGGCGGTCGCTGGAGCTGCCGGCCGACACCCGTCCGGCGCTGGCCGGGCTGCTGGCCGCGGGCGAGCTCAAGGTGGCCGACCTGCCCGGCCTGGACGCCGCCGACCAGCTCACCCTGGCCCGGCGGCTGGTCACCGAGTCGATCGCGGTCGTCCCGGACGCGGCCGCACCGGACGCCGTCGTCGGGGGTGCGTCCGGCAGGCACGATGAGGACCGTGACCGCACGCCCGGGACCGGACCGTGAGCCGGGTGGGCCGCCGGGCGTGACGGACCCCACCGACTTCTGCCGACCGGCGGAGGCACCCGGACGCCCGGTCGGCCGGATCGCCGAGGACCGCTGCTCGGTGCGGGCACTGGCCCGGGGGGACTCGGCGATCGCGACGGCCTCCCCGGCCCAGCGCTGGCTGCTCATCGAGCAGGCCGGGCCGTGGGGCGTCGACGCGCTCACCCAGTCCCGCTTCGACACCGCGGTCGCCCGGCGGCTGGCGCACCGCGCCCGGCTGGAGAACGTGCGGGTGCTGATGGTCCGCCGGCCCGGGGAGCGGCCGGCCGACGCGCAGCGGCGCTGGGCCTACGTCGACGGCCGGCCCGGGCGCGAGGGCCTGTGGTGGTCGGCGCGGGTCGACGACGGTGAGCTGGTCGACGCGCCCTGGGACGGCTCGGTCGGCGCGCCCGCCGAGGGGCCCACCTACCTGGTGTGCGCGCACGGCGGGCACGACGCCTGCTGCGCGCTGCGCGGCCGCCCGCTGGCCCAGGTGCTGCCCGCCGCGGACGTGTGGGAGTGCAGCCACCTCGGCGGGGACCGGTTCGCCGCCAACGTGCTGGTGCTGCCGCACGGCTTCTACTACGGGCAGGTGCCCGACGACGGCGGGGTGCTGGTGGCCGCGCACGCCGACGGCAAGGTGGCCCTGCCCTGGCTGCGGGGCCGCGCGGGCTGCCCCCCGCCGGTGCAGGCCGCGCAGCACACCGCCCGCGGGGAGCTCGGCCTGCTCGACGTCGACGCGCTCCCACCGCGGGGCGTGCGCCGGCTGACGCCGGCCGGTGCCGAGATCGAGCGGTGGGTGGTGACCCTCGCCGGCCCGGACGGCGACGTGGTGGCCGAGGTCGAGAGCCGGCCGTCGGAGGAGGCCGCCCGGCTGACCTGCCGGGCGACCCACGAGGCGCACACCCGGAACTGGTCGGTGCGGCTGCTCTCGGCGGTCTAGCGGATCAGGCCGCCGCGTCCTGCGCCGGCGGGACGACGCCGTGCTCGGCCAGCGTGCCGTACACCGTCTGGGCCAGGGCCCCGATCTTGTCCTCGTCCGGTCGGCTGTTCAGGTTGACGGCCACGATCAGGCCGGAGTCCGGGAAGTAGGCGTGGAGGGCCCGGAAGCAGAGCGTCGCGCCCTCGTAGAACCAGAACGTGCCCAGGCCGTCGGCGGTCATCTGGGCGACCCCGAGCCCGAACCCCCGGGGGTCGGACGAGGACGTCGCCTCGATGGGCTGCCCCGTCGCGGTCGACACGAGGCTCTCCAGCTCCTCCTGCTGCTGCGGCGGCAGGAGCTCCCCCTCGTAGAGCGCGCGCTCCCACCGCGTCATGTCCGCGGTCGTGGCCAGGATGCCGCCGGCGCTGCGCGCCCAGGACAGGCTGTCCCGGCTGACGTCCTGCCCGAACAGCGGGGTCATCTCGGGTTGTGCGGTCTGCACGTAGTAGGCGGCCGGCATGCGGTCGGCGATCCGGTCGGGGTACAGGTGGGGGCGGTAGTAGGTGTCCTCGAGGTCCAGCGGCTCGAAGAACCGCTCCGTGAGCTGGTCCTCGTAGCTGTCCCCGGTCACCTCCTCGACGATCAGCTCGGCGAGGACGTAGTTGGTGTTCGAGTAGCTGTACCCGGTGGTCGCCGGGACGCCGTCCACGTACGCGACCAGCTCCTCCGGCGAGAAGTCCCGCAGCGGGTCGGCGGCGTAGTCGGAGAGCCAGGCCGGCTGGTTGTCATAGGTCGGGATGCCACTGGTCATGTCCAGCAGCCGCCGGATGGGGACGTCGGCCCACTGCGGGTACTGCGGCAGCCAGTCGGTGACGGTGTCGTCGATCGAGAGGCGGCCCTCGGCCTCGAGCTGCAGCAGGAGCACCGAGGTGAACGCCTTGGTGTTGCTGCCGATCTGCCACAGGGCGTCCGGTTCCACCGGCACCGACCCGCCGAACTCCGTCGTCCCGGCGCTGACGTCGATGGTCGCCTCCTCGCCGGGGAGGTTGACGGTCAGCCCGGCGGCGGACACGTGCTCGGCCGCGCCGCGATCCTGCAGGTACGTCTCAAGGTCCGCCCGCAGGTCGTCCACGAGGGCGGGGGCGGCGCTGCCGACGGCCGGGGCCGCCGCGGCGGGTGCCACGAGGCCGGCCGTCACGAGGGACACCGCGGCGACCGGCACGCAGGCCAGGCGGGCGCGGGGAGGGACGAGGCGTGCGCGTCTGGTGGTCATCGCGGACTCCGCCCGGGCGGGATCGGGGACACCGAACGGCCGGACTGTCGTCCTCGCGGGGACCGCCGTCAACGGCCCTCCGGCCTGCGCGCGGTCAGGAGAGGGCGCGGCCCCGCGCGGCGAGCAGCGGGATCGCCAGCTCGGTCGCGGTGAGTGAGCCGTGGTACCCGACCAGCCGGCTCGGGCCGGGCTCGCGCTCGGTCGTGGTGAGCGCCCACGTGCCGCGCGCCAGCGCGACGACGTCGCCGATCCGCGCCGCCAGGCCGTCGTCGACGGGGCCGAAGACGCCGCTGGCGATGGCCTCGTGGCGCCCGGCGACCCACGCGCGCTCGCCCAGCACCTCGCGCCACCGGGCCAGCAGGTCGGCCTCCGCGCCGGGTACGGCGTGCAGGTACCGGGCCCGCGGCTCGCCGGCGAGCAGCCGCACGCCCGCGGTGAGGTCGGGCTCGGCATCCAGGTCCAGCCTCGTGGTCGGCGGGACGTCGAGCATCCCGTGGTCGGCGGTGACCAGCAGCGCGGCGTCGTCCGGCAGGCCGGTGACCACCTGCTCGACGAGCCGGTCGACCAGGCCCAGCTGCGCCCGCCAGCTGGCCGAGTCGACCCCGCGGACGTGGCCGGTGAGGTCGAGCTCGGCGGTGTAGCCGTAGACGAGGGTCGTCGGTGCGGCGGCCAGCGCGTGCAGCAGCCCGGCGGCGAGGTCGCCGGCGCCGACCGTGCCGGAGTAGCGGGCTCCGCGGTAGGCGGCGTTCGTGAGACCGGAGCCCTTGAAGGCGTACGGCGCCACGGCCGTCACCGGCACCCCCGCGGCGGCGGCCTGGTCGAACACGCTGCGCCGGGGCTGCCAGGTCGCGGGATCCGGGTCGTCGGACCACTGCACGTGGTTGAGCGTCCGCTCCTCCCCCGGCACGGCGGTGACGAAGCCCAGGACGCCGTGGCTGCCCGGCGGGAGGCCGGTGCCCAGGCTGGTGAGGCTCACCGGGGTGGTGCTGGGGCAGGGCGCGGCGAGGTCGCCGACCGGGGTGGCCAGTCCGGCCAGGGTGGGCGCGAGGTCCGCGTGCGCCCGGACGAGGTCGGCGCCGAGCCCGTCGACGAGCAGCACGGCGACTCGGCGGGCTCCGGCCAGCGCGGCGGTGAGGCCGAGGGGGTCAGGTGGCAGGCCGTCGCGCTCCACGGGGACGCCGAGCGCGGTGGCGACGCCCGGGAGGACGTCGGCGAGGGTGGCCGTCCCGTAGGCGGGACGCCGGAGGTCGGCCGGGAGCGTCACGGACGGGTGGCCAGGACGTGCAGCCCGGCGGCGACGTCCCGGTAGGGGGAGCTGCCGGCCAGGGCCAGCTCGAGCCGGCGGACCGCGTAGGGGTCGGCGCCGGAGGCGACGTCGAGCAGGTCGGCGACGACCGACACCCCGCGCCAGGTGCCCGGCCGCAGGCCGGCGGCCTCGACGAGGGCGAGCAGGCCGTCGGGGGTGAACCGGCGGCGGGCGGGGCGGGCGGGTTCCCGGCCCTCCACCAGCGCCAGGGCCTCGACGGGGTGGCCGCCGACGGCGCGGGCGAGGACGGCGCCGGCGCGGTTGGCGCTGGCCACGCTGGCCGTGCCGCCGGGGCGCAGCGCCCGGGTGATCTCACGGAGGGTGGTGGCCGGGTCGTCGACGACCTCGAGCACCGAGTGGCACAGCGCGAGGTCGTAGCTGCCCTCGCCGTCGTCGCCGGGCGG
Source organism: Geodermatophilus sp. SYSU D00703 (assembly GCF_054050155.1). Taxonomy (NCBI): domain Bacteria; kingdom Bacillati; phylum Actinomycetota; class Actinomycetes; order Geodermatophilales; family Geodermatophilaceae; genus Geodermatophilus; species Geodermatophilus sp. SYSU D00703. The sequence goes on along the minus strand of NZ_JBJGYU010000025.1, from coordinate 53,447 downwards.
GATCACCTCGTGCAGCAGGTCGCCGTCGCCCTGCACGCCGTGGACCCGGTCCCCCACCCCCGCGGTCTGCGCGCGGCGGTCCAGGGTAGCGAGCGCGTCGGCGCTGGGGTCGACGACCGTCACCCGGTGGCCGAGCCGGGCGAGCGGGACGGCGAAGTTGCCGCTCCCGCCGCCGACGTCGAGGACGCGCAGCGGGGTGCCGGCCGCGACGACCGGGTCGAGGGCGGCCCAGACGGCGACCGCGCGGGCGGGCAGCTGGTCCGCGGTGGAGGAGGCGGGAGCAGACGGCGGCACCCGTCGCAGCCTAGCGGCGGGCGCGGCAGGTCACAGCGGCGCGCGGAGCCGCCGTCGGACGGGGCACGGGGGCCGCCGTCCGTCGGCGTGCTCAGGCGGGGACGGAGTCCGCGGCCCGCTTGATCTCGGCGATGTCGATCCGGCGCATCTGGAGCATCGCCTGGGTGGCGCGCTGTGCCCGGCCGGGGTCGGGGTCGCTGAGCAGCGCGGTGAGCTCGATGGGGACGACCTGCCAGCTGACGCCGAACCTGTCCTTGAGCCAGCCGCACTGGCTCTCCTCGCCGCCGTCGGCGGTGAGCCGGTCCCAGTAGTGGTCGACCTCCTCCTGGTCGGCGCACATGATCTGGAAGGAGATCGCCTCGCTGAACGGGAACTGCGGCCCGCCGTTGAGGGCCGTGTACTCCTGCCCGTCGAGCGTGAAGTTCACGGTGAGGACGTCGCCCTCCTTCATCGGCGGCGGCATGTCGGGGCCGTAGCGGGTGACCTCGCCGATCGAGCTGTTCGGGAACACCGAGGTGTAGAGCTGGGCGGCCTGCTCGGCGTGGCCGTCGAACCACAGGCACGGGATCTGCTTGGGCATCGCGGGGTTCCTCCTCGGTCGGTGCTGCTGGTCGGTGGGTAGACGCCGCGGCCGCGCGGAACTCATCGGCCACCCGTCAGCGGCCCGCTGCCCTCGTCTCGGGTCCCGCCCCGAGCTCGCGAGGGGTCGACGGCCTCGTCCAGGGCACCGCCGCGAGCTGGCGAGCGGTGGGGAGGACGAGGTCCTTCTCGGGTCCTTCTCCGAGGCGTGGGGGCCCTTCTCAGTGGCCGGAGCTGCCGGGGCTGGAGTGCCACAGCTTGCGCGGCGCCGCCGCGGCACGGCGGGCCGCGGTCGCGGCGTCGTCCCCGGCGGGCTTGATGTCGGCGTAGGGCGACATGCGGAACCCGGTCGGGTGGACCAGCACCGGCTTGACCACCACCGGCCGGGAGCCGTGCGAGGCCGCGGCCCCGGCGATGGCCGCCTCCGTGTACTCCCCCGGCGCGGCCATGTGCTCGGCCACCGCGGCCGTGCCGCCGGTCTCCCAGGCCTCGTGCAGCGCGGGCAGCTCCCACGCCCCGGTGGCCCGCAGCGACACCCCGCGGGGGCCGGTGCGCCGCAGCACCCCGCGGATCACCAGCAGCCACGAGTGGAAGACCGTGGCGGCGTAGGGCCCCTGCGCGTCCTCGAAGAAGGTGGAGTCGGTGCACCCGGTGCCGTCGTCGAGGGTCACGAAGACCACCCGGCGGCCGGAGCGGATCGGCGGTGTCTGGGTCGCCACCTTGACCCCGGCGACGAGCACCTCCGCCTCGCTGCGGCAGCCGAGCAGCTCCTCCGCCGGGACCGCGCCGATCGCGGCGAGGAACTGCCGGTAGAAGTCGACGACGTGCCGGCTGGCGTCCAGCCCGAGCACCTCCAGCTCGGCCCGCACCAGCTCGGCGTCGGTGAACTCGGGCAGCCCGCTGCCCTCGGCCCAGCTCAGCCCGGGCTCCTCGGCCCCCGGCTCGGCCGCCTCCTCGCCGGGGAGCTCCAGCCCCATGAGATCGAGGCTGAGCTGCCCGTTCGAGCTCGCCCGCGTGCCGCTGCGGCTCCACCGGTCGAGCTCGCCGATCTGCAGCAGCAGGTCGCGCCGGGTGACCTGCCGGCGGCTGCGGGTGGGGCGGCCGGCCTCGCGGTCGCGCACCCCGAAGCCGTAGAGGGAGTCGAAGCCGCCGGCCAGCACCAGCCGCTCGACCACCGGCCGGGACACCGACGCCCGGTGCCAGAAGTCGGTCAGCGACCGGTAGGGCCGGCCCGCGACGACGCGGGCCACCTCCTCCTCGGAGATGCCCTTGACGTCGGCCAGCGCCAGCCGGATGCCGTAGCGGGAGGGGTCGGCCATCGACGCGGGCATCCACCCGGGCCGCCGCCAGGACGGCTCGGCGTCGGGGTCCTCGTCGTCGAGCCGCTCCACCCGGTACGTCGCGGTCGAGGCGTTGACGTCCAGCCCGAGCACCCGGACGCCGAAGTTGCGGGCGTCGTCGAGGATCAGCCGCTTCGGGTACATGCCCGGGTCGTGGGTGAGCACCCCGGCCAGGAAGGCCGCCGGGTGGTGGGCCTTGAGCCAGGCCGACTGGTAGGTGGGCAACGCGAAGGCCGCGGCGTGGGCCTTGCAGAAGCCGAACGAGCCGAAGGCGGCCAGCACCTCCCAGACCTGCTCGGCCACCTCCGGCGGGTAGCCGGCGGCCAGCGCGCGCGGGACGAACCAGGCGCGCACCTCCGGGTGGGCGTCCTTCTCCCCCAGGGCGCGGCGCACCTCGTCGGCCTCGGCCAGGGTGACCCCGGTCATCCGCGAGACGATCTGCAGCACCTGCTCGTGGAACACCACCACCCCGGCGGTCTCCGCGAGGCAGAACTCCAGGTCGGGGTGCGGGTAGACGGTCTCCCGCCAGCCGTTCCGGGCCATGAGGAAGGGGGTGACCATGTCACTCTTCACCGGCCCGGGCCGGAACAGCGAGATGTCGATGACGATGTCCTCGAACGTCTCCGGCCCGAACTTGCCGACCAGCTCCCGCTGCCCCGGCGACTCGATCTGGAACATGCCGAGCGTGCGGGTGCTGCGGATCAGCTCGAACGTCGTCGGGTCGTCCCGCGGGATCGCGTCGATGTCGACGGTCTCGCCGTCGACCCGGGCCACCTCGTCGAGGGCGTGGGCGATCGCCGACTGCATCCGGATGCCCAGGAGGTCCAGCTTGAGCAGCCCGAGCTCCTCGACGTCGTCCTTGTCGAACTGGCTCATCGGGTAGCCGAGGAAGCTGTTCTCGACCGGGGTGCGGTCGAGCAGCGTGGCGTCGGAGAGCAGCACCCCGCACGGGTGCAGCGCGATGTGCCGGGGCAGCCCGTCGAGGCGCGCGACGAGGTCGAACAACAGGTCCAGGTCGCCGGTGCCGCCGGCCCGCCGCGACCCGAACCGGCTGGCCCGCAGCTCCGGGAGGTCCTTGAGCGCGGCGTGCACCTGGTTGGCCCGGATGTGCGGGAAGGCCTTGGCCACCGCGTCGATCTCGGCCGGGGGCAGCCCGAGGGCGGCCCCGACGTCGCGGATCGCGTGCCGCACCCGGTAGGTGTCCATCATCGAGATGCAGCTGACCCGGTGGGCGCCGAAGCGCTCGATGACCGCGTCGTAGACCTCCATCCGGCGGGCGGACTCCACGTCGATGTCGACGTCGGGCAGCTGGTGCCGCAGCGGGGAGAGGAACCGCTCCATCAGCAGCCCGTAGCGGATCGGGTCGACGTCGGAGATGCCCAGCAGGTAGGTGACCAGGCTGCCGGCACCCGACCCGCGCGCCGCCGCGCGGACCCGCAGGCCCTTGATCAGGTCGACCACGTCGGCGACGGTGAGGAAGTAGGACGGGTAGCCGAGGGAGTCGATGACCTCCAGCTCCTCCTCCAGCCGCACCCGCACCCGCTCGGTGAGCGCCATCCCGCGCCGGCCCAGGCCCGCCTCGCAGCGGGCGCGCAGCACCTGCGACGGGCTCATCCCCTGCTCGGCCGGGGTGGTGACCACGTCCAGCTCGGGGTAGCGCACCGTGCCGATGCCCAGGTCGGCCCGGACGTCGACGGCGCACTGCTCGGCCAGCCGGGCGGTGCGCTCCAGCAGCCGCAGCACCGCATCGCGGTCGGGGCCGACGAGGTCCTCGGCGACCTCGGCCATCTCCTTGCCCGACTTCAGGTACCCCTCGGCGGTGCGCCGGTCGACGTGCCGGGTGTCCAGCGGGACCAGCCGGCGCGCGGCGTCGAGGACGTCGGCGGTGGGGGCGTCGAGGGCGTCGACGTAGCGGACGGCGTTGGTCAGCACGACCGGCACGCCCTCCGCGGCGGCGAAGCGCAGCATCGCCTGGGCCCGGGCGCGGTCGCCCTGCCCGCGGTGGTGGACCAGCTCGAGCACCAGGGCGCCGGGGCCGAAGACCGCGCGCCAGGCGGCCAGCCGGGCGGAGGCGACGTCGGCCCGCCCCGCGGCCAGCGCCCGGCCCACCGGGGAGTCCGGCCCCAGGAGGGCGACCAGCCCCGGCGCGTGCTCGGCGGCCAGCGCCAGCGAGCTCACCGGCTCCCCGCGGGTGCCGCGCAGGTGGGTGGCGCTGGTGAGCCGGCACAGCGACCGCCAGCCGGCGCCGTCCCGGGCGAGGAAGGTGACCCGGGGCAGCCGCGGATCGACGCTGGCCCCGCCCCGGGCCGGCACCCGACGGCCCGGGGCGGCACGACCGGGCGCGTCCGGCCGGCGCGCGCGGGTCCGCTCCGCGGAGTGCCCACCGCCCAGCACCGGCGCCAGGGCCGGTGGCACCGTGCTGTCGACCGAGGGGACGACGGCGAGGTCCACCCCGAAGAGCGGCCGGACGTCGGCCGCCCGGCACGCGAGGGCGAACTTCACCGCGCCGTAGAGCCCGTCGCGGTCGGTGAGCGCCAGGGCCCGCATGCCGTGCTCGGCAGCCCGATCCACCAGGTCGGCCGGGTGGTTGGCCCCGTACTGCATGGAGTAGCCCGAGGCGACGTGGAGGTGGACGAAGGGGTCGGCGCTCACGAGTCCGACTCGCCGGCGCTCGTCGGCCGCGTTCGCGGAGCTGCTCTGCCTCCTCGTGAGCTCGCGAGCCCGCTCACCCCCGGTTCCGGTGCTCGGTGCCGCCGACCACCCGCGGACGGGTGCGCCGGGGCGACTCGGGCACCGGGTCGCTGCCCAGGCAGCTCTCCACCACGGTGAGGAAGGCCCGGACGTCGCGGACGAGGTCGTCGGCCTCGCGCTCGGTGACCGCGTGGGAGAGCCCGGCCTCCGCGGCCGCCCGCTTGGCCGCGCCGGCGGCGAAGAAGGTGGCCCACTCCCCCAGCTCCGGCGCGACCTGGCTGAGCAGCACCCAGGCGCTGCGCGGGCGCCGGCGCCCGGACTCCGGCCGCGTGCGGGCGGCCAGCACCGCCGCGGCGGCCCGCAGCGCGCCGAGGTGGGCGGTGGCGTAGCGCTGCCGGGCGTCGGTGCTCGCCGCGGCCTCGGCCAGCGCTCGGGAGGCCTGGTCGAGCAGCTGGGTGGCCGCCGGCGGCAGCGGCGGGGGCAGGGGGAGCTGATCGGCCATGACCCGGACCGCGCCCATCAGTCGTGCACCCGCACGAGGGACCAGCGGTTGGCCGTCGACTCCCAGCTGAGGTCGAAGACGCCGGCGAAGCTCATCCGCGACCGCCCGGCCCGGACCGCCTCCACCCGCCAGACCTCGCGCGTGGCGACCAGCTCCACGGAGGCGCCGCCGGCCGCCTCGGGGCCCCGCTGCCACCACGGTGCGGTCTCCACCCACGAGTCGAGCAGCTCGCCCACGACGTACCGCGACTGGCCCCGCCAGAACTGCGCCGGGCCGAGCGCCCCCCGCTCGACCCGGACCTCCTCGCCGACCCGCCCGCCGACCCCACCCAGCACCCGGCTCATGACAGACTCCCCACCGCTCTGCGCCGACCCGGCCGGCCCGCCCACCGCACCGGGGTGGGGAAGGACCCGGGCGCGGCGGGAGGTCGACCGCTGTTCGAACGCTTGTTCGAACGACGTCGAGTAGACCCGACCGCACCGACGTCGTCAAGCGGGGCGCGCAGCAGCGGGGATGCCGGCCGCCCGAGGTCCAGCGGTCGGCCGGAGGCGATGGGAGGATCGACGCATGAGCCGGCCCGAGCACCCGCGGGTGGCCGCGATCGCCCGCCTCCTGGCCGAGGCCGGCGCGACAGGGGGGGTCCGCGAGCTCCCCGAGGGTGCCCGCACCGCCGCGGCCGCCGCCGCACAGCTCGGCGTCCCCGTCGGGGCGATCGCCAACAGCCTGGTGTTCGACGTGGACGACGCTCCCCTGCTCGTCCTGACCAGCGGCGCCCACCGCGTCGACGTCGACCGGGTCGCCGCCCTGCTCGGCGTCCCCCGGATGCGCCCGGCCTCCCCCGACTTCGTCCGCCGGCACACCGGCCAGCCCATCGGCGGGGTGGCGCCGATCGGGCACCCCGAGCCGATCGGCACGCTGGTCGACGTCGAGCTGGCGCGGTACGAGCGCGTCTGGGCCGCCGCCGGCCACCCGCACGCGGTCTTCCCGACCAGCTACGAGGAGCTGCTGCACCTCACCGCGGGCACCGCGGCCGAGGTCGGCAGCGGTCCCGTCGCCCCCGTGGAGGTGGTGTCGCCATGACCGGTACGACCCCCGCGACCCGGGTCACCGAGCTGCCCACCGGCTGGCTGCGCGACCACATGCACGAGGCCCTGGCCATCTACGGCGCGGCGATGGGGTACTCGCCGTCGGTCGTGGCCGGCCGGTATGGCTACGCCGTCCAGCACACCGAGCGGGCCGGGTTCCGGGCCGTCGGCGCCTTCGTCGCGACCCCGGAGGGCGAGCAGCTCGTCGGGTTCGGCTACGGCTACCTGGTGGCCCCCGGCCAGTGGTGGCACGACCAGGTGCGCGCGGCCCTGGACCGGCGGACGGCGAAGCGCTGGCTGCCCGGGGCCTTCGAGGTCTGCGAGCTGCACGTCCACCCCGACCACCAGAGCCGCGGGCTGGGCCGGCAGCTGCTGCACGCCCTGGTGGCCGGACTGACCCACCCCGCGGCGCTGCTGTCGACCCCGGACAGCGACACCAAGGCCTTCCGGCTGTACCACGCCGACGGCTTCGTCGACCTCGCCCGCAACCACCACTTCCCCGGCGACTCCCGTCCCTTCGCCATCCTCGGCGCCCGCCTGCCGCTGCGGCCCCCGCCCCCGCGCGCCGACGCGCGGTGACCGACGGCGGTCCGCTCGACGCCGTCGTCGTCGGCGCCGGGCACAACGGGCTGGTCGCCGCCTGCTACCTGGCCCGCGCCGGCCTGCGGGTCGAGGTCGTCGAGCGCGACACGGTGCTCGGCGGCGCGGTCTCCACCGTCGAACGGTGGCCCGGCGTCCGCGTCGACCGCGGCTCCAGCGCGCACGTGATCGTCCGGCAGAGCGGCATCGTCGAGGAGCTCGACCTGACCGCGCACGGCCTGCGCTACGTCGACTGCGACCCGTGGGGCTTCGCCCCCGCCCCGACCCCGGGCGACCCCGGTCCGGACGGGCGGCCACTCGTCTTCTCCGTGGACCTCGACGCCACCTGTGCCTCGATCGCGGCCGCCTGCGGTCCCGACGACGCCGCGGCCTACCGGGAGTTCGTGCGCGTGTGGGCACCGCGCAGCCGCGCGGTCGTCGCCTCCTTCCGACGGCGGCCCAGCCCCGCGGGCCTGGTCCGCTCGTTCTGGCCGCTGGGCGCGCCCGCCGACGGCCGGCCGCGCACCCCCGGCGGCGACCTCGCCGTCGACTTCCTCGGCTCCGGTGACGCGCTGCTGGACCGCTGGTTCACCGGCGAGCGGCTCAAGGCGGCCCTGGCCTGGTTCGGCGCGCAGTCCGGCCCGCCGGTGAGCGAGCCGGGCACGGCGGCGATGGTCGCCTGGGCGACGCTGCTGCACGACGTCCCGCCCGGCCACCCGGTCGGCGGCTCCGGCGGGCTCACGGAGGCGCTGCGCCGGCGGCTGGAGGTCGACGGCGGGCGGGTCACCCTGGGCGACGGCGCGCAGCGGCTGCTGGTCGAGGACGGCCGGGTCACCGGTGTGCGGACCACGTCGGGACGGCGGCTGCCCGCCCCGGTCGTCGTCGCCGCCTGCCACGTGCTGGCCACCCGCGACCTGGCCGGGGGGCACGCCCCGCCCGCCCTGGGCGACGCCGACCCGCCGCTGGGCAACGGCTTCGGCCTCGTGGTGCGCGCCCTCACCGACGCGCCGCCGGCCTATCCCGGCGTCGACGCCGCCACGGCCCTCGGCGGGTTGCAGCTGCTGTGCACCGACCGCGCGCAGCTGGCCGCGGCCGCCGGCGACTGGCGGGCCGGCCGGCTGCCCCGGGAGCCGGTGCCGCTCGCGATGTGCTTCTCCGCCACCGACGACACCCTCGCCCCGCCCGGGCAGCACGTGGTCACCGTCTGGGGGCAGTGGTACCCGTACGCGCTCGCCGACGGCGCCGACTGGGACGCCCTCGCCGAGTCCGAGGCGGCCCGGCTGGTCGCCGCCGTCGACCGCTTCGCCCCCGGCTTCGCCGGCTCGGTACAGCGGCTGTACGTCCAGACGCCGGTGCTGCTGGAACGGGAACTGTCCCTCCTGCGTGGCAACGTCATGCACGTGGAGATGGGGCTGGCCAGCATGTTCGGCTTCCGGCCCACCCCGGCGCTGGCCGGCTACCGCGTCCCGGGCCTGCCCGGCCTCTACCTGGCCGGCGCGTCGACCCACCCCGGCGGCGGGGTGTCGGGCAACTCCGGGCGGACGGCGGCGCGGGTCGTCCTCGCCGACCGCGGACGCGCCGCCCGCGGCCGGCGGGCGCTGGCCCGGGCGGCCGGCCGGCTGCGGAGCGGCCGGTGACCGGGCTGGCGCTGCCGAGAGCGGGCGGCGCGGCCCCCGTCGTGCCGTGGGCCCTGGCCGGGCTGCTCGTCGCCGTCGCGATCGCCTACCCGCTGACCGACGGCGGCGCGCGGACCACCGTGAGCTGGACCATCGTGCTGCTGGGCGCGGCCCTCTCGGTGGGGCACGCGGCGGTGAGCCGCGGCGCGCGCGCCGGTGCCGTCGTCCTGGCGGGCACCGCGGGGACCGCCGTGGCGTTCGAGGCGGTCGGCCTGGCCACCGGGTTCCCGTACGGCGAGTACACCTACAGCGGCGACCTGGGCCCGACCCTGTTCGGCGTCCCGTTCCTGGTCCCGCTGGCCTGGCTGATGATGGCCTGGCCGAGCCGGCTGCTGGCCCTCCGCCTCACCCGCGCCGTGCGCCCCGCGTGGCGGCGGACGGCCCGGGTCGCCGTCGCCGCCGCGGTGTTCGCCGGCTGGGACGTCGTGCTCGACCCGCAGATGGTGCAGGCGGGGTACTGGACGTGGGCGCACCCGCAGCCGTCCCTGCCCGGCATCGACACCGTGCCGCTGACCAACCTGGCCGGCTGGCTGCTGGCCGGGCTGGTGCTGATGGCGCTGCTGGACGTGCTGGTGCCCGACACCGCCCCGCGGACCGGCGACGGCGCACCACTCCTGGCGCTGGCCTGGATGACCCTCGGCGGCGCGCTGGCCCACGCCGGCTGGCTGGACCTGCCCGGCTCCGCGGCCTGGGGGGTGGTCCTCGCCGTCCCGGTGCTGGCGGCGCTGGCGTTGCAGGCCCGGCGGACGCGGTCGCGGTGAGCGGCCGGCTGGTGCGGACGCTGTCCGCGGCGGCGGTCGCCGGAGCGGTGCACGCGGTGGTCAACGCGGTCCTGCTGCGCCGGCCGCCGTCCTCCCCGCCGCCGGTGCGCCGCCCGGTCACCGTCGTCCTGCCGGTGCGGGACGAGGAGGCGCAGGTCGGCGGCTGCGTGGCGGCGGTCCTGGCCCAGCAGGGGGTCCCCGACCTGCGGGTGGTCGTCGTCGACGACGGCTCGACCGACGGCACGGGCGCGGCGGTCCGGGCGGTCGGCGACCCCCGCGTCCGGCTGGTGACCGCACCGGACCCGCCGCCGGGGTGGCTCGGCAAGCCGCACGCCTGCGCGGTGGGGGCGGCGGGGGTCGGCGACGACGACGCCGTCCTGGTCTTCCTCGACGCCGACGTCCGGCTGTTCCCGGACGCGGTCGCCGCGGCGGTGGCCCTGCTGGACGACGCCGGCCTGGACCTCGTCTCCCCCTGGCCGCGGCCGGTGACCGGCACGGCGGCCGAGCGGCTGGTGCAGCCGCTGGGCCCGTGGCTGTGGATGACGACGCTGCCGGTGCGGCTGGCCGAGCGCTCGCCGCGCCCGTCGTTGGCGGCCGCCAACGGCCAGTTCCTCGTCCTGCGGCGGGCGGCGTACGAGCGGGCCGGCGGGCACGGCGCCGTGCGCGGCGAGGTGATCGAGGACGTCGCCCTGGCCCGGGCGGTGAAGCGGGCCGGCGGGCGGACGGCGCCGGTCGACGGCTCCCGGCTGGCCGCCTGCCGCATGTACGAGGGCTGGTCCGCGCTGCGGGCCGGCTACACGAAGTCGCTGTGGGCCTCGGTCGGCGGATCGCCCGCCGCGAGCGTCGCGGCCGCCGCCGGGCTGACCGCTGTCGCCGTGCTGCCGGCGCTGGCGGCCCTGCGCGGTTCGCGCGCCGGCCTGGTCGGGTACGCGGCCGGCGTGGCCGGGCGGGCGGTGTCCGCAGCGGTCACCGGCAGCCGGGTGTGGCCGGACTCGCTCGCCCACCCGGTCTCGGTGCTGCTGTTCGACGCCCTGCTGGCCTCCTCGGTCACCGCCCGCCGCCGCGGCGCGCTCACCTGGCGCGGCCGCACCCTGCCGGCCCGACCCGTCCGCGCCGATCCCCGGCGCTGAGGTGAGGATGGGCGGGTGACCAGCCCGGACGCCCGCGTGCAGTTCGACCCGGCCGCCATGGACAGCGGCGCCTTCTACCGCGTGCTCAACTCGGTGGTGGTGCCGCGCCCGATCGCGTGGGTGACCAGCCGCTCGGCCGAGGGCGTGGTCAACCTGGCGCCGCACTCCTTCTACACCGTCGCCTGCGTGGACCCGCCGGTCGTGCAGTTCACCTCGGTCGGCCGCAAGGACTCGCTGCGCAACGTCGAGGCCACCGGCGAGTTCACCGTCAGCCTGACCCCCGAGTGGCTGTTCGAGCAGGTGAACGCCACCGGCACCGACTTCCCGCCCGGGGTCAGCGAGGCCGAGGAGTGCGGCGTCCGGCTCGAACCCGGGGAGCGGGTGTCGGTACCGCGGGTCGCCGAGTCGCCGGTCGCGGTGGAGTGCACGCTGCACTCGACGCTGCGGCTGGGCGACAGCACCGTCGTCTTCGGGCGGGTGCAGGTCATCAGCGTGGCGGAGAGCGCGGTGCGCGACGGGCGGCCGCGGATCGAGGAGCTCAAGCCCCTGGCCCGGCTCGGCGGCAACGAGTGGTCGACGATCGGCGAGGTCAAGGAGATCAGGCGGATCTCCTACCGCCGCTGGGCCGAGGACCCCTCGATCGGCGAGCAACTGCGCGAGGACTGACGCGACGCGCACGGAGGCCCGGCGCGAGGCCCACCCCCGATGAGGGACCAAAGACCCTTGGACCGTCGGGACGGGGCGGATGGGATCGGGTCTCATCCGAGACGATCGGGTTCCGTGACGGGCGAGCAGAGCCCTGGGGGAAGCGATGCGGTGGTTCCGGGTCACCCTCGTCGGGGTCGTGGGTGCGGCGGCTGTGCTCCTGTCTCCGGGGCAGGCTGTGGCGGGTGCCGGGAACAACGCGCCGCAGCACTGTGAGCAGGTGTGGCTCTGGTGGATCCCCTTGCCGTGCCTGTAGCAGGCGGGCTCAGCCGGGCAGGTGGGCGGCGACCTCGTCGGCGGCGTCCGCTCCGAAGGCGTCGGCGAACCGCTCCAGGAACCGCTGCCGGTGCAGCGAGTACTCCTGCGTGCCGATGACCTCGACCGCCTCGGTGGCCACGGCCGAGCCGAGCTGGGTGGCCCGCTCGAGGTCCAGGCCCCACGTCCGGCCGGCGATGAACCCGGCGCGCAGCGCGTCGCCGCCGCCGGTCGGCTCGACCGGCTTGGTCTCGGGGACGGCGACGACCGAGATCGGCTCGGCGCCGGCCTGCCGCACCAGGACCCCGTCGGCGGCGCGGGTGGTGACCCACACACCGACCCGGGCGAGCACCTCCTCGGCGGTCCAGCCGGTCTTCTGCTGCAGCAGCGCGGACTCGTACTCGTTGGTGAACAGCAGCTCCGCGCCGTCCACCAGCTCGCGGATCATCTCGCCGTCGGCCCAGGCCAGCTGCTGGCTGGGGTCGGCGGCGAAGGGGTAGCCGCGCTCGCGGCACTCCTGGGTGTGGCGCACCATCGCCGTCGGGTCGTTGGGGCCGACGACGACGAGGTCCGGCGTCCCGACCCGGGCGACCACCGGGCCCAGCTCGATGGACGACGCCTCGCTCATCGCGCCTGAGTAGAACGACGCGATCTGGTTGTTCACCGCGTCGGTGGTGCAGACGAACCGGGCGGTGTGCTTGACCTCGGACCAGTGCACGCTGGCGGTGTCCACCCCGTGCCGGGACAGCCACGCCTCGTAGTCGGCGAAGTCGCTGCCCACGGCGCCGACCAGCACGGGACCGACGCCCAGCAGGCCCAGCCCGTAGGCCATGTTGGCGCCCGCGCCGCCCCGGTGCTGCACCAGGTCGTCGACGAGGAAGGACAGCGAGACGTTCTCCAGCTGCCCCTCGACGAACTGCTCGGTGAACTTCCCGGGGAAGGTCATCAGGTGGTCGGTGGCGATGGAGCCGGTGACGACGACGGGCACGGAGCGCTCCCTCGGTGCGGGGGTGGGTGGGTCTCCGGGCGCGGGTCGGGCCCAGGTGAACGGCAGGCGACACTCTAGGTGCCGCAGGACCGGGTCGCCCGCGGGAGCTCAGTCGGCCAGCGCCCGGCGGAGCGCCGTCCCCAGCTGTACGACCCCGACCACCCCGAGCAGGCAGCCGACGGCCGCGCCGGTCGTGACCACCGGGACGGCGAGGCCCCAGCCTGCGACCACGCCGGCCCCGCCCAGGGTGAACCCGGTCATCGCCACCCGCGACGGCCGCTCCCACACCGAGATCGCCCCGGTCTCGGCCACCCCGGCCTGCCCGGCGCGGGCTCGCAGGTAGTCCGGCAGCCAGCACAGCGCGCCGAACGCCGCGGCCAGCCACCCGGGCGCCCCGGCGGCCCACAGCGCCGCGGCGAAGGCGGCCTCGCTGAGCCGGTCGACGGCCGAGTCGAGCACGTAGCCGCGCCGCGAGGCTCGGCCGGTGGCGATGGCCAGGGCGCCGTCCAGGGAGTCCAGGACGGCGGAGACCCCGATCAGCGGCCCGGCCAGCAGCAGCCAGGCGCCGCCGGCCCAGGCGGGGACGACCGCGGCGACCGCCACCGCCAGCCCGAGCGCGGTCGCCACCACCGGCGGCAGCCCGGCCAGCCGGCGGGCCGCCGCGTAGGCCGCCGACAGCCAGCCGCGGACCAGCCGGCTCGCCGCGGGGTCGGTGCCGCCGTGCCACGCCGACCAGGCGGCCAGGTACTCCTCGCGGCTCAGCACGCCCGCAGTCCACCAGTGCCGCACGACGGCGGCGAGACCAGGGACAGTGGGAGCGTGCTCGCCGGCCTCTCCCCCGCCCGGCGCCGCCTGGTCCTGGCGGTGCTGGCCCTCGTCGCCGTCGCCGTCCTCGCCGCCGGCGCCGTCCTGCTGCTCGACCGCACGTCCGAGGCCACGGACGGGCCGGTGTCCCAGCAGGAGCCCGGGCCGGTGCTGCTCGTGCCCGGCTACGGCGGGTCCACCGCGTCGCTGCAGCCGCTGGCCGACCGGCTCACCGCGGAGAGCCGCGATGCCACCGTGGTGCCCGTGCCCGGCGACGGCACCGGCGACCTCACCGACTCCGCCGAGGTCCTCGGCGAGGCGGCCGACGCCGCGCTGGAGCGCACCGGCGCCGACAGCGTGGACGTCGTCGGCTACTCGGCGGGCGGGGTCATCGCCCGGCTCTGGGTCGCCGACGGCGGCGACGACGTGGCCCGCAGGGTGGTCACGCTGGGCTCGCCCCACCACGGCACCACCCTCGCGGACCTGGCGGGCTCGCTCGCGCCGTCGCAGTGCCCGCTGGGGTGCCAGCAGATGTCCACCCGCAGCGAGCTGATCGCCCGGCTCAACGCCGGGGACGAGACGCCGGAGGGCCCGACCTGGGTCTCCATCTGGACCACGCAGGACGAGACGGTCACCCCGCCGGACTCCGCCCGCCTCGAGGGCGCGGTCAACCTGACGGTGCAGTCGGTCTGCGCCGACGCCCGGACGGCTCACGGCGACCTGCCGCGCGACCCGCTGGTGCAGGCCATGGTCCTCGCCGAGTTGCAGGCCGGGGACCCGGTCGAGCTCGGCCCCGACGACTGCGCCCGCCTCGGCGGGTGAGCGGGGACCGACGGGCGCGTCTCCCGCGCCGTGGCACTCCGCCCTAGCTGGTGACGTCCTTGGTGGTGAAGTTGGCCCACGCCGCGGCGAGCAGCACGCCCACGTAGACGCCCTGCAGCGTCAGGCCGCGGACGACGTCCCGCCAGAGGACCGGGTCGCGGAAGAAGTCGACGAACGCCAGCCAGTAGCGCGTGGGCAGGTACGGCGCGATCGGCGACGCCGCGTCGAGGGTGAACAGCAGCGAGGAGGCGACCAGCACGGCGAGCGCGCCCAGGGCGGCGGCCAGCGGCGAGTCGGTGAGCGTGGAGAAGAACAGCCCGAACGCGGCGACGCCGACCATCGAGACGGTGATGTAGCCGATCGCCATCAGGCTGCGGGCCAGCAGCTCCTCCGGGGTCAGCGCGGTGCCCGACACCGACGTCGCGGCGCCGGTCGCGATCGGCTGCGCGTCGAACAGCGTCGTCCCGATGACGTAGCCGACGGCGGCCACGACCAGCACGGTGACCAGGACGAACGCGATGACCGCGACCAGCTTGGCGACCAGCAGCCGGGTGCGGCCGGCCGGGCGGGCGAGCAGGTAGCGCAGCGTCCCGGCCTGGGCCTCGCCGGCCACGGCGTCCCCCGAGACGACGGCCACGGCGATCGGCAGGAACAGCGGCAGGACGATCGCCAGCGCGGCGAGCGGGAACAGCGTCCCGTTGGTCAGGACGGCGGAGAGGAACGGCGGGCCCTCGCCGGGGCGGGGCGCTAGGTCGGTGAGCACCAGCAGCACCGCGACCAGCACCGGCAGCGCGTTGAGGACGCCGATCGTCGTCCAGGTGCGCGGGCGCCGGAACATCTTGCGCAGCTCGACGAGGATCACCGGCCGGCCTCCACCCGGTCGGGGCTGGTCGAGGCCGCGGCGAGGACCACCTGCTCCAGCGTGGGGCGGTCCACCGCGAGGCCGGTCACCGGGACGCCGGAGCCGACCAGCAGCGCGTTGACCTCGGCCGGGTCCGCGCCCCGGACGACGACCCGCGTGCCGTCGACGGCCACGACCCGCCCGTCGAGCAGCGCCCGCACCCGGTCCGGTGCCGGGGTGTGCACCACCGTGGCGCCGGTGGGCGCGGTCAGCGTGGCGAGGCGGTCCTGCAGCACCATCCGCCCCCGGTCGAGCACGCCGACCCGGGTGCACAGGTGCTCGACCTCGGCCAGCAGGTGGCTGGAGAGGAACACCGTCGTCCCGCCGCGGTGCAGGTCCAGCAGCAGCTCGCGGATCTCGGAGATGCCCTGCGGGTCCAGCCCGTTGGTGGGCTCGTCGAGCACCAGCAGCTCCGGCCGCCGCAGCAGCGCACCGGCCAGCCCGAGCCGCTGCCGCATGCCCAGGGAGTAGGCCCGGACCGGCCGCCGGTCGACCCCGGCCAGGCCGACCTGCTCGAGCACCTCCTCGATCCGCCGGCGCCGCGTGCGCCGCGACGCGCCCGGGCCCGCGGCGTCCAGCAGCGCCAGGTTGGCCCGTCCGGACAGGTGCCCGTGGTGGGCCGGCCCCTCGATGAGCGCGCCGACCCGGGGCAGCACCCGCCGGGCGGCGCGCGGCATCCGCCGGCCCAGCAGCTCGACCTCGCCGCTGGTGGGCAGCACCAGGCCGAGCAGCACCCGGACCGTGGTGGTCTTCCCCGAGCCGTTCGCGCCGAGGAAGCCGTAGACGTCCCCCTCCTGCACGTCCAGGTCGATGCCGTCGACGGCGCGGACCCGGCCGTAGCGCTTGACCAGCGCGTGGGTGCGGATCACCGCGGTCACGGCTGCGCCCCCGCGGGCAGCTGCCGGGCGGCCGCCGCCAGCGCGTCGAGGGTGACCGTGCCGGTGAGGACGTACGCGCCTCGCCCCGGGGTGTCGACCAGCATGAGCCCCAGCGGCCCGGCGGCCACCCGCAGGCCGAGCTCGTCGACCAGCGCGCCCGGGCTGACCTGCAGGGTCTGCCGGAGTCCGCCGGCCAGGCGGGGCGGCACCGGGGCGACCGCCAGCAGCGTCACGCCGCGGCCGTAGACGCCGACCGCCGGGGGGACCCCCTCCAGCGACCGGCGGGGCAGCCCGGCCAGCTCCGCCGGGAGCGGCCCGGCCGGCGTCCGCTGTCCCGCCTCCCGGATCAGCTCGTCGGTGTCCGGCGCCTCCCCGACCGTGGCGTCCGGCGGCGGGTCGAAGGCCACGACCGACGCCGACGGGACGGTGAGGTCGAGGTCGAGGAAGCGGGTGTCCAGCGCCGGGTCGGTCGCGCCGTCGGCGAAGACCTCGACCTGGAGGGGCAGCCCGCTGGCGGGGTCCACCCAGACGTCGACCCGGCCGACCGACGACGCGGCGTCGGCGGGCACCAGGCGCAGGCCGAGCGCGTCCCGACCGGCGACCCGCCGCGCGCCGGCGCGGGAGAGCTCCCCGTCGGCGGCCTCCGACAGCAGCCGCCGGCCGAGCGGGGCGGGCAGCAGGTCCGGCGGGGTGGGCAGCGCGAGGGACGACGGCTCACCGCGGGTCGCCGTCGCGGACTCGTACTCCCAGGTCCAGGTGTGACACTCGGTGCGGTACACGCCGGTCTCCCCCGCGGCCGTGACCACGTCGACCCGGTGGTCCTCGGGACCGCGCCACCAGGCCCGCATCGTGGTGCGGTCGCTGAACAGGTCGGCGACGTCGGGCAGCACGTCGGAGACCGGCAGGGCGAGCCCGCCCGCGGAGACCGCGTAGCCGGAGAACCCCACGTCGCCGCTGGCCAGCACGGCGGCGCGCAGCTCGGCCGCCGGGACGTCGGCGTCGTCGGCCGGGATGGCGGCGATGAGGGACGGCAGGGCGACCAGGCCCGCGACGAGCGCCCCGACCACCGCCCAGCGCAGGATCGCCCCGTGCGCCCGTGCGGCCATGCGGAAGAAGGTACGTGCGCGTCCCCCCTCGCGCCGCCGTCCGGCGCACGTTCACCCGCACGTGCAGCGGGAGAGGGCGCCGGTGACGACCGGCCCGGCGGGCTGCTGGGTCCGTCGGCCGGACCTCCACCGCGTTCCCGTGGGAAGGCCGGCTCTCCGTCAGAGGACCTCGACGCGGGCGTCGTGCCCCGGCGCTCGCGCGAGGCGGACGTCCCGGGTGAGGAGGGGGCAGTCCAGCGCCTCGGCGAGCACGACGTAGGCCGCGTCGTACGCAGACACGTCCTCCCGGAGCGCCAGGGCGCGACGCCGGAGCGCATCGGCCGCCGGCCAGCGCCGGATGGGCAGGTCCCCGAAGTCGGCCAGTGCCTCTTCAGCACGTTCCACGGCGAGGTCCCGTCGGAGGACGAGGCCGCGCACGGCAGCGGCGACCTCGTAGTCGATCAGCGCCGGCGCATGGAGGGTCTCCTCGCCCAACCGAGCGCGGAGGGCGTGCCCGCCGTCGGCCACCGTGAGCGCGTCCACCACGACCGAGCAGTCGACGACGATCACGGACGCCGCTGGTCGAGGTCGTCCTCGCGTTCCCGCCTCGCCGCCTCCAGGACGTCCACGATCGGGACGCCGCCACGGCCGGCCCGCCGCGCAGCGCGCTCCAGGACCTCCTGGACCGTCGGCTGGGCGGCTTCCCGCTCCAGGACGTCGAGCAGGTAGCGGTTCAGCGATTCGCCCCTGGCTGCCGCCCGCGCCTTGAGGGCACGGCGCACGTCCTCCGGTACGTCCCTGACCTGGAGCAGCGAACCCATGCGCCCAGGCTACTCCCGGGTCAATACAGTCTGTATTGACCCGGCGCGGCGGAACGTCGCCGCATGCAACGGCGGGTCCGCCGGGTAGGGACCCCGGCATGGCACCCCCGATGAGCGACGCGGTCGTGGTCGACGTCCTGCGCAAGGTCGACCGGCTGACCGCCCCGCTGGTCCGCCGCCTGGGCCGGCCACCGGCGCGGCCGCAGGACGAGCGCGACCGGTGGTGGGCCGACGGGTTGCCCCACGTCGCCGCCGGGATCAGCGCCGCACCGCGCTTCGCCGGCAAGCTCGCCGACCTGCTGCCGCTGCAGAACACCGTCGGCTCGGCCGTGCAGGCCCTCGTCATCGGCGGGGTGGCGAGCGAGCACGGGGTGACCGACCCTGCCGAGCGGGTGTCGCTGCTCGCCTCGGTCCTGCTCGACCGCGACCTGCCACCGGCCCGGGTCCGGCCGCTGCTGGAGCGGGCCAAGGGCACCTACGCCGAGGACGCCTTCGGCGCGCGCGAGGAGCGCGCCGGCGTCCTGGGCAACCTGCGCACGCTGTGGCGGGTCAGCCGGCTGCTCGGCCGCATCGACGACACCCTCGACGCCCGCCCGAAGGGCAAGCTGCGGCACCGGTTCCTCAGCAACCTGCCGGTGGTCGGCGTGTTCGGCGGCTACGCGGCCGAGCGGGAGGCGCTGCGGCGGGCCGCCGCAGCGGCCGCCGCGGCCCTGGCGTCCCCGCCGGCCCGGGTCAGCGAGTAGCGCCGACCGCGGTCAGGTTGGCGTGCACCTCACGGGTCGCCGTGGACCGGTTCATGGTGATGAAGTGGATGCCCGGCACCCCCTCGTCCAGCAGCGTCCGGCACAGCTCGGTGGCCACCTCGACGCCGTAGGCGCGGACGGCGGCCTTGTCCTCGGGCCGGTCGCCGTCGAGCTCGGCGAAGCGGGTCGCCAGGTGCTCCGGGAAGGCCTGGCCCGACAGCTGGACGATGCGGGCGATCTGCCGGGCGTTGGTCACCGGCATGACCCCGGCGATGATCGGGACGTCGCAGCCCCGGCCGGCGACCCGGTCGCGCAGCCGCAGGTAGTCCTCGGCGCGGAAGAACATCTGCGTGATCGCGAAGTCCGCCCCGGCGCGGCACTTGCGCACGAACATCTCGACGTCGGTCTCGAAGTCCGGCGAGCGCGGGTGCCGCTCGGGGAAGGCCGCGACGCCGACGCAGAAGTCGCCCATCGAACGGATGAGCTCCACCAGCTCCGCGGCGTAGCTCAGCCCCTGCGGGTGCGCGACCCACTCCGCCTGCGGGTCGGCACCGGGCGGGTCGCCGCGCAGCGCGAGCAGGTTGCGCACCCCCGCGGCGGCCAGCCGGCTCACCACGTGCCGCAGCTCGGCGACGCTGTGGTCGACGGCGGTCAGGTGCGCCAGCGGCGTCATCGTCGTCTCGGTCGCGATCCGCTCGGTGACCGAGACGGTGCCCTCGCGGGTCGAGCCCCCGGCGCCGTAGGTCACCGAGACGAACGAGGGCTGCAGCCGCTCGAGCTGGCGCAGCGCCGTCCACAGCTGGGCCGCGCCCTCGGGGCTCTTGGGCGGGAAGAACTCGAACGACCACGTCGGCCGTGCGTCGGCGAGCAGGTCTCGCACGGTGCGGGTCATGGGGACTGAGGATACGGACGCGGTTGTCGCGTCGGTCCTGCATCCGCCCGGTGTCGTCCGGGCGAAGTGGGCGTGCCAGGTGCGCACGCCCGGATCGAGGAGGCTGGTCCGTTGACGCTGGTAGAGGACGCCCGGGCGGCCGCACAGGCCCCTCCGCGGGCAGGGGATACTTGGGCGATGATCGCCGGGGCGCGCAGGCGCGAGTCGACCGCCCTCCCCCCACCCCCACCACCGGCGGCCGCGGAGCTCGACCGCGTCCGGGACGCGGTCTCCGCCGCGCTCGGGGGCTTCCTGGACGTCCAGCGCGAGACGCTGGCCGGTATGGACGCGGCGCTGGTGCCGGTCGCCGAGGAGGTCCGGGCCCTGGCCGCGGGCGGCAAGCGGCTGCGGCCGCTGTTCGCCTACTGGGGCTGGCGCGGCGTGCGGGCCGAGGGCCCGGGTGAGGACGACGCCGCGGTGCTGCGGGCGGTCGCCGCGCTCGAGTTCGTCCACGCCAGCGCGCTGGTGCACGACGACGTCATGGACGGCGCCCTGACCCGCCGCGGCCGCCCGGCCACGCACGTGGGGTTCGCCACCCGCCACGGCGAGGGCCGGCTCACCGGTGACCGCGCCGCGTTCGGGGTCGGCGCGGCGATCCTCGTCGGCGACCTCGCACTGGTGTGGTCCGACGAGCTGCTGCGCTGCTCCGGCCTCTCCCCCGCCGCGCTCGGCCGGGCCCGCGCCGTCTGGGACACCATGCGCACCGAGGTCACCGCCGGTCAGTACCTCGACCTGCTGCGCGCCGCCGGCGGGCTGCCCGGCGCCCAGGGCGCGCTCACCGTCGCCCGGTACAAGAGCGCCGGCTACACCGTGCAGCGGCCGCTGCAACTCGGCGCGGCCATCGCCGGGGCCGGCGACCGCGCCGCGGAGGTCTACACCGCCGTCGGGCTGCCGCTCGGCGAGGCATTCCAGCTGCGCGACGACGTCCTCGGGGTGTTCGGGGACCCCTCGGTGACCGGGAAGTCGGCCGACGACGACCTGCGCGAGGGCAAGCAGACGCTGCTGGTCGCCCTGGCCGAGGAGGCCGCGGACGCCGGCGGACGCCGGCTGCTGGCCGACCTGCTCGGCAACCCCGACGCGACCCACGCGGACTTCGACGCGCTGCGCGCCCTCATGGAGGCCACCGGCGCCCGCGCGGAGGTCGAGGCGCGCATCGCCGAGCAGACCGCGCTGGCCCGGACGGCGATCGCCGAGGCCCCCCTGGCCGAGGACGCCCGCGCCGCGCTGGACGCACTGGCGGTCGCCGCGACCACCCGCACCGCCTGATGGTCCGCACCGTCCCCGGGCCGACCGACCGCGTCGTCGTCGTCGGCGCCGGGCTGGCCGGGCTGTCGGCGGCGCTGCGGCTGCGCGGCGCCGGCCGCGAGGTCACCGTCGTCGAGCGCGGGCCCGGCCCCGGCGGGCGGGCCGGCCGGGTGGAGGAGCGCGGCTACGCCCTCGACACCGGCCCCTCGGTGTTCACCGCGCCGGAGCTGCTCGCCGACACCCTCGCCGCGGTCGGCGAGAAGCTCGACGACCGGCTGGCCCTCGTGCCGCTGGCGACCACCTACCGGGCGCAGTTCGCCGACGGCTCGCACCTGGACGTGCACGCGGACCTCGACGCGTTCTCCGCCGAGGTGGCCGCGCTGTGCGGCCCGGCCGAGGCCGACGCGCTGCGCCGCTACCTCGCCGACCTTGCGGCGCTCTACCGGCTGCAGCTGGACACCTTCATCGACCGCAACCTCGACGGCCCGCTGGACCTGCTCGGTCCCCAGCTCCTGGCGCTGGTCCGGCGCGGCGGGTTCGGCCGGCTGTCGAACCACGTGGCCCGGTTCTTCGCCGACGACCGGCTGCGCCGGCTGTTCAGCTTCCAGGCGCTGTACGCGGGGGTCAGCCCCCACCGGGCGATCGCCGCCTACGCCGTCATCGCCCAGCTCGACATCGGCGCCGGCGTGTGGCACCCGGTGGGCGGGATCGCCGCCGTCCCCCGGGCCCTGGCCGCGGCCGCCGCCGACGCCGGCGTCGGGTTCCGGTACGGCACGGCGGTGCGGGAGCTGGTGACCTCCGGACGCCGGGTCACCGGCGTGGTGCTGGACGACGGCGAGCGGTTACCGGCCGACGCCGTGGTGGTGACCGTCGACGCGCCGCACCGGCTGGTGCCCGGCCTGCGGGCCCCCCGCCGGCCGGTCTACTCCCCCAGCTGCGTCGCGCTGCACGTCGGCGTCCGCGCCCAGCTGCCCGGGCAGGCACACCACACGATCAGCTTCGGCGCCGCCTGGCGCGAGGTGTTCGACGAGCTGACCCGCGAGGGGCGCCCGATGACCGACCCGAGCCTGCTGGTCTCCATGCCGTCGGTCACCGACCGCAGCCTGGCCCCCGACGGCGGCCAGGTGCTCAGCGTCGTGGCCCCCACCCCGAACCTGGACCCGCGCAGCGGCGGCAACCCCGACCTGGACTGGACGACGCTCGGCTCGCGCTACCGCGACGAGGTGCTGGCCACCCTGGAGGCCCGCGGCTGGACCGGGCTGACCGGCGCGATCGAGGTGGAGCGCATGGACACACCGCAGACCTGGGCCGCGCAGGGCATGGCCGCCGGCACGCCGTTCGCGCTGGCCCACACCTTCGGTCAGACCGGGCCGTTCCGCCCCGCCACGCTCCCCCGCCGCGGGCCGGAGAACGTGGTCCTCGCGGGGTCCTCGGTGCAGCCGGGTGTCGGGTTGCCGATGGTGGTCATCAGCGGCCGGCTGGCGGCGGAACGGATCACGGGATGACGACGACGGACCGACCGCTCACCCAGGCCGAGCGGCAGGTGCGGCTGACCGCCGCCTACCGGCGCTGCGCGGCGATCGCGGCCCGGCACGGCAAGAGCTACCACCTGGCCACCCGGCTGCTCACCGCCGACCGCCGTCCGGCGGTCCACGCCCTCTATGCCGCGGCCCGCACCGCCGACGACCTCGTCGACCACCCCGGCGCCGACCCGGCCGGCGACCTCGCCGACTGGTCCCGCGCGGTGCTGGCCGAGCTGGAGGCCGGCTGGTCCGACGACCCGGTGCGGCTGGCGCTGGTGCACACCTACCGCCGGTACGCCATCCCGGTGGAGCACCTGGTCGACTTCCTCGCCGCGATGACCAGCGACCTGGAGGTCACCGGCTACGCCGACATGGACGCCCTCGACCGCTACACGTGGGGCTCGGCGGCGGTCATCGGCCTGCAGGTGCTGCCGGTGCTGGGCACCGCGCCGGGGGTCCTCCGCCAGGAGGCCGAGCCGCACGCCATCGCGCTCGGCGAGGCGTTCCAGCTGACCAACTTCCTCCGCGACGTCGCCGAGGACGTCGACCGCGGCCGGGTCTACCTGCCCGCCGACCTCATGGCCGCACACGGCGTGACCCGCGAGCAGCTGGCGGCCAAGCGGTACGACGCGCGCTTCCGCGGGCTGATGCGGGAGATGGTGGCGATCGTGCGACGCCGCTACGACGACGCCGCCCCGGGGACGCCGATGCTCGCGCCGGAGTCCCGCGACTGCGTGCGCGCGGCCACCGACCTCTACGGCGGGATCCTCACCGAGATCGAGCGGGCCGACTACCGGGTCCTCGACCGCCGGGTGCGGGTGTCCAGGCCGCGGCGCCTGGCGGTGTTCGCCCGCCGGTTGACCGCCGCCCAGCTCGCCAGGGTGAGGGTCACCATGGCGAACCCGAACAGCAGGTCCTCGACCGGGGCGTAGGCGATCCGCGGCCCCCAGATGGTCCCCGGGTCGTAGGTCACCACCCCCAGCCCGGTGAGCACGCCGTTCACCAGCAGCTGGAAGGTCACGACGATCGCGTAGGCCAGCCAGAACACCGGCCGGGTGACCATCCGCGTCCGGTAGACCGCGAGGTCCACGACGAGGACGGCGACGACCGCCAGCACGGCCAGCGTCGAGTAGCTCACCGCCGCGCCCCGCCCCGTTGCCGGCGGTTCTCGTGCACGGCCGGCGCTGCAGGACCGGCAGTGCCCGAGGAACGCCCGCAGCGACCCCTCACCGTTCGGCCTCCTCGGCCGGGTAGCCGGCGTCCCAGCCCGTCACGCGCCGCACCGCCTCCAGCGCCATCACCGAGCACAGCGGGACGACGAGGAAGAAGAGCACCTCCTCGACCGGGATGCCGCCGGGCAGCCGGACGCCGAGGGTGAGCTCGTCGGAGTAGTCCCAGTGGCCCTGCGCGATCGCGTAGAGCACCCAGGCGACGAAGACGACGAACTCCGGGACCACCGCCAGCAGCAGCCGCCGCCAGCGGGCGTAGACCCGGACCCGCAGGACCAGCTCCAGGGGCGCGGTGACGACCAGGCAGCCGGCCAGCAGTGCCAGGTACGTCAGGGAGCCCACGAGCGGGTCAGAACGCCAGCGCCTGGGCCCGGCGGGTGACCTCGGTGTGCCGGTCGCTGCGCAGCGCCTCGACCGGGGTGCCCGGCAACGACTCGTCGGCGCGGAAGAGCCACTCGAACACCTCCTCGTCGCTGTACCCGCCGTCGCGCAGGACGGTGATCAGGCCCGGCAGGTGCTTGAGGACCGCCCCGTCCCGGAAGAAGTCGGCGGGGATCCGGCTGTTGCCGCTGCCGGGGACGGCGAGGAGCTTCCGCTCGCGCAGCAGCTGACGGACCCGGTTGGGCGAGACCCCCAGAACAGCGGCGACCTCCGCGGGGGTGAACGTCTCCATAGGCTCCGAGCCTATGGCGCGCGAGCAGCAGACACCGCCGGCACCCGCCCTGCCGGGTCAGCGCCGCTCCGGCGAGGGGCCCGACGACGCGCCCGGGCCCGACCTGCTCGACCTCGAGGCGCTGGAGGCCCGGGCCCGGGAGCTGCTCCCCGCCGACGTCGCCGGCTACTACGCCGGCGGCGCCGAGGGCGAGGTCACCCTCCGCGAGGCTCCGGCCGCGTGGCGGTCCTGGCGGCTGCGTCCCCGCGTGCTGCGCGGCCCGGCCACGGTCTCCCTCACCACGACGCTGCTGGGCTCCGAGGTCGCGACGCCGGTCGGTGTGGCGCCGTGGGCCTACCAGGCGATGGCCTCGCCCGCGGGCGAGCGCGGCACCGCCGAGGGCGCGGCCGCCGCCGGCGCGCTGATGACCGTCTCGACCTCGGCGAGCACCGGGCTGGCCGAGGTCGCGGCCGTCGCGCCGTCCGCCCCCAAGTGGTTCCAGCTCTACCGGGTGCACTCCCCGGCCCACACCGACGACCTCGCCCGCCGGGCCCGCGCCGCCGGCTACCGCGCCCTGGTGCTCACCGCGGACATGCCCGTCTACGGACGGCGGCTGCGCGACCTGCGCGCCGCCTTCGCCCTGCCCGCGGACCTGCCCGTCCCCAACCGCCCGGACGGCGGCGACCCCGCCGACGTCCCCGTCTGGACCTTCGACGACGTCGGCCGCTTCGCCGACCTCTCCGGCCTGCCGGTCGTCGTCAAGGGCGTGCTCCGCGGGGACGACGCGGCCCGCTGCGTGCAGGCGGGAGCGGCGGCGGTGTGGGTCTCCACCCACGGCGGGCGGCAGGCCGACCCGGTGGTGGCCAGCGCGCACGCCCTTCCCGAGGTGGTCGAGGCGGTCGCCGGCGAGGCGGAGGTGTACGTGGACGGCGGCATCCGCGCCGGCTCCGACGTCCTCACCGCCCTGGCCCTGGGCGCCCGCGCGACGTTCGTCGGCCGGCCGGCCGTGTGGGGCCTGGTGACCGGCGGCGCCGAGGGGGTGACCCGCGTGCTGGCCGGGCTGACCGCCGAGCTGGCGCACACGATGGCGCTGTGCGGCGTTCCCGACGTCACCGCCGTCCCCCGGGACACGGTGACCGAGGCCCCCGGGGAGCGCCGCTAGGATCACCCCGGGGCCGTGACTGGCGCATCGAGGTGGGACCGACCACCGGGGAGCGGCCCGCACCACCCCGCCGGGCGCCTGGGCACCTCCTGACTCGACACCCGCGCTGGAGCCCCTCATGACCGACGCGACCGCCTCCTTCGACTCCGCCACCGCCTCGGCGGCATACCGCAGCGCCCTGCAGGTGATCGGGGCCGTCGAGCCCCGCGTGGCCGAGGCGATCGGCGCCGAGCTCGCCGACCAGCGGACCTCGCTGAAGCTGATCGCCAGCGAGAACTACGCCAGCCCCGCCGTCCTGCTGACGATGGGCAACTGGTTCAGCGACAAGTACGCCGAGGGCACCGTGGGGCACCGCTTCTACGCCGGGTGCCAGAACGTCGACACCGTCGAGGCGCTGGCCGCCGAGCACGCCCGCGAGCTGTTCGGCGCCCCGTACGCCTACGTCCAGCCGCACTCGGGCATCGACGCCAACCTGGTCGCGTTCTGGGCGGTCCTGGCCACCCGGGTCGAGGCGCCCGCGCTGGAGAAGGCCGGCGTCCGGCACGTCAACGAGCTCACCGAGAGCGACTGGTCCGAGCTGCGCCACGCGCTCGGCGACCAGCGGATGCTGGGCATGTCCCTGGACGCCGGCGGCCACCTCACCCACGGCTTCCGCCCGAACATCAGCGGCAAGATGTTCGAGCAGTCCTCCTACGGCACCGACCCGGAGACCGGGCTGCTCGACTACGCCGCCGTCCGGGAGCGGGCGCGGGAGTTCCGCCCGCTGATCCTCATGGCCGGCTACTCCGCCTACCCGCGCCGGATCGACTTCGCGGCGATGCGCGAGATCGCCGACGAGGTGGGTGCCACCCTCGTGGTCGACATGGCGCACTTCGCGGGCCTGGTCGCCGGGAAGGTGTTCACCGGCGACTTCGACCCGGTGCCGCACGCGCACGTGGTCACCACCACCACGCACAAGTCGCTGCGCGGCCCGCGCGGCGGCGCGGTGCTGGCCCAGCCGGAGTACGCCGACGCCGTCGACCGCGGCTGCCCGATGGTGCTGGGCGGCCCGCTGCCGCACGTCATGGCCGCCAAGGCGGTCGCCTTCGCCGAGGCCCGCCGTCCGGAGTTCGCCGGCTACGCGCAGGCCGTCGCCGACAACGCCAGGACCCTCGCCGAGGGCCTGACCCGCCGCGGGGCGCGGCTGGTGACCGGCGGCACCGACAACCACCTGGTGCTCGTCGACGTCTCCGGCTTCGGCCTGACCGGGCGCCAGGCGGAGTCCGCGCTGCTGGACGCCGGCATCGTGACCAACCGCAACGCGATCCCGGCGGACCCCAACGGCGCCTGGTACACCTCGGGCATCCGGCTGGGAACGCCGGCGCTGACCACCCGCGGGTTCGGCGCGGCCGAGTTCGACCGCACCGCGGAGCTGATCGTCGACGTCCTCTCGGGCACCTCGCCGACCGCCACCCGGGACGGCTCGCCGTCCAAGGCCAAGTACGCCACCGCCGAGGGCCTGGCCGACCGCACGCGCGACGCGGCCGCCGAACTGCTCGACCGGCACCCGCTCTACCCCGGCCTCGACCTGTAGAAGGACCCCGGGAAGGACCCCGTCCTCCCCGCCCCTCGCGAGCTCGGGGCGGTGCCCTGGGCGGGGCCGTCCGCCCCTCGCGAGCTCGGGGCGGTGCCCTGGACGGGGCCACCCGCGGGATCGGCTCGTTGACCTCGACCGACGGGCCGAGCGTGGTGGGTGTGACGGGTGAACCGCCACACCGGTCACACCCGCGTGTAGGAGCGGCGAACAGCTCCGTCACTCCTACACTCGTGCAGGTGGACACCGCCGTGACCGACCCCGTGGTCGGCCTCGTACTGGAGGGGCGTTACCACCTCCAGGAGCGGCTGGCCCGCGGCGGCATGTCCACCGTCTACGCCGCGCAGGACCTGCGGCTGCACCGGACGGTCGCGGTCAAGGTCATGGCCGAGCACCTCGCCCACGACCCCACGTTCGTCGACCGGTTCACCCGCGAGGCGCGGGCCGCGGCAATGCTCAGCCACCCCAACGTCGTCTCGGTCAGCGACCAGGGCAGCGACCAGGGCCTGGTGTTCCTCGTCATGGAACTGGTCCGCGGTCGCACGCTGCGCGACCTGCTGCAGGCCCGCGGCCGGCTCACCATCGGCGAGGCGTTCGCCGTCCTGGAGCCGGTGCTCTCCGGGCTGACCGCCGCGCACCGCGCCGGCATCGTGCACCGCGACATCAAGCCGGAGAACGTCCTCATCGGGACCGACGGTGTGGTCAAGGTGGCCGACTTCGGCCTGGCCCGAGCCCTGACCGGCACCGGGCAGACCAGCCACACCGGCGGGGTGCTCATCGGCACGGTCGCCTACCTCTCCCCCGAGCAGCTCGAGCGGGGCAAGGCCGACGCGCGCAGCGACGTGTACGCCGCCGGGGTCGTGCTCTACGAGATGCTCACCGGCCACCCGCCCTACGGCGGCGACAGCCCGCTGGCGGTGGCCTACCAGCACGTGCACCACGACATGCCCACGCCCTCCGACGAGGTCCCCGGGATCCCGTGGGAGGTCGACGACCTCGTCGCCCGCACCACCCGCCGGGACCCGGTCCTCCGGCCGCTGGACGCCGGGGCGTTCCTCGCCGACCTCGAGGACGTGCGCCGCGACCTGGGCATCGAGCGGGTGCCCGTGCCCACCGGCCGCAGCACCGCCGGGCCCGGCACCCTGCGCCCCACCAACCGGCCCACCCGGCCGCGGCACCCCAGCGACCCCGGCCGCGACGGCGACCCGCGCACCGAGGTGCTCGGGGTCAACGGCACCCGGCCCGGCCGCGGCGGCCGCACCTCGATGCTGCCCGGCATGGGCGCCGGCCCGACCACCGACGTCGGCGGGCGCCGGCCCGGGCTCGAGCGCGCCCGGCCCGGCGTGCCGCAGCACATCCGCCGGCGGCGGGCCCGGTTCGCCTCCGCCCTGGTGTTCCTGCTGGCGGTCACCATCGGGGCGGTCGGCTGGTGGCTGGGCTCCGGCCGCTGGACGACGGTGCCGCAGCTGGTCGGCAAGGACCAGGCCGCCGCCATCGACCTGCTGCAGGAGGCGGGGCTGGACCCCGACTGCTGCGAGGAGCGGTTCAGCGAGGACGTCGCCGCGGGTGTGGTGATCTCCGCCGACCCCGACGGCGGCGAGGCGATCCGCGGCACCGACGTGGCGCTCGTCGTCTCCAAGGGCCCCGAGCGGTTCGAGGTCACCTCCGACATGGTCGGCCGCCCGAAGGACGAGGTCCTGGGCGAGATCGAGGAGTCCATCCCGGTCGTGGTCGAGGTCCAGCAGGACTACGACAACGACGTCCCGGTCGGCCACGTCACCGGCTTCGAGCCCGAGATCGGCACCGAGCTCAAGCGCGGCCAGGAGCTGATCGTCTACGTCAGCCGCGGGCACGAGCCGGTCACGGTGCCCGCCGTCGTCGGCCTGTCGCCCGAGGAGGCGACCGCCAACCTCGAGAGCCTCGGCTTCACCGTCAAGCGCGCCGAGGGGCGCAGCGCCGACGTCGACCCCGGCGAGGTCATGGCCGTCGACCCGGCCAGTGGCCAGCAGGCGCCCTACAAGAGCACGGTGACCATCCAGGTCTCGGTGGGGCTGCCGCAGGTGACCGTGCCGGACGTCGTCGGCAAGAGCGAGGAGGAGGCCACCGCGCTCCTCGAGGCCGCAGGGCTGCAGGTGAAGGTCAGCCAGTTCTTCGGCGACCGGGTGCTGCGGCAGAGCCCCCAGGCCGGTGAGGTCGTCGACATGGGGACCTCGGTGACCATCCTGGTGACCTTCGGATAGGACTGAGAACACTGCGTGCTGCTGCGGGTGTGCCGCCGATCGGCGCGCACATCCAGATCAAGGGCGGGCTGGCCAAGGGCGGCCTGGCCTACACCGACGACGTCGCCGCGCGGGCCGTGCAGGTCTTCGTCGGCAACCCCCGGGGCTGGAAGCTCACGCCGGGCGACCCACGGCAGGACGCACTGTTCACCGCCGGCTGCGCCGAGCGCGGGGTGCCCTCGTTCATCCACACACCCTTCCTGGTCAACGTCGGCTCCCCCACCGAGGCGACCGTCGAGCAGTCGATCGCCACCATCGCGCACAACCTGGCCCGCGGCGCCCAGCTCGGCTGCCGGGGCGTGGTCGTGCACGCCGGCTCCGCGGTCGGTGAGGACCGCTACGACGACGCACTGCGCCAGCTGCACGAGCGGCTGCTGCCGGTCCTGGAGGCGGCGCCCGACGACGGCCCGCGGCTGCTCGTCGAGCCCACCGCCGGCGGCGGGAAGTCGCTCGCCGCCACCGTCGAGGACCTCGGCCCGTACCTGGCGGCGCTGGAGCACCACCCCCTGGTCGGGGTCTGCTTCGACACCTGCCACGCCTGGGCGGCCGGCCACGACGTCTCCGTGCCGGGCGGGATGACCGCGACCCTCGACGCGCTGGAGGCCACCGTGGGCCCCGGCCGGCTGGGCCTCGTGCACGCCAACGACTCCCTCGACGCGTGCGGCTCCAAGCGGGACCGGCACACCACCATCGGCGCGGGCACCATCGGCGGCGGCGCGTACGGCACCGGCCCGTTCGCCGAGCTGCTGGCCCACCCGTCGATGGCCGGCGTCCCGGTCGTCGTCGAGACGCCCAGCGAGCGGGACGGCGTCCCGTGGGCCGGGCACGCGGCCGACATCGCGCTGTTGACGGCCCTGCGCGACACCCCTGAGGCCTCCGCCGCCTGACCCGCACGGTGACGCGCCCGTTCAGACCCGGGCCGTGACCGGCTGCTCGACCATCACCGCCGCGCCCCGCCGGACCTCACCGCCCTGGACGACGGCGGCGTACACGCCCACGTTCGCGTGGTTGTGCTGGGCCGCGGCGCGGAGGATGCCGGAGTCCTTCGGCAGGTCTCCCTGGGACAGCGTCGTCATCACGCAGCGGGGGCACGCCTCGGTGATGCTCAGCCGGACCCGGTCACCGATGCGCAGCGTGGAGCCGATCCAGTCGTTCTCCGCGAAACCGTCCACGTCGTCCGGGGTGCCGACCACGATGTTGGGGCGGAACCGCCGGACCTCGAACCGACCCTGCGGGTAGAGCTCGCGCAGCCGGTCCAGTGTCGCGGTGGTCAGGACGTGGACCGTCGCGAGGTCGAAGAACGTCCGTTCGGGCATGTCGAAGTCGGTGACGGTGTCCCGGTGGTCGAGGCCCTCCATGTCCGGCCAGTACTCCTCCGCCCGCGCGGGCTCCGGAGCCCGTGGGGTGGGCACCCCCGATACCGCCCCCGGCTGCCGACGGCGGTCGGCGGCCTCGAGACCCACCTCGCGCTGCAGCTCGTGGGAGAGCGTCCGGTCGAGGTCGCGTTGACCGCTGGTCAGGACCGTTCCGTCGGGCAGGGTGATCCGGACCGCCGGCAACTGTGCGCCGCGACGCGGCGCGTCCACGTAGGCGGCGCGGAAGTCGAACAGGTGCGGCCACTTCCGCGGGTTCTTGGCGCTGGCCACCTTGCCGGTCGAGCGGTCCACCAGCCCGTACGCGCGGTCACCCAGCAACCCCCTCTCCGTGACCTCGGACGCGTTGAGCTCCTCCCCCATCATCGACTTCACCGGGTACCGCCAGATCCCGACCACCGATCCCGCCTGCTGTTGCACGACGACCACCTCCGGACCAGGAGCTCTCTGGCCGCACCGGTCGCCGGGGACGTGCCGGAGCCGCAGGAGCGACCGGAACGGGCACGGTCAGTGGAGACGTCGCGTCCTCCTGGGCCATCACGCCTCCACGGAGCCCCGCGGGCCGGCCCACCGTCTCGCCGCCTCGCCCGCGGGTCCCGGCCACCACTGTCGGAACGCCCGCCGCCGGCGTCAACGGTCCGAGACCGGCCGGACGGCGCCGGGGCGATCCGCCTCGGACCGCTTGCAGGCGGTGACCCCGGGTGGCGGGTGCCCGCGGCGGCGTGCCCCCGCCGTTGACCGGCCGTAGGACGGATGTCGCGGTGATCCCGCACACTCCCGGCCGCGAGATCTGGGCACATCGACTCTTGGCCGTCCGTTAAGGGTGAGCTAACTTAGGGGTGCCTTTCCTTCCCTCGCCCCGGGAGTGCTGCGCGTGTACGTCTGCATCTGCTTCGCCGTGAGCGAGGCCCACCTGGCCGACGTCATCGCCGACGGCGCCCGCACCGAGGAGGAGGTCGGCGACGCCTGCTCCGCCGGCACCGGCTGCGGCAACTGCCTGGACCGCATCTGCGACCGGCTCCGCGCCGCCGACCCGCTGCACGGCCTGGAGCTGCGCGAGCCCGCCGCCTGAGGACAGGCCGCCCGTGCGGAGGCCGACCTGAGTCGTGCCTGGTCAGCGCGCCCCCGCTAGCCTCGGCCAGGACCGAGCCGAGGAGGGATCCCATGCAGGGTGACGCACGGGTCATCGAGTACCTGAACGAGCAGTTGACCAGCGAGCTGACCGCCATCAACCAGTACTTCCTGCACGCCAAGATGCAGGCCAACTGGGGCTACAACAGGCTGGCCGAGCACACCCGCGACGAGTCCATCGAGGAGATGCACCACGCGGAGTGGCTCACCGACCGCATCCTCTTCCTCGAGGGCCTGCCCAACTACCAGAGGCTCCTACCGCTGCGGATCGGGCAGACCGTCCGCGAGCAGTTCGAGTCCGACATGGCCATCGAGGTCGAGGTCCTGGCCCGGCTGCGCGAGGCGATCCCCTACTGCGAGTCGGTCGGCGACCGGGTCAGCAAGAACCTCTTCGAGAAGATCCTCGAGGACGAGGAGCACCACATCGACTACCTCGAGACCCAGCTGCACCTGCTCGACACCCTCGGCGAGCAGCTCTACCTGGCCGGTCAGATCGAGCACCCGACGCCCGGCGACCACGCCGAGTAGCCGCGTCCCGCGACGGGCCCGCACCCCAGCCGGGGTGCGGGCCCGTCCGCTGTCCCGGGAGTCGGCGGCACGAAGACACACCGCGTCCGCGCGGTGACTGGAAGTGATCTCTCCCGCAGGGTTTGCTGCGCACGGCCCGGCCGTCGGGACGGGCGCCGTCCGACCCCCTGGAGAGAACACCGTGCAGACCCGTCGCTCGATGGCCGCCGCGGCCCTCACCGTGCTCGCCACCGCGGGGGTCGGCGCCACCGCCGGCCCCGTGTCCGCCGCCCCGGGCTTCCCCCTGGCCTCCTACGTCGTCACGGTCGACCCCGACCGCTCACCGGCGGGGCTCGCCCACCGGGCGCGAGGACTGGGTGGCCAGGTCAGCCACGTCTACACCGCGGCGCTCAACGGCTTCGCGGTCCGCCTGCCCGTCCCGGCGGCGGCCGCGCTGTCCCGCCTGCCCGGCGTGCTCGACGTCGAGCCCGACCAGGTGGTGCAGGCCCGGCCGACCAAGTCCGGTTCCCCGGCACCGAACGCGACGCCCTGGGGTCTGGACCGCATCGACCAGCGCAACCTCCCGCTGAGCACCACGTACCGCTCGGCGCACACCGGTGCCGGCGTCACCGCGTACGTCATCGACACGGGCATCCGGTACGACCACGAGGACCTGAAGGACCGGCTGGCTCCCGGCTACGACGCCGTGGACGGCGGCACGGCAGAGGACTGCAACGGCCACGGCACCCACGTCGCCGGCACCATCGGCGGGACGACGAAGGGAGTCGCGGCCGGAGTCACGCTGGTCCCGGTCCGTGTCCTCGACTGCTCCGGCAGCGGGGCCTACTCCGACGTCATCGCCGGGATCGACTGGGTGACCGCGGAGCACGAGAAGGCCGTGGCGGAGGTCGCCTCGAGGCTCCGTCCGACGGCGGACGCGGTGGCCACCCTGAGCCTCGGCGGACCGGTCAGCGACGCACTCGACCAGGCGGTGGCGAACGCGATCGACGCCGGCATCACCGTCGCGGTCGCGGCCGGCAACGGCAACCAGGCGGGCAAGCCCCAGGACGCCTGCGCCACCTCCCCCGCGCGGGTGCCGGCAGCCCTCACGGTCGCCGCCTCCGACTCCGCCGACACCTCGGCGTCGTTCAGCAACTACGGGACCTGCGTCGACCTCTACGCACCCGGGGTGGGCGTCACCAGCGACTGGTACACGGGGTCGTCGGCCACCAACACGATCAGCGGCACCTCCATGGCGACGCCGCACGTCGCCGGCGTGGCGGCCCTCTACCTCCAGGCGCACCCGAGCGCCGGCCCGGGGACCGTCGCCACCGCGATCGCCGCAGACGCCACGACGGGGGTCGTCAAGCGGACGCTCACCGGCACCCCGAACCGCCTGCTCTACACGGCCCCGGCCACGACCGCCGGCTGACGCCGCACGCGAGGGCCCGGCCTCGACGGGGCCGGGCCCTCGCCGTCTCAGCGGTCGAGCACGCCGGCGAGGACGTCGGCGGCGCGGTCGATGCCGGCGCGGTCGACGTCGAGGTGGGTGACCAGCCGGATCCGGCGGGGGCTCACCTGGGAGACGAGCACGCCCTGCGCCTTCGCCGCCTGGGCCACCACCGGCGCGGCGACGTCGTCCAGCACCACCATGTTCGTCTCGACCGTCGCGGGGTCGACCCCGAGCCGCTTGGCCAGCACCTGCGCGTGCTCGTGGTCCTCGGCCAGGCGTGCCACGTGGTGCTCCAGCGCGTACCGGCCCGCCGCCGCCAGGACGCCGGCCTGCCGCATCCCGCCGCCGAGGCGCTTGCGCCACAGCCGGGCGGCCGCGATCCGCTCGGCTGAGGCCACCAGCACCGAGCCGACCGGCGCGCCCAGCCCCTTGGACAGGCACACCGACGCGGTGTCGGCCAGCCGCCCGTAGGTCGCCAGGTCGGTGCCCGAGGCGACGGCGGCGTTGAACAGCCGGGCGCCGTCGAGGTGGACGGCGACCCCGGCGTCCCGGGACCAGCTCCACAGCCGCTGCAGCTCGCCGAGCGGCTGGACCAGCCCGCCGCCGCGGTTGTGCGTGTTCTCCACGGCCACCGCGGCCGTGGCGGTCAGGTGCCAGTCGCCGCGCGGGCGGACCTGGGCGATCAGCGCGCCGGCGTCCAGCCGCCCGCCCTCGGACACCACCGTGCGGGTCGAGATGCCGAACACCGCCGCCGCCGCACCCATCTCGTAGGTGACCACGTGCGCGTCGGCGTCGCAGAGGACCTCCTGGCCGGGCTCGCAGACCAGCCGCATGCCGATCTGGTTGCCCATGGTCCCCGAGGGCACGAACAGCGCCGCCTCGTGACCCATGAGGTCGGCGACCCGCTCCTCCAGGTCCCGGATGGTCGGGTCCTCGCCGTAGACGTCGTCCCCCACCTCGGCCTCGGCCATCGCCCGGCGCATCCCTGGGGTCGGCCGGGTGACCGTGTCCGAGCGGAGGTCGACGAGCTCAGCCACGCAGCATCTCGGCGACGAGGAACGCCAGCTCCAGCGACTGGCCGGTGTTCAGCCGCGGGTCGCAGGCCGTCTCGTACCGGCTGTTGAGGTCCTCGTCGCTGATCTCCATCGCGCCGCCGAGGCACTCGGTGACGTCCTCACCGGTCAGCTCGACGTGGATCCCCCCCGGCCAGGTGCCCAGGGCCCGGTGGACGTCGAAGAAGCCGAGCACCTCGTCGACGACGCGGTCGAAGTGCCGGGTCTTGTACCCGGTCGAGGACTCGTGGGTGTTGCCGTGCATCGGGTCGCACTGCCACACGACCTGGTGCCCGCTCGCGGTGACCTTCTCGACGATCGGCGGGAGGACGTCGCGGACCTTGCCGTTGCCCATCCGGCTGATCAGCGTGAGCCGGCCGGGGACGCCGTCCGGGTCGAGCCGCTCGACCAGCTCGGTGGCCTGCTCGGGGGTGGTCGTCGGGCCGATCTTGACGCCGATCGGGTTGGCGATGCGGGAGAAGAACTCCACGTGCGCGCCGTCGAGCTGGCGGGTGCGCTCGCCGATCCAGACGAAGTGCGCCGACGAGGCGTAGGCCCTGCTCTCGTGCACGCGCAGCAGCGCCCGCTCGTAGTCGAGGATCAGCGCCTCGTGGCTGTTGTACAGCTCGACGCCGCGCAAGGCGGTGTCGTCGACCCCGCAGGCCTTCATGAACGCCAGCGCCCGGTCGATCTCGCGGGCGATCACCTCGTAGCGCACCCCGGCCGGGGAGTTGGCGACGAAGTCCTTGTTCCACTCGTGCACGCGGTGCAGGTCGGCCAGCCCGCCGCGGGCATAGGCGCGGATCATGTTCATCGCGGCGGCGGCGTTGGCGTAGGCCCGCACCAGCCGGTTCGGGTCGGGGATGCGCTTCTCGAGCACCGGCTCGAGGTCGTTGACCATGTCCCCGCGGTAGGAGGGCAGGCCCAGCGCGTCGGTGTTCGACGAGCGCGGCTTGGCGTACTGCCCGGCGACCCGGCCCACCTTCACCACCGGCACGCTGGCGCCGTAGGTGAGCACGACGGCCATCTGCAGCAGCGTCCGCGTGGTGCTCTGCAGGTGCGCGTCGGTGTTGAGGTCGAAGGTCTCCGCGCAGTCGCCGCCCTGCAGCAGGAACGCCCGGCCCTGCGCCACCTCGGCCAGCCGCGTGCGCAGCTCGTCGACCTCGCTGGGCGCCACGATCGGGGGCACCGAGGAGAGGGTGGACAGAACGGTGTCCAGCACGGCGCGGTCGGGCCACTCGGGCTGCTGGGCGGCGGGCAGTTCCCGCCACCGGTCCAGACCGGGGACCAGGTCCGCGGGATCGGGGAGCGTCACGCCTCCAGAGGGTACCGGGGGCCCAGGCCCCGTCCCGAGGCTCGCCCCGAGCCTGCGAGGGGTGAGGAGGACGGGGTCCTCCCTCAGCCGAAGAAGACCTCCACCTCGGAGTAGCGCTCCACGGGCACCAGCTTGAGCTGGGCGGTCGCCGCCGTCAGCGGCACCCGCACGATGTCGGTGCCGCGCAGCGCCACCATGACCCCGGACTCGCCGTCGTGCACGGCGTCGACGGCGGCCAGTCCGAAGCGGGTGGCCAGCACCCGGTCGAACGGGGACGGCGTCCCGCCGCGCTGCACGTGCCCGAGGACGACGCAGCGGGCCTCCCGGCCGGTGCGCTGCTCGATCAGCGAGGCCAGCGCGGTCCCGATCCCGCCCAGCCGGACGTGCCCGAAGGCGTCCTTTTCCCCCGCGGCCAGCACCAGGTCGCCGCCCTTGGCCTTCGCCCCCTCGGAGACGACGACGATCGGCGAGTACCCGGAATCGAACCGGTGCTGGCAGTGCGCGACCACGGCCTCGACGTCGAAGGGCTGCTCGGGGATGAGGACGACGGTCGCGCCGCCGGCCATGCCCGCGTGCAGCGCGATCCAGCCCGCGTGCCGGCCCATGACCTCGACGACGAGCGTGCGGTGGTGGCTGTCGCCGGTGGTGTGCAACCGGTCGATCGCCTCGGTGGCCACGCCCAGCGCGGTGTCGAAGCCGAAGGTGTAGTCGGTGGCGTCGAGGTCGTTGTCGATCGTCTTGGGGACGCCGACGATGCGCAGGCCCGCCTCGGCCAGCTTGGTGGCCACGCCCAGGGTGTCCTCCCCGCCGATGGGGATGAGTGCCTCGACACCCAGGCGCTCCAGGTTCGCCATGACCCGGTCGGGGCCGCCCTCCATCCCGTAGGGGTTGGTGCGGGAGGTGCCGAGGACGGTGCCGCCGCGGGGCAGGATGCCGCGGACCGCGGCGAGGTCCAGCGACACGGTGTCGGCGTCGAGCACGCCGCGCCAGCCGTCCCGGAAGCCGACGACCTGGTCCCCGTGCTGGACGGCCTTGCGGACCACCGCGCGGATCACCGCGTTGAGGCCCGGGCAGTCACCGCCGCCGGTCAGGATGCCGATGCGCATGTGCGTCCTCCGCGGGAAGGGTCTCCGCTGCTCAGGGGTTGGTGCGGGTCATGATGCCGCACCGGGGCCGGGAGCACGCGCGGCCCGCGTGATCGGGCCGTCACCGGCCCACCGGGGACCCTCGGCGGGCGGGTCGCCGCCCGCCCGTCCGGTCGGGACGACGTCGTCCCGGAGCTCACCGGGCACCCGGCGCGGACGGTGGCCGAGCACCTGCGCGCGCACCCGGGGGACGGGGCGCCCCTGGACGCCTGAGCGGGCGCCGGACGGGAGGAGAAGGGCCCTGTCCGCACCCCGGGCCGCGTCCTAGCGTCGGCGCCGCGCGTCCCTGCGACCGCCGGAGGTCGGCGATGGACACCCCCTACCAGTGCTCGGCCGACGTGCACGTGCTCCCCGCCAACCTGGCGCTGCCGGGGATGGGCGTCCTGCCGGTCAACGCCTTCCTGCTCATGGCCGAGGAGCCGGTGCTCGTCGACACCGGTCTCGGGGTCGACGCCGACGAGTTCGTCGACGCGGTGAGCTCCATCGTGGCCCCGGAGCGGCTGCGCTGGATCTGGCTCACCCACGACGACGCCGACCACACCGGCAGCATCCAGCGGCTCATGGAGCTGGCGCCGAACGCGACCCTGGTCACCCACGGTTTCTCGGCGCTGCGCATGGCGACCTGGTGGCCACTGCCGATGGACCGGGTGCACGCGATCCGCGTCGGCGACGACGTCCACGTGGGCGACCGCACGCTGACCGCCGTCGCCCCGCCGCTGTTCGACAACCCACTGTCGGTCGGCGTCCTCGACCGCTCCACCGGCGCGCTGTTCAGCGTCGACGCGTTCGGGGCGATCATCCCGGAGCCGGCCCGGGCCGCCTCCGAGGTGCCGCCCGAGGCGCTGGCGGGGGGCATGCTCGGCTGGGCGACGTCCGACTCGCCCTGGGTCCACCTGGCCGAGCCCACCGTGTTCGGCGAGGTGCTCGACCGCGTGCGGCAGCTGCGGCCCACCCGGATCCTCTCCGCGCACCTGCCCGCCGCGGACGGCAACGAGCTCGAGGAGTTCCTCACGGTGCTGGAGCGGGTACCGGCAGCCGAGCGGTTCATCCCGCCGGACGCCGCGGAGTTCACGCAGATGATCGAGGCACTGACGCAGGCCCAGCGCGCCGGGGTGCCGGTGCCCCGCACCGACGCCGACAGCGAGACCGCGTCGCGGCCGAGCCCCGCCTCCCCGGGCTCCCCGCGATGACCGTGCCGACCAGCCCCCTGACCGACCTGGCCGACCCCTTCCCCGCCCTCGCCGCGTGGCGCGAGAGCGGCCCCGTGCGGCGCGTCGACGAGCGGCTGGGCCTGCCCGTGTGGGTCGTCGCCCGCTACGACGACGTCCTCGCGGCGCTCTCGGACCCCCGGCTCAGCAACGACCCGCACCACGCCCGCGACCTCGCCGAGCTGCTCCGCGGGGACTTCCTCAGCCGCAGCATGATCGGCTCCGACCCGCCCGAGCACACGCGGCTGCGCCGGCTGGTGTCCAAGGCGTTCACCGCCCGCCGGGTGGAGGGGCTGCGGCCGCGGATCGCGGAGATCACCGGGTCGCTGCTCGACCGGATCAGCCCGCGGGGCCGCGCCGAGCTGATCGGCGAGTTCGCGCTGCCGCTGCCGATCACCGTCATCGGCGAGCTGCTCGGCGTCCCCGAGGCCGACCGGGACCGCTTCCGCGTCTGGACCGACGAGATGCTCGACCGGCCGTTCGACCCGGACACGGACATGGCCCTGGTCACGGCGGCCCGCGAGCGCATGTACGGCTACCTCGCCGACCTCGTCGACGCCAAGCGCGCCCGGTCCGCGGACGACCTGCTCACCGACCTGGTCCAGGCAACCGACGAGGGGGAGCGGCTCGACCGCCAGGAGCTCCTGGCGATGACCTTCCTGCTGCTCATCGCGGGGTACGTGACCACGGTCAACCTCATCGGCAACGGCACGCTGGCGCTGCTGCGCTCCCCCGACCAGCTGGACCTGCTGCGCGCCGACCCGTCCCGGGTGCCGCAGGCGGTGGAGGAGGTCCTGCGGTACGACGGCCCGGTCAACCCGGGACTCACCCGCTACACGCTCGAGGACGTGGAGATCGGCGGGGTGCGGATCCCCCGCGGGGAGATGGTGCTGCTCGCCGTCGCCGCGGCCGACCGGGACCCCGCCCGCTTCCGCGACCCGGACCGGTTCGACGTCACCGCCGCCGAGCGCGGGCACCTGGCGTTCGGCCACGGCATCCACTACTGCCTGGGCGCGCCGCTGGCCCGGCTGGAGGGGCAGGTCGCGTTCACCGCACTGCTGGAGCGGCTTCCCGACCTCGCCCTGGGCGTGCCGGAGGACGCGCTGCAGTGGTCAGCCGGAGGCGTGCTGCGCGGCGTCCGCGAACTGCCGGTGACGTTCACGCCCACGCCGGCGCGAGCCGCCTGATCAGCGGCGGGCGCCCTCCATGGCCCGCCAGCGGGCCAGGTTGTACCGGGCGTCGACCAGCGCGTCGTGGGTGCCGCTCGGCTTGGGGGGCAGCGGCGGCCGGCCGAGGTCGTCCCAGCGCTGGCGCAGCTCGCGGGTGAACCGCGGGATCGGCCGCGGCAGCGCCGGCATCGGCCCCCACAGCTGGCACAGCGCGACGTGGTCGTACGCGGCGAACCAGGCCCATAGCTCGATCTCCTGCCCGGGACCGGTGAGGAAGGCCAGCAGGTCGTCGCGGATCCGCTGCCGGCTGCGCCAGGCCCGGTCGGACGGCGGCGGCAGCTGGTCGAGCACGTTGCGCCGCACCCACGGGATGGCCTTGTCCGGGTCGAACTCGGTGCTCACCGCGTAGAACTCGCGGCCGTCCTCGTCGACGACGCCGATCGACACGAGCTCGATGGTGGTGCCGTCCTCGATGAACTCGGTGTCGTAGAAGAACCGCCGCACGCACCCACCGTAGGCGGCGGGTTAGGTTGGCGATCATGCCGGTGCTGGCGATCGACGCGGGGACGACCGGGGTGACCGCGCTGGTCGTGGGCGAGGACGGCGACGTCCTCTCCCGCGGCTACCGCGAGTTCGCGCAGCTCTTCCCGCGCCCGGGCTGGGTCGAGCACGAGCCCGAGGACATCTGGACGGCGACGCTGGCCGCCTGCCGCGCCGCGCTGGCCGGCTCCGACGTCGCCCCGACCTGCGTGGGCATCACCGACCAGCGCGAGACCGCCGTGGTGTGGGACCGGCGCACCGGCCGGGCTCCCCGGCCGGCCGTCGTCTGGCAGGACCGGCGCACCAGCGGCATCTGCGACCGGCTGCGCGAGGCCGGACACGAGCCGCGGGTCGCCGAGCTCACCGGCCTGCGGCTGGACCCCTACTTCACCGCCACCAAGTTCTGCTGGCTCGCCGCCGAGGAGCCCGCGCTGTGGGCCGGCGTCGGCGACGGCACCCTGGCGCTGGGCACCGTCGACTCGTTCGTGGTGCACCGGCTCACCGGCGGCGCGGTGCACGTCACCGACCCGAGCAACGCCTCCCGCACGCTGCTCTACGACCTCGAGCGCGGGACCTGGTCCGACGAGCTGTGCGCGCTGTTCGACGTCCCCCGGGCGGCGCTGCCCGAGGTGGTGCCCAGCTCCGGCGTCGTCGGTACCACCGACCCCGACGCGTTCCTCGGCCTGGCGCTGCCGGTGGCCGGCATCGCCGGGGACCAGCAGGCGGCTCTGTTCGGGCAGGCCTGCTACTCCCCCGGCACGAGCAAGTGCACCTACGGCACCGGCTCGTTCGTGCTGCAGAACACCGGCTCGGCGCCGGTCCGTTCGGACGCCGGGCTGCTCACCACCGTGGCCTGGGACCTCGGCAACGGGCTGGTCTACGCCCTGGAGGGGTCGATCTTCGTCACCGGCGCCGCGGTCCAGTGGCTGCGCGACGGCCTGGGCCTCATCGACTCCGCCGCCGAGATCGAGGGGCTGGCCCGCACGGTGCCCGACGCGGGGGACGTCGTCTTCGTGCCGGCCCTCACCGGGCTGGGCGCCCCGTACTGGGACCCGCACGCCCGCGGCGCCGTCCTCGGCATCACCCGCGGCACCTCCCGCGCGCACCTCGCCCGCGCCACGCTCGAGGCGATCGCCTTCCAGGTGCGCGACGTCGTCGACGTGATGGCGACCGAGGCGGGGCTGGCGGTGCCGGAGCTGTCCGCCGACGGCGGCGCCAGCGCCAACGACCTGCTCATGCAGCTGCAGGCCGACCAGCTCGGCGTGCCGGTGCGCCGCCCGGTGGTCACCGAGACCACAGCGCTGGGCGCCGCGTTCCTGGCCGGCCTCGGCACCGGGGTGTGGCGCAGCACCGGCGAGCTCGCCGACACCTGGTCCCTGGACCGCCGCTTCGAGCCGGAGCCCGGGCGGCGGGACGACGGCCGGCACGAGCGCTGGCGCGCGGCCGTGGGCCGGGCCGGCGGCTGGACGGCCTGACCGTGGAGACCACCGGACGCCACCGCGACCTGCCGACCCGGGACGGCGACCTCGTCGAGTTCCTGCTCGCCCGGTTCGACGAGGACGAGGAGGCCGCCCGCTTCGTCCAGGCCAGCCCCGCGCCGACCAACCGGGCGCTGGTCGCCCACGTGCTGCGCGACGCCGCCGCCAAGCGCCAGCTGGTCGA
Source organism: Geodermatophilus sp. SYSU D00703 (assembly GCF_054050155.1). Classification (NCBI taxonomy): domain Bacteria; kingdom Bacillati; phylum Actinomycetota; class Actinomycetes; order Geodermatophilales; family Geodermatophilaceae; genus Geodermatophilus; species Geodermatophilus sp. SYSU D00703. The sequence continues at coordinate 11,659 of NZ_JBJGYU010000025.1, read as the reverse complement.
GTACTTCCGGGACCTGGAGGAGCAGGGCGCCCGCGGCGGGACCATGGACCACGCGCTGCGACTGATCGGCCAGACCTACGCCGACCACCCGCACTACCGCGACGAGTGGCGGCCCTGAAGGACGCCGTCCTCCCCACCGGGGGACGACCCCGTCCTCCTCACCGCTCGCAGGCTCGCGGCGAGCCTCCGGACGGGGCCGCGGCGAGCCCCTGGACGGGGCGACCCCTCCCGGCTTACCCGCGCCTGCCGGTCCGCCCGGCGGGTTCAGCCGGCGAGGGTGTCCGGCTCGCGGTCGCCGGCCTCGGTGGCGGGCGGCTCCATGCGGCGGACCACCTCGGCGGCACTGGCTCCGGTGGCGTCCATCGTCTTCTTGACCTTGGCGCCGTAGACGTCGACGTACTCCTGCGCCGACAGGGTCATGATCTCGTACATGATCTCGTCGGTGATCGACCGCTCGACGAACCGGTCGCCGGCCAGCCCCTCGTAGCGGGAGAAGTCCAGCGGCTTCCCGAAGCGGATGCTCACCTTCGGCAGCCGCTTCCCCACCAGGGGCAGCGAGCGGTGCCGGTAGACCATAGCCACCGGCACGACCGGCACCCCGGTCTCCAGCGCCATCCGGGCCACCCCGGTCTTGCCGCGGAAGAGCCGCCCGTCAGGTGAGCGGGTGCCCTCCGGGTAGATGCCCAGGAGCTTGCCCTCGCGCAGGATGCGCAGGCCGGTGCGGATCGCGTTCTCCGCCGCCGAGGCGTTGGTGCGGTCGATGGGGACCTGGCCCGACCCGGTGAAGAAGGCCCGCTGCAGGAATCCCTTGACGCCGGTGCCGGTGAAGTACTCGGACTTGGCGAGGAAGGTGACCCGGCGGCGCAGCGACAGGGGCATGAACACCCAGTCCGCTGCGGACAGGTGGTTGCTCGCGAGGATCGCGGCGCCCGTGCGCGGGACGTTCTCCTCGCCGTCGGCCTGCGGGCGGAACACCAGCTTCACGACCGGGCCGATCGCCACGAACTTGAGGAACCAGTAGAACAACACGCCTCCCTCGGGGGCTGCCAGACTAAGGAGCCCGGTGGCGGATGGACAATCGCAGGTCCACGTCGCCGGTCGCGCCCCGCCCACCCTGCCGGTCGGCCCCCGCCGCCGGCGCCGAGGAGGACCTGCCGTGCCCACTGACGAGGCACCCGCCGCCGTGCGGCCCGGCGCCGAGCCGTTCGCCTTCCCGGGCGGCCCGGCCGGTGCCGGGACGGGCGTGCTGCTCGTCCACGGCTTCACCGGCTCGCCGTTCAGCATGCGGCCCTGGGGCGAGCACCTGGCCGCGGAGGGGTTCGCCGTCCGCGCGCCGCTGCTGCCCGGGCACGGCACCCGCTGGCAGGACTGCAACCTCACCACCGAGCAGGAGTGGGTGGCCGCCGTCGCCACGGCGTTCGACGCGTTGGCCGCCGAGTGCGACCGGGTGGTCGTCGCCGGGCTGTCCATGGGCGGGACGCTGGCGATCCGGCTCGCCGAGCTGCGCCCGGACGACGTGGCCGGCCTGGTGCTGGTCAACCCCTCGCTGCTGACCGAGCGCCTCGACGCCAAGCTGCTCCCGGTGCTGGCCCGGCTCACCCCGAGCTGGAAGGCGATCGCCAACGACATCAAGAAGCCGGGCGTCGACGAGCGGGCGTACCCGAAACTGCCCACCCGCGCGGTCCTGGGACTGCGACGGCTGTGGACGGCGACCCGCGCCGACCTCGGCCGGGTCACCGCGCCGCTGCTGGTCTTCCGCAGTGTCACCGACCACGTGGTGGAGCCGGCGTCGGTGCGCGTGCTGCTCGCCGGCGTGGCCAGCACCGACACCACCGAGGTGCTGCTCGAGGACAGCTACCACGTCGCCACGCTCGACAACGACGCCCCGCGCGTCTTCGCCGGGTCCGTGGACTGGATCCGGGAGCGCATGCCCGCGATGGAGGCCGGGGCGTGACCGGCCGGCGCGGACGGCGCGACAACGGGCTCGACGCCGCCCTCTGGACCCCGGTGCGCGACGTCGACCCGCGGGTCGGTGAGCACCTGCTCGACGTGCTGCGGGACGCGGGCATCGCCGCCTACCTGGAGCCCTCCACCGACGTCGAGCCCTACACGCGGACCGTCTCCCTGCCCAGCCCGCCCTCCGACCGGATCTTCGTCGACCGGGCGCGCTCGGCGGAGGGCCGCGCCCTCGTCGAGCAGCACGTCGACGAGCACGTGCAGGAGCGGACCCGCGCGTCGCGGGCGCCCCGGCGCGACCTCGACGAGGACGCCGAGTGGGCGCGGATCGTGGCCGCGTTCGAGGCCGAGCACGGCCGGACGGTCGTCGACGAGGAGCCGTCGTCGGCCCCGCCGCCCGCGCCGGCCGAGCCCGAGGTCCTCGACCGGCCCGACGAGCACTTCGAGCCGCCGCCGCCCCCGCCGGTGCCCGCTCCGGCCCCCGCCTCGCTGTACGCGGTGCTGCTCATCGCCGCGGGCGCGGTGCTCATCGTCGCGCCGCGGGCGCTCGGGCTGTCGGTCGACGTCGGCCTGGTGCTGGGCGTGGCCGCCGTCGTGGGCGGCGTCGGGGTCCTGGTGTCACGGATGCGGGACCGCACGACCGACGACGGCGACGACGGCGCCGTCGTGTGACGACGGCCCGTGCGCATCGCACCGAGGAACCAGCGAGGAGCGGAGCGGGCGGGGAGTCACACCGAGGACGTCGTGTGGCTAGCCTGCGGCGGGTGGGCGCCGCACTGCACTCCACCACCGTCACCCTGACCGGCCACCTGATGGACACCGGCATCCTGGCCCGCGTCCTCGACGACGTCCTCGAGTACGGCGGCGACTACCGGATCGAGGCCCTCGACCTCGGCCGCCAGCACGAGGACGAGTCCCGCGCCACCGTCGAGATCAAGGCCGCCGACCCCGACCTGCTCGAGCGCATCGTCATGCGGCTGCAGACCCACGGGGCCAACGCCGTCGCCCCGGGGACGGCGACCCTGCGCCCGGCTCCGGCCGACGGCGTCTTCCCCGAGGACTTCTACTCGACGACCAACCTGGACACGTTCGTCCGGCTGGACCGCGAGTGGCTGCCGGTCGACCGCGCCGAGATGGACTGCGGGCTCGTCGTCACCGAGGAGGGCGGGCGGGTCGTCGTCCGCACCGTGCCGGTCAGCGACGTGCGGGCCGGGCAGTCGGTGGTGTGCGGCGCGCACGGCGTCCGGGTCGAGATGCCGCCCGCGGTGGCCCGCGGGGAGGAGGAGGTGTTCGGCTTCATGTCCTCGGTGGCCTCCAGCGAGAAGCCGCAGGTGGTGCTGGTGCGGCAGATCGCCGACCGGATGCGCGAGGTCAAGGCGGCCGGGCAGAAGGTGCTGTGGGTCGGCGGTCCGGCCGTCGTCCACACCGGTGCGGCGCCGGCGATGGTGCGGCTGGTGGACGCCGGCTACGTCGACGTCCTGTTCGCCGGCAACGCGCTGGCCACCCACGACATCGAGTCCGCGCTCTACGGCACCTCACTCGGCGTCGACCTGGCCAAGGGGTCCGGGGTGCCGCACGGGCACGAGCACCACATCCGGGCCATCAACACCATCCGGCGGGCCGGCTCGATCGCGGCGGCCGTGCGGTCCGGCGTCCTGACCGGCGGGGTGATGCACGCGATGGTGCGGGCCGGCAAGCCGTTCGTGCTGGTCGGCTCGGTGCGCGACGACGGCCCGCTGCCCGACGTGTACACCGACGTCATCGAGGGTCAGCGGGCGATGCGCGCCCAGCTGCCGGACGCCGGCTTCGCGATCATGGTGGCGACCATGCTGCACGCCATCGCGACCGGGAACATCCTCCCGGCGTCGGTGCCGCTGGTGTGCGTGGACATCAACCCGGCGACGGTGACCAAGCTCGCCGACCGCGGCAGCGCCCAGGCGATGGGCATCGTCACTGACATCGGCCTGTTCCTGGAGCAGCTGGCCCGCGAGCTCACGGGAGTGTGAGTCGGCTGGACGAGTGGGGGCCGGAGGCCTCCGCGAAGAGGGCCGGGACGAGCTCAGCGCGACAGGAGGACGGCACGTGGCCGCGGTGTCGCCCGGTAGGGCGACGGCGTCATCGCCGCTAGGCGTCGCCCTCGGAGACCGAGCGGCGCACCAGGTCCGCGGCGCCGACCAGGCCGGCCTGGGCACCCAGCCGGGCGGCGAGCACCCGCGGCCCGGGCCGGAAGCCGCGGCCGGGCAGCGCCCGCTCCAGCCGCGCCCGCGCCGGGCCGAGCACCATCTCGCCGAGCACGCTCACCCCGCCGCCGATGACCACGACCTCGGGGTCGAGGACGGCGGCCAGGTCGGCGATGCCCTGCCCGAGCCACGAGCCCACCTCGGCGAGCAGCTCCAGCGCCAGCGGGTCCCCCTCGGCGGCGGCGCGGGCGACGTCCTCGCCGGTGAGCCGGTCGGCGTCGCCGTCCACCCGCTCCAGCAGCAGCGCCGCGGCGGCCGGCGAGTTGCGGGCCACCTCGCGGGCGGTGTGACCGAGCGCGGTGCCGCTGGCGTACTGCTCCCAGCAGCCGCGGTTGCCGCAGGCGCACAGCCGGCCGTCCGGCACGACGCGCATGTGCCCCCACTCCCCCGCCACACCGTGCGAGCCGCGCTGCAGCCGGCCGCCCATCACGATCCCGCCGCCGATGCCGGTCCCGAGGGTGATCATCAGCGCGAGGTCGGCGCCGGCGGCCGCGCCGTAGCGGTACTCGGCCCAGGCGGCGGCGTCGGCGTCGTTCCCGACCCACATGGGTCGCTGCAGCCGCGTGGCGAGGTCCTTGCGCAGCGTGGAGTTCCGCCAGGCCAGGTGCGGGCTGAACAGCACGGTGTCCCCGGTGCGGTCGAACCAGCCGGCCGCGCCGACGCCGACGCCGACCATCGGCCCGCCGTGCCACAGGGCGAGCTCCTCCACCACGGCGACGATGGCGTCCTCGGTCTCGCTGACCGACGCCCCTGGCGTGGCCCGGCGCGCCGTGGCGAGGACCGTCCCGTCGGGGGCCACCACGCCCCCGGCGACCTTCGTGCCGCCGATGTCGATGCCCAGCGCGGGCAGCCCGGCGGCGGCCGGGTCGCGCGGGGTCCGCGTCTCGGTCACTCAGGCGATCTCGACGCGCTGGACCGGTGAGGTCCTGGCCGCGGGCGGCGGGAACGTCTCCGTCCCGGGGCCATCCGGCGTCGCCGCGGGGCCCTCCGGCGGCGGCGCGGCGTCTCCTGGCGTCGCCTCGCGGCCGGCCTCGCTGAACGAGCGCAGGGCGGCCGCCGCCGCACCGAGGACGTCGGCCAGCGCGGCGGTGACCTCCGGCCGCTCCCCGCGGACCACGGCCGCGACCTGGCAGACCGGGCACCACCGGCAGTCGACCGGGTGGCCGCCGTCCGGAGTGCTCTCCCGCAGCGACGAGCCGAGGGTCTGCCCCAGCCCGGTCACCAGATGCCGGGCCTGCTCCACCCAGTCGGGTCCGTCGGTCATGTCGTGCTCCCCTCGGCGGCCAGCAGCGAGGCCGGCCACTGCTGTGGATCGGGCGTGAAGGTGACCTCGAGCCGCGCCTTCGCGGTGCCGGCGTCGGCGAGGGTGCCGGCGGTGATCAGGCAGCGCCGCAGCAGGGCGTCGAGCCGGATCGACCGGCGCGTCCCCGCCACGGTGACCACGAGGTCGTCCTCCCAGCGGGTCAGTTCCAGGCCGGCGCGCTCGGCGAACGGCAGCGGCAGCACCAGCCTGCGGCCGCGGTCCACCCGCTCGGTCACGGGGGTCACCGGGTCGGCCGGCCCCCGGTCGTCGTCCTCGGGCAGCAGCGCGGCCAGCGCCGCGGCGTCCCCCGGCGCCTCGGCGGACTCCCCGACCCGCCGCACGGGGGCCAGCTCGGCCAGGGCGGCGAGAGCGGCGTCCTGCTCGGCGGCGCGGCGCGCCCACCACTCCCCCGCACCGCCGCCGGGCAGCACGCGGGCGAGGACGGTGGTCGGGCGCTGCCCGTGCAGCGCCAGCGCCGTCACGGCCGACCGCAGCGCCGCCACCGCGGCGGGCCGCGGGGTGGCCACCAGCCGCACCTCGGTGACGGCCGGGTCGGTCAGCGGCAGCCCGCCGACCAGCTCCTCGAGGACCGGCACGGCGTCCAGCGCGGCGTCCACCGGCCCGCGCTTGACCGTGCCCGACCGGACGGCGGCGGTGCGGACGGCGCCGAGTACGCGCAGCCGGGTCGGCAGCGCCTGGTCCAGCCACCAGCGCAGCACGCCGGGCAGCGCGACCAGGGCGGCCCCGGAGGGCAGCGGGCCCGCGTCGACGACGACGACGTCGGCCTCGGACCCGCGCACGGCCCGGCCGAGCCGGGCCAGCAGCGCCAGCTGACCGGCACCCGGCAGCGGCACCACCGACGTGGGCGGGGGCAGGATCACGCCGGGGACGGCGTCGCCCGCCTGCTCGGCCACCGTCGACCACAGCCCCTCCAGCGCGCCCAGCGGCTCCACCGGGTCGACGGTGAGACCCGGGACGGCGCCGGGGCCGACCGGTGGGGTGCCGGGGCGGGCCAGGAGCAGGGTGCGCCGGCCGGAGCGGGCGGCACGCACGGCGGCCGCCGCGGCGAGGGTGGTGGTACCGGCCCCACCGGGACCGGTGAGGAGCAACGTGCGCACGGTCCGGTCAGCCCTCGACGCGCTTCTTGAGCTCCTTGAGAGCCGTGTCGAGGATGACCTTCTCCGCCTTGCGCTTGAACATGCCGAGCAGCGGCAGGTGGGTGTCGATGGTGATCCGGTAGGTGACCTCGGTGCGGCCGCCGCGCTCGTCGAGGGTGTACGAGCCCTCCTGGCGCTTCTGCATCTGACCGGTCACCAGGTGCCAGGACACCTGGCGGTCGCCGTCCCAGTCGTACTCGAGGACGTAGTCGTCCTTGACCATGCCGGCGTCGAGCACGAAGTGCACGCGCCGGGCGCGGCCGCCGGGGCCGGCCTCGACGACCTCGACCTGCTTGGCGGCCGCCACCCACTGCGGATAGGCCGGGAAGTCGGCGATGACCGCCATGACGTCCGACGCCGGGGCGTCGACGGTGATCGACTGGGTGGACTGCTCCGCCATGCGCAGCAGGCTAACCGTTCCGGGTGTGGTCCCCCGTTCGTGGCACGTGCGCCTGCTACTCCCGGGTAGCGGCCAGCGGATAGATTCGGCACACGTCCGCGTCCCGGACCGCAGGCGACGGAGCCGTGGCCGGGCGGGAGGAGAGGACCAGGCGTGCGCGAGTTCAGCGTCCCGGCAACGACCGAGGTGGGCCCCGACGAGGCCCTGCCCGACCTGCTCGCCACCAACGTGGCCCAGCACGGCGACGAGGTGGGCCTGCGGGTCCGCCGCGACGGCCGGTGGCAGGACGTCACCTGGCGCGCGTTCGCCGCCGAGGTGGCCGGCGTCGCCAAGGGCCTGGTGGCCTCCGGCGTGCAGGCCGGTGACCGCGTCGCGCTGCAGGCCAAGACCCGCTACGAGTGGACCGTCCTCGACTTCGCCATCTGGGCCGTCGGCGCGGTCGTCGTCCCGGTGTACGAGACCTCCAGCGCCGACCAGGTCGCCTGGATCCTCGCCGACTCCGGCGCGCGGGCGGCGGTCGTGGAGCGCCCGGAGCACGCGGCGGCCGTCGAGTCGGTCCGCGACCAGGCCCCCGAGCTCGGCCCGGTGTTCGTCATCGACGACGACGCCCTCGGCACGCTGACCGCCGCCGGGGCCGACGTCCCCGACGCCGAGCTGGCCGCCCGGCGAGCGACGCTGCACTCGTCCAGCCTGGCCACGATCATCTACACCAGCGGCACCACCGGCCGGCCCAAGGGCTGCGAGCTGACCCACGCGAACTTCCTGTTCGAGATCGGCAACGGCATGACGCTGCTGAGCCGGCTCCTCAACGCGGAGGGCTCGCTGCTGCTGTTCATCCCGCTGGCGCACGTGCTGGCCCGCGTGCTGGAGGTCGGCGCGGTCAAGACCCGCACGGTCATCGGCCACACCCCCGACGTGTCCCACCTCGTCGAGGACCTCGGCGCCTTCCAGCCGACCTTCGTGCTCGCCGTCCCGCGGGTGTTCGAGAAGGTCTACAACCAGGCCAAGGCCAAGGCGGAGGCCGGCGGCAAGGGGAAGGTCTTCGACCGGGCCGCTCAGGTGGCCATCGACTGGTCGCGCGCCCAGGACTCCGGCGGCCCCGGGTTGGGGCTGCGCGCCCAGCACGCGCTGTTCGACAAGCTGGTCTACGGCAAGCTGCGGGCGGCGCTCGGCGGCCGGTGCCTCGGGGCGGTCTCCGGCGGTGCCCCGCTCGGTGAGCGGCTCGGCCACTTCTTCCGCGGCATCGGCGTCACCGTCTACGAGGGTTACGGCCTCACCGAGACCACCGCGGCCGCCGCGGTCAACCACGACGCCGCGTTCCGCATCGGCACCGTCGGGCGCCCGCTGCCCGGCGTCGAGGCCGCGATCGCCGACGACGGGGAGATCCTCATCCGCGGCGGCATCGTGATGCGCGGCTACTGGCAGAACGCGCAGGCCACCGCCGAGGCGATCGACGCCGACGGCTGGTTCCACTCCGGCGACCTCGGCGACATCGACAGCGACGGCTTCATCCGGATCACCGGCCGCAAGAAGGAGATCCTGGTGACCGCGGGCGGCAAGAACGTCGCCCCGGCGGTGCTCGAGGACCGGCTGCGCGCCCACCGGCTGATCAGCCAGTGCATCGTCGTCGGCGACCAGCGCCCGTTCATCGGCGCGCTGGTCACCCTCGACGAGGAGGCGCTGCCCGCCTGGCTGGAGTCCAAGGGGAAGCCGGCCGACACGACGCCCGCGGCGCTGACCGAGGACCCCGACGTCCTCGCCGAGATCGAGACCGCCGTCGCCGAGGCGAACAAGGCGGTGTCCAAGGCGGAGTCGATCAAGAAGTTCCGAGTGCTGGCCACCGACTTCACCGAGGCCAACGGGATGCTGACGCCGAGCCTCAAGCTGAAGCGGGCCGTGGTCATGAAGGAGTTCGACAGCGAGGTCGAGGCCCTCTACTCCCGCTGACAGGAGGACCCCGCTGCCCCCACCCCTCGCAGGGCTCGGGGCGGGACCCTGCAGCGGGGCCTCTCAGCGTTCGAGCAGGGCGGCGAAGGTGCCGGCGATCGTCGACCACGACCACCGCTCCTCCACCCACGCGCGGCCGGCGGCGCCCATCCGCCGGGCCCGGTCGGGGTCGTCGAGCAGGCCGGCGATCGTCGCCGCCACCCCGTCCGGCGACCGCGGATCGGCGACGACGTGGCCGGTCACCCCCTCCCGCACCGTCTCCGGCGCGCCCCCGGACGTGCCGGCCACGACCGGCAGCCCGCAGGCGGCCGCCTCGAGGTAGACCATGCCCAGCCCCTCGACGTCCAGGCCGCGGCGGCGGGTGCGGCAGGGCATGGCGAAGACGTCACCGGCGGCGTAGTGCTCGGGCAGCCGGTCCGGCGGCACCGGCCCGGTCAGGACGACGGACTCCGACAGGCCCCGCTCGGCGACGGCGCGCCGCAGCCGGGTCTCCAGCGGGCCGCCGCCGACGAGCAGCAGCCGGGCGTCGGGGTGCCGCTCCAGCACCCGCGGCCAACCGGCGACCAGCACGTCCTGCCCCTTGCGGGCGACCAGCCTCGAGACGCAGACGACCACCGGGGCCCGGCCCAGCCCGTACCGGTCCCGCACCGCGCCGCCGTCGGCCTTCGGCGTGAACAGGTCGACGTCCACCCCGGGTGACAGCTGCGCCATGCGGGCCGCGCTCCCCAGCGCCGGGGCCAGCCGGCCGTGCGTGTACTCGCTGATGTAGGTGAGGACGTCGAGCCCCCCGGCGATCCGCCGCATCAGCTGCCGCGCTCCCGGCAGGGCCGCCCAGCCGGTCTCGTGGCCGTGCGTGGCACCCACCAGGTGCCGGACGCCGGCGGCCCGCAGCGCGGGGGCCAGCAGCCCGAGCGGCGCCGCGGCGCCGAAGAAGGCGGTGTCGCAGCCGTAGCGCCGGGCCAGGTCGGCCGCGGCGCGCGCGGTGCTCGGCGTCGGCAACAGCACGCCGGTCGGCCGGCGGACCACCGGATAGGGCAGCGCGGCGTCGTGCTCCTCCCACCCCGGCGACCGGGAGGCGAGCACGACGAGGGAGTCCGGTGGCCGTCGGGCCAGCAGCGCCGCGACGAAGGTCTGGATGCCGCCCTGCCGCGGCGGGAAGTCGTTGGTGACGACGAGCGTCCTCACCCGGCCTCCTGCAGCCGCTGCCAGTCCTCCGCGAAGGCCACCCGCTGCGGCCCGGTGGGGTGCGAGCCGAAGAACCACTGCCAGGCCGCGGGCGGGTCGGGGTCGGAGAGGTTGCTGGCGGCCAGCCGGTCCTGCATGGCGATGAAGGCCTCGGCGTCCCCCGTGAGGTCGAGGGCGTGCAGGTCGGCGCGCGCCTCGGTCTGCCGGGAGACCAGGTTCTGCACCGGCGTCGCCACCAGCGTGCCCACGGCCACCAGCAGCAGCGCCAGCGGGACCACCCGGGGGTCGCCGGGGCCGTCCACGCCCGCACGCCGGAGCAGCGGGGTCCACGACAGCAGCCAGCCCAGCGCGGCCACCGACGCGGCCGCGCCGAGAGCCCCGGTGAGCGTGCCGGTGAGGACGTCGTCGGCGCTGACGTGGCCGAGCTCGTGGGCCACGATCGACTCGATCTCGGCGTCGGGGAGCTGGTCGAGCACCGTGTCGTACACGACGATCCGCCGGGTGGAGCCGAAGCCGGAGACGTAGGCGTTGAGCGCGGTGGTCCGCCGCGAGGCGTCGGCGACCAGCACGTCCGCGACCGGGGTGCCGTTCTCCTCCGCCAGCTCCAGCAGGTCGGTGCGCAGCTGCCCGGCCGGCAGCGGGTCGAACCGGTTGAAGGCGGGTTCGATGAGCACCGGGTAGAGGAAGGACCCGACGACCACGAACGCCGCGGCGACCAGCGCCGCCCAGGCCCACCAGGTGCGGGGGGCGCGCCGGGCCAGCCACACCAGCGCGAGCAGGACCCCGGCGGTGACCGCGGCGCTGATGGCGGTGGAGACGGCGACGTCGCGGAGCCACAGCGACCAGCTGCGGGTGGACAGCCCGTACCGGTGCCGGACCACCTCGGCGTAGGCGGCGGGCGCGAGCGTGACCAGGCGGCCGACGACCACGAGCGCGGCCGTGCCGAGGAGCACCTGCCAGCCCCAGCCGCCGCCCAGCGGCCGCGCGACCGCCTGCACCAGCCGGCGGCCCAGCGGGGTCAGGGCCAGGACCGCGGAGGTCGCCAGGCTCAGCACGAGCGAGACGAGGGAGGCCGGCCGGAGGGCGGCGGCGAACGCCTCCGCCCGCTCGGCGACCCCCGGCGGCAGGCCGGCTCCCGGCCGGATCGGTGTGCGCCCCCCGGGCGGCTCGGGCAGCAGCGTCCACGGCGTCCGGACGGCGATGACGACGACGAGCGCCGCCCCGAGGACCACCGCGACCACCAGCGCGGCCCGGCGGGCGCTCACCCGGCCGATCCTAGGAGGACCCCGCCCTCCCCACCCTTCGCAGGCCCGGGGCGGGGCCGAAGCGGGGCCGCCACCCGGGGCCTCCAGCTGCTCCGGACGCGGGGGGGGGGGGGGGGGGGGGGGGCGGGGGGTCCGCCCCCCCCCCCCCCCCCCCCCCCCCCCCCCACCCGCCGGCGCGGCGCGGGTGCGCACCCACCCCCCCCTCC
>NZ_JBJGYU010000024.1:0-68708 GCF_054050155.1 Geodermatophilus sp. SYSU D00703 | reverse complement strand
GGCGGGGCCGGCCGCCCAGGCGGTCTCCTCGGCGGTGTCGGCCCGCTCCGCGGTGCGCGCCCGCCGCCGCGCGGACCCCAGCGCCAGGGTGGCGGCGTGCACCGCGGCGGCGGCGTCCTCGACGGCGCGGTCGGCCGCGGCCCACCAGCCGTGCGGGGGACCAGCGGGTGGACCGGATCGAGCAGGACGAGCGGTCGGTGAGCCTGCACTTCGCCGACGGCACCACCGCCGAGCACGACGTGCTGGTCGGCGCCGACGGCATCGACTCGCTCGTCCGCCGCACGCTGTGGGGCGACGCGCCGAAGCGCGAGCACCGGCTGCACATCTGCGGTGGGTTCACCTTCACCGACGTCGCGGGCACGACGCCGAACACGTGCGTGCTCACCCACAGCCGGACGACGCAGGGCAGCTGGACGTCGATCCGCCACAAGGGCCGCGACGGCCACCAGTGGTGGGTGCTCACCGCGACCAACCCCGACGCGCCGGCCCCGGCCGATCTCAAGGCGGCGGCCGCCGGGCTCGCCGCGGAGTTCCCCGCCCCGCTCCCCGGACTGATCGCCGCCACCGAGCCCGGCGACGTGCAGCGCTGGGTCCTGCGCGACCGCCCACCGCTGCGGCAGTGGTCGAAGGGCCGCGTGACCCTGGTCGGCGACGCCGCCCACCCGACCTCCCCCTACGCGGCCTACGGCGCGGGCATGTCCATCGAAGACGGCTACTTCCTCGGCCGCGCGCTGCGCGGTGCCGACCTGACCGACCTCGCCGCCGTCCGGACGGCGCTGCAGGCCTACGAGGAGCCGCGCAAGCCGCACACCGCCGCGCAGGTCCGGATGGCGTGGATCAACGGCAAGGTCTTCCACCACACCCCGCGGCTGCTGCGGCCGCTGCGCGACCTCGTCTCCGACCACACGCCGCTGCTGCAGAAGGTCGCCGGCGACTCCAACCCGCGGGCGATCAACGAGCAGCTCGCGCTCATCGAGGACTGACCGGGTGCAGCCCGCCGGCCGCGTCGGACGGCCGGAGCGGGCGTCAGGGCACGAGCAGGAGCTTGCCCGTGGTCCGCCGGCCCTCGAGGTCCTCGTGCGCCCGCCGGGCGTCGGCCAGCGGGTACCGGGCGCCGACGCGGACGTCGAGCCGCCCGGCGGCGACCAGGTCGAGCACCGCACCGGCCCGCTCGCGCAGCATCTGCGGGGTGCGGGTGTACGTCACGAGCGTCGGCCGCTGCACGTACAGGGAGCCGTGCGCGGCCAGTTTCTGCAGCTCCAGCGGCTCGGGCTGCCCGCTGGCGGCGCCGTACAGGACCATCCGCCCGGTGGGGCGCAGCGCGGTCAGCCCCGCGGCGAACGTCGTCCGGCCGACACCGTCGTAGACGACCGCGGCGCCCTCGCCGCCGGAGAGCTCGCGGACCCGCTCGGCGAACCCGTCGTAGCCCACGACGACGTCGTCGGCGCCGGCCGCCCGCGCCAGCTCGGCCTTCTCCTCGGACGACGTGGTGGCCAGCACGTGCCCGCCGCGGCCACGCACCAGCTGGGTGAGCAGCAGGCCGACTCCCCCGGCGGCGCTGTGCACGACGGCCCAGTCGCCCTCGGCCACGGGGTAGGAGTCGGAGACGAGGTACTGGGCGGTGCAGCCCTGCAGCAGGACGGCGGCGGCGACGTCCGCCGCGACCCCGTCCGGCACCGGCACCAGCTTGTCGCGGGGTGCGGCCACGCGGCCGGCGTAACTGCCGGCGACGTCCAGCCAGGCGACCCGCTCCCCGGTGCCGACGACGGTGCCCGCACCCTCGACGCCGACGACCGCCGGGAGGTCGAAGGCGTAGGGCGGCCGGCCCTCCCGCTCGTAGACGTCGCGGAAGTTGACGCCGATGGCCTCGACGTCGACGAGGACCTGCCCGTCGCCCGGTTCGGGATCGCGCACCTCCCGGACCGTCAACACCTCAGGTCCGCCGGTGCGCTCGTAGACCACTGCCTGCACGTCGCCTCCCGTCCTCGGCCGTGGCCAGTGCGTATCACGAGGACGGCGCCCCCGCCTGCCGGTGGCGGGCTACCCAGGTGCAACCGCACGGCCGACACTCGACGGCACCAGGGGGACCTCCGAGGGGAGATGCGCTGATGATGACCGTGGTGACGACGACCAGGCTGCGCCCGGGCGCGGAGCAGGACTGGGACACGGCGGTCCGTGAGCGGTTCGAGTCCGCACACGGCCGGCCCGGCTGGGTCTCCGGCCAGCTGCTGACCCCCGAGGGCGAGGAGCACACGCGGGTCATCGTCGGCACCTGGCGCCGCCGCGAGGACTGGGAGGCCTGGCACGAGGACCCGGCCTTCCTGGACCAGCGCAACCGGCTGGCCGAGCTGGAGGCCGAGCCCAGCAGCAGCCAGTGGTACGGCGTCGTGGCCGACGCGCGGGCGACACAGGACTGACCCGCTCCTCTGCCCGGTCCCCCGCGGCAGCCCTTCCCGGCGGCGGGCGCGACCTGCTGGAATGCCTCCACCCGGGCGGCGGACGACCCGCCCCGCGCCGTCCGCCGGCCGCGAGGAGGACCCGATGGAGCAGTCGACGACCCCGGCCGACCTCGTGGTCACCGGCGCCCGCATCTGGACCCAGGACCCGGCCCGGCCGTGGGCCGAGGCGCTGGCCGTGCGGGACGGCCGCATCACCGCCGTCGGGACGGCGGACGAGGTGGCCGCCGCCGTGGGGCCGGACACGGAGGTGCACGAGCTCTCCGGCGAGATGGTGCTGCCGGGGCTGGTCGACGGGCACGTCCACCTCAACCTGGGCGGCAGCCAGGCCGCGTTCGAGCTGCCCCTGCTGCCGACCGACGGCGTCGACGAGATCCTCGCGAAGGTCCGCGACTGGGCCCGGGAGCTCGCCCCGGACGCCTGGGTCGTCGGCGGGATCATCGGCAGCACGACGATGGACGGCATCACCGACGCCGACACCCTCGCCCGGCTGGACGAGGCCGGTGGCGGACGGCCGGTCCTGCTGCGGGACGACAGCATGCACAACCGGTGGGTCAGCTCGCGGGCACTGGAGCTGATGGGCGTCACCCAGGACTCCCCCGACCCGGAGGGCGGCTCCTACGTCCGCGACAGCCAAGGGCGACTGACCGGCGTCCTGCACGAGCTGGCCTCCGGCACGGCGGAGGGGGCGTTCACCGCCTCGGTGGCGGACCTGGAGGCGCGCGTCCGGACGGCGGTGCGGACCGCCATCGGCATCCTCAACGGCTTCGGCATCACCGCGGCCCAGGAGGCGGCCACCATGGCCGGGCCGGCGAAGGCACTCGCCGATCTGGAGGCGGCCGGGGAGCTGACCGCGCGGGTGGTGCTGTCCACACCGGTGCGGCCGTTCATCGAGGAGGGCACGGTCGGCGAGGAGCTCATCGCGGCCGTCGCGCCGCTCCGCGGCGACCTCGTCCGGCCGGACTTCGTCAAGATCGTCCTCGACGGCGTGCCGATGACGCGGACGACGGCGCTGTTGTCCCCGTACCGGTGCTCGCACGGCGAGGAACCGCAGACGGTCGAGAGCCTCTGGACGCTGGAGGACCTCGTCGCCCAGCTGGAGCGCTGCAGCGAGCTGGAGCTGGGCGCCAAGCTGCACGCCACCGGGGACGCCTCCGTCCGCCGGGTGCTCGACGCGGCGGAGCGGCTGCGCGCGTCCCGCAGCGACGGCGTCCGGCTGCAGATCGCGCACACCGAGTACGTGCACCCCGACGACGTCCCGCGCTTCGCCGCTCTCGACGTCGTCGCCGACCTGTCGCCCTACATCTGGTACCCGAGCATCATCCAGGAGAGCATCGCGGCCCAGGTGCCGGAGGAGGTCGTCGCGGCGAGCTGGCCCGTCCGCGACCTGGTGGACGCCGGAGCCGTGGTCGCCGCGGGCTCGGACTGGCCCTGCGCGGCGCCGACCCCCGATCCGTGGACCGGCCTGCAGACCCTGGTGACCCGCCGGAATCCCGACCCGGCCGTGCCGGGAGCCCTCAACCCGGGGCAGGCGCTGACGCTCGAGGAGGCGATCGCCGCCTTCACCACCAACCCGGCGCAGGCCATGGGGCTCGGGGACGTCGTCGGCCGCCTGGCCGTCGGTCACGCCGCGGACTTCATCGTCCTGGACCGCGACCTGTTCGAGATCGACGTCGCCGAGGTGCACCGGACCCAGGTGCTGCGCACCTACTTCGCCGGGACCGTCGTGCACGAGAAGGGCCCCGCCTGATGCCGCCAGAGCATGACCCGATGCCGAAACGGGCTTGGACGCGCATCGGAGCGGCTGCATAGCGTCGGCGGGTCCTCGATGTGGTCCGCACCACCGCTCCTCCGGGCGGCCCGGTGACGGCCGGGCCCCACCCGACGAGAGAAGAGCCCCGTGACGGTCTCCACCTCCGAGCGCGACGCCGCGCTCAGCAGTGCGGTCGGCAAGTTCTTCCGCCGTGTCGTCCCCCTGTTCATCGTGATGCTGGTCTGCAACCAGCTGAACCGGTCGAACATCGGCTACGCCGAGGCGCACCTGGAGGCCGACGTCGGCATCGGTGCGGCCGCCTACGGGTTCGGTGCCGGGCTGTTCTTCATCGCGTACGCGATCTTCGAGCTGCCCAGCAACGTGCTGATGGAGCGGTTCGGGGCCCGGGTCTGGCTGACGCGGATCATGGTCACCTGGGGCCTGGTTTCCGCGGCCATGGCGTTCGTGACCGGCCCGACGATGTTCTACGTCCTGCGCTTCCTGCTGGGCGCGGCCGAGGCGGGCTTCTTCCCGGCGGTGATCTTCTACCTGACCCGCTGGCTCCCCGACAGCCACCGCGGGCGGGCCACCGCGCTGTTCATCGCCGGCTCCTCGATCGCCGCGGCGGTGTCCGGGCCGCTGTCCGGACCGCTGCTGTCGCTGGACGGCACGCTCGGCCAGCACGGCTGGCAGTGGCTGTTCCTCCTGGAGGGCCTGCTCTCCGTCGTCGTCGGCCTCATCGCCTTCGGCATGCTCGACTCCCGCATCGCCGACGCCCGCTGGCTCACCGCGGCGGAGAAGGACGCCCTCGGTGGGCGGATCGCGGCCGAGGACGCCGAGAAGGCCGCGGCCCACCGCGCGAACGGCCGCTCCCGCTGGCGGATGCTCGTCGACCGCAAGGTGCTGCTGTTCTGCTGGGTCTACTTCGCCATCCAGCTGTCGATCTACGCCAACACCTTCTGGCTGCCGTCGATCGTGCGCCGCATCGACGGCACCAACGACGTCACCGTGGGCCTGCTGTCCTCCCTGCCGTGGATCTGCGCGGTGGTCGCCATGTACGTCACCGGCCGGGCCGGGGACCGCAGCGGCAACCGCAAGCCGCTGCTGGTCGGCGCCCTGCTGACCGCCGCGGTCGGCACCTACCTGGCGGCGATCGTGACGCCGGTGCTGGCCCTGGTCTTCCTGTGCGTCGCCGCGATGGGCTTCAAGAGCGCCAGCCCGCTGTTCTGGTCCTTTCCGCAGGGCTCGCTCCACCCGATGGTGCTCGCCCCGGCGGTGGCACTGGTCAACTCGCTGGGCAACCTCGGCGGCTTCGTCGCGCCGTTCGGCTTCGGGCTGGTCAAGGAGGCCACCGGCGAGGTCACCCTCGGCCTCTACGCGCTCGCCGCCGCCTCCCTGCTCGCGGCGCTGACGGTGCTCGCCACCTTCCGCGCCCGCCAGGCCGCCGCGCGCGAGGAGCCGCTGCCGGCCGACGAGCGGGAGCCGGTCGAGGCCCGCACCGCCTGAGCCACGGCGAGAACGAAGTGCCGGCTCCCTCCAGGAGCCGGCGCTTCGTCGTTGCAGGGCCGCGGCCCCGTCCCGGGGTCGGCCCCGTCCAGAGGCTCGACGCGGCCCCGTCCCGGGTCCCACCCTGAGCCGGCGAAGGGTGGGGAGGACGGGGTCCTTCCACGGTGAGGAGGGCGGGGTCCTTCCTCAGCCGAGCAGGAGGGCGACCCCCACGAGGACCGGCACGGACAGCACCGTGGTCAACAGGATGACGTCCCGGGCGAGCACCGTGGACCGGCCCGAGGCGGCGGCGTAGACGAACACGTTCTGGGCCGTGGGCAGCGCCGAGGTGACGGTGACCGCGAGCAGCGCCGGCCCGTCGAGGCCCGCGACCCACCGCCCCAGGGCGTAGGCGAGCAGCGGCTGACCGAGCGTCTTGAGCGCCACCGCGAGCCACACCCGGCCGGCCTCGCTGCCCGAGCCCGGCCGCGGCGCGCCGTGCAGGCTCATCCCGTAGGCCAGCAGCGCGGCCGGGACGGCGATCCCCGCGGTGAGCTCGATCGGCCGCAGCACCCCCGCCGGCAACTCCAGGCCGGTGGCCGCGGCCAGCAGGCCGAGCCCGCAGCCGACGACCACCGGCGTCCGGACCGGCGCGGTCAGCACCCGCCACCGCGACGTGCCGCCGCGGTCGCGCCCGGCGAGCACGGCGAGGCCGATCGGCGCCATGACCAGGACCTGGAACAGCAGCACCGGCGCGACGTGCGAGGCGTCGCCCAGGACGTACACGGCGACGGGCACGCCGAGGTTGCCGGCGTTGACGTACGAGGAGGCGAGCGCGCCGGTCGCCAGGTCCGCCGCCGCGACGCGCCGGCGCCATCGAGCGAGGACGACGAACAGGAGCGCGCAGGCCAGCGCGCTGCCCGCCGTGGCGACGAGGGCCGGTGAGACCAGGACCGACGGGTCGGCCTCGGCGAAGGTCAGGAACAGCAGCGCCGGCGTCGCGACGTAGAACGCCAGCCGGGACAGCACCTCCGAGGCCCCGGCACCGAGCGTGCCGGCCCGGCCGACCAGCCACCCCACGGCGATGACGGCGGCCAGCGCGGCGAAGCCGCCGAGGACGGCGTTCACCGGCTCACGGCAGCGCGGCCCGCACCGCCTGCACGAACCGGTCGACGGTGGCGGGCGCCTGGGGCAGGAACAGGCTCGGCTCGGTCAGCTCCAGCTCGAGGAGCACCGGCCGGCCGGAGGGGTCGGCGACGAGGTCGATCCGCGCGTACAGCGGGACGGCCGCGCCCGGGACGAGGTCGGGCACGGCGTCGAACACGGCCTGCGCCACCTCGCGCTGCGCCGGGGTCGGCTCGACCGGCCGCAGGTCCCCGCGGCTGTCCCGGTCCTGCCGGACGCCCTCGCCGCGCTGCAGCAGCGCCCCCTTGCGGACGGCATGCGAGAACCGGCCGCCGAGGAACAGCACCGCCGTCTCCCCCGCCGCGTCCACGCTGGGCAGGTAGGGCTGGAGCATCGCCGTCCGCCCGGCCGCCCGGAGCCCGGCGGCGTGCGCCAGGGCCCACCCCGGGTCGGCCCACCGGGCGGTGTCCCGGGAGCCGGCCGAGACCGACGGCTTCACCACCCACTCCGCGGCGTCGGGCAGGTCGGCGGGATCCGCCGGGTCCCAGACGGTGGGCACCACCGGCAGGCCCGCGCGGTCGAGGTCGCGCAGGTACGTCTTGTCGGTGTTCCACCGGAGCACCGCGGGGTCGTTGCGCAGCCGCGGCACCGCCGCCGCCCAGGCCAGGAACTCCGCCCGCCGCCAGGAGTAGTCCCAGCACGAGCGGACGACGGCCAGGTCGTGCGCGGACCAGTCCACTGCCGGGTCGTCCCAGCGGACGAGGTCGACCGCGACCCCGGCCGCCCGCAGGGTCGGGGCCGCGATCGGCAGGTCGGGGTCGACCCGCAGGCCGCGCTCGGAGCTGACCAGCGCGACCCGCGTCGTCACCGCGGGAGCTCCAGCACGCCGTCCACCCGGCGCGGGATGCCGTGGTAGCCGTCGGTGAGCTCCTCCGGCAGCAGGTCCTGAGGCGCCCCCTGCCAGGTGACCGGCCGCAGGAACCGGCGGATCGCGGTGGTGCCCACGGAGGTGTGCTGGGAGTTGGTCGACGGCCAAGGGCCGCCGTGGTGCTGGGCCCAGGAGACCGCGACGCCGGTCGGGTAGGCGTCGTACACGAGGCGGCCGGCGCGGGTCCGCAGCTGCTGGGAGACCGCCAGCGGCAGCTCCGTCTCGCCCTCGCCCCGCAGCACGGTCGCCGTCAGCGAGGAGGGCATGGCGTCGAGCGCGGCGAACAGCTCCTTCTCGCCGTCGTAGCGGGCGACGACCGACACCGGGCCGAAGCACTCCTCGGTCACCTCGTGCGGGAGGCCGGCGGCCGAGGTGCTCAGCAGCCGGGGCACGGCCGTGAAGCCGGGACCCGAGGGGGCCTCGCCGCGGGCGAGCTCCTCGACGCCGGGCGCGGCGGCCAGGCCGTCGGAGATCCGGCCGTAGGAGGCGGCGATGCCCGCGTTGAGCAGCACCGGGGCGGCCGCGCCGCGGACCGCCTCGGCCATGGCGTCGACCAGCGCGTCGCCGTCCGGGCCGGCCGGCACGAAGGCCAGCCCCGGCTTGGTGCAGAACTGGCCGCCGCCGAGGGTGAACGAGCCGACCAGCTCGGCGCCGATGCGGCCGCCGCGCTCGGCGGCTGCGGCCGGGGTGACGACGACGGGGTTGAGGCTGGAGAGCTCCCCGTAGAAGGGGACGGGGTCGGGGCGGGAGTCGATGATCCGCTGCAGCGCCTGGCCCCCGGACAGCGAGCCGGTGAAGCCGACCGCCCGGATGGCGGGGTGGGCCACCAGGTCGGCCCCGCCCTGCTGGCCGTACACGATCCCGAGGGTCCCCTCGGGCGCACCGGCCTTGCCCGCCGCCTCGGTGAGGACGTCGAACACCAGCCGCGAGGTCGCCGGGTGGGAGCTGTGCGCCTTGACGACGACCGGGCAGCCCGCGGCCAGCGCCGAGGCGGTGTCCCCGCCGGGCACCGAGAAGGCCAGCGGGAAGTTGCTCGCGCCGAACACCGCCACCGGCCCGATGGGCACGAGCATGCGCCGCAGGTCCGGGCGCGGCCCCATCGGGGTGTCCGCGGCGGAGTCGATGGCGGCCTCGAGGTAGGAACCCTCGTCGAGGACCTCGGCGAACACCCGCAGCTGGTAGCAGGTGCGGGTGAGCTCGCCGTTCAGCCGCGTCGGGCCGAGGGCGGACTCGCGGTCGGCCACGGCGACGACGTCGTCCCGCCGGGCCTCCAGGGCGTCGGCCAGCGCCCGCAGCAGCGCGGCGCGGCCGGCCCGGCCCAGCTCCTCCAGGGCGGGCGCGGCGGCCAGCGCGGCGGTGCAGAGGCGGTCGACCTCCGCGGTCGTGGTCTCCGGCGCGACCACCTCCACGGTCTCGCCGGTGCGCGGGTCGACGCTGACGACGTCGCTCATGGGGCTCTCCTCCAGGGGGGTGCGGGGTCAGCGGGCCGTGGCGACGTGCACGCGGTCCACGGTCCAGGCGCGGGCCTGGTCGCTGAGGGTGACGCCGAGGCCGGGCCGGTCGGAGATGTACATGCGGCCGCCCCGGGTCTCGAGGCGCTCGTTGAACAGCGGGTACAGCCAGTCGAAGTGCTCCACCCACGGCTCGCGCGGGTAGGCGGCGGCCAGGTGGACGTGGATCTCCATCGCGAAGTGCGGCGCCATCTGCAGGTTCGCGACGTCGGCCAGGGTGGCGAGCTTGAGGAACTGGGTGATGCCGCCGATCCGCGGGGCGTCGGGCTGGATGACGTCGACCGACCCGTGCCGGATGAGCTCGGCGTGCTCGGCGACGCTGGTCAGCATCTCGCCGGTGGCGATCGCGGTGTCCAGTGAGCGGGCGAGCTGCGCGTGGCCCTCGGCGTCGTAGGCGTCGAGCGGCTCCTCGATCCAGACCAGGTCGAACTCCTCCAGCCGGCGGCTGACCCGCATGGCGGTCGAGCGGTCCCACTGCTGGTTGGCGTCCACCATGAACGGGACGCCGTCGCCGAGGTGCTCCCGGACCGCACGGACCCGGCGCAGGTCCTCGGCCGAGTCGGGCAGACCGACCTTGATCTTGATGCCGCCGACGCCGGACTCCAGGGTGCGGGTGGCGTTGTCCTCGACCTGCTCGATCGACTCGTGCAGGAAGCCGCCCGAGGTGTTGTAGCAGCGCACCGAGTCGCGGTGGGCGCCGAGCAGCTTGGCCAGCGGCAGGCCGGCCCGCTTGGCCTTGAGGTCCCACAGCGCGACGTCGATGGCGGCGATGGCCTGCGTCGAGGCGCCGCTGCGGCCCACCGACGCCCCGGCCCAGACCAGCTTGGTCCACAGCCGGCCGATGTCGCTGGGGTCCTCGCCGATCAGGTCGGGGGCGATCTCGCGGGTGTGCGCGAACTGCGCCGGGCCGCCGGCCCGCTTCGAGTAGCTGAAGCCGACCCCCTCGTGCCCGCCCTCGGTGCGGACCTCGGCGAACAGGAAGGCGACCTCGGTCATCGGCCGCTGCCGGCCGGTGAACACCTTGGCGTCGCTGATCGGGTTGGGCAGCCGCAGGGTGACCGAGGAGAGGGTCACCGACTCGATCCGGTCGAGGACCGCCGGAGCGGTGGAGAGCAGCGGGGCGGGCACGGTCGTCGTCATTCCGGTCTCCCAGGGGGTCAGCGGACCAGGCAGGGGCGCTTCGGGTCGAAGGTCCAGCCGGGCACGAGGTACTGCATGGCGACCGCGTCGTCCCGGGCGCCGAGGCCGTGCTCGAGGTAGACCTCGTGCGCGGCCTTGAGGGCGTCGGGGTCGAGCTCGACGCCGAGCCCGGACGCGGTCGGCACCGCGATGGCGCCGTCGCGGATCTGCAGCGGCTCGCGGGTCAGCGGCTGCCCGTCCTGCCAGATCCAGTGCGTGTCCAGGGCGGTGATCGTGCCGGGGGCGGCTGCCCCGACGTGGGTGAACATCGCCAGGGAGACGTCGAAGTGGTTGTTCGAGTGCGAGCCCCAGGTCAGGCCGAACTCGTGGCAGAGCTGGGCCACCCGGACCGAGCCGCGCATCGTCCAGAAGTGCGGGTCGGCCAGCGGGATGTCGACCGCGTTCGACCGGACGGCGTGGGCCATCTGCCGCCAGTCGGTGGCGACCATGTTGGTCGCCGTCGGCAGGCCGGTGGCCCGGCGGAACTCGGCCATGACCTCCCGGCCGGAGAAGCCGCCCTCGGCGCCGACCGGGTCCTCGGCGTAGGCGAGCACGCCGTGCAGGTCGCGGCACAGCTCGACGGCGTCGGCCAGCAGCCAGCCGCCGTTGGGGTCGAGGGTGACCCGGGCGTCGGGGAAGCGCTGCGCCAGCGCCCGGACGGCGGCCACCTCCTGCTCGCCGGCGAGCACACCGCCCTTGAGCTTGAAGTCGCTGAACCCGTACCGGGCCTGTGCCGCCTCGGCGAGGGCGACGACCGCCTCCGGGGTCAGCGCGGGCCCGCGGCGCAGCCGCTCCCAGTCGTCGGCCGGGTCGCTCTCGGCGAGGTAGGGCAGGTCGGTGGCCCGCCGGTCGCCGACGTAGAACAGGTAGCCCAGCATCGGGACGCTGTCGCGCTGCTGGCCGTCGCCGAGCAGCTCCGCCACCGGGACGCCGAGGTGCTGGCCGAGCAGGTCCAGCAGCGCCGACTCCAGCGCGGTGACCGCGTGGATCGTCGTCCGCAGGTCGAAGGTCTGCAGCCCGCGGCCGCCAGCGTCCCGGTCGGCGAAGGCGGCCGACACCGCCCGGAGCAGCCGGCCGTGGTGGGCGACGGGCTGCCCGACGAGCAGCTCGGCGGCGTCCTCGATGGTGCGGCGGATCGCCTCCCCGCCGGGCACCTCCCCCACCCCGGTCCGGCCCTCGCTGTCGGTGAGGACGGCGATGTTGCGGGTGAAGAAGGGGCCGTGCGCGCCGCTGAGGTTCAGCAGCATGCTGTCGTACCCGGCGACGGGGACCACCTCGACGCGGGCGACGGTGGGCGTGCGGCTCATGCCGTCCTCCAGGGGTGCGGGTGGGTCAGGAGACCTTGCGGACCAGCGCGGTCAGCTCGTCGAGCTCGGCGTCGGTCAGGTCGGTCAGCGGCGGCCGCACGCGCCCGCCGTCGCGCCCGACCGCGGTCAGGCCGGCCTTCACGATGGAGACGGCGTACCCCTTCCGCCGGTCGCGGATGTCGGCGTAGGGGATGACGAAGTCGTTGAGCATCCCGTAGACCGCCGCGCGGTCCTGGGCGCGCACGGCCGCGTAGAAGCGCAGCGCGAACTCCGGCAGGAAGTTGTAGAGCGCCGAGGAGTAGGTGCTCACGCCGAGCTGCAGGAGCGGCAGGGCGAACGTCTCGGCGGTGGGCAGGCCGCCGACGTAGATGAGCCGGTCGCCGACCTTGGCGTAGGTGCGGGTCATCTGCTCGATGTCGCCGATGCCGTCCTTGAGCCCGATCAGGTTCGGGTTGCGGTCGGCGACCTCGGCGACGGTGACGTCCCGGAGGACGGCGTTGGCCCGGCTGTAGACGATCACGCCGAGGTCGGTGGCCCGGCACACCGCGCTGATGTGCTCGACGAGCCCGGCCTGGCTGGCCTCGGTCAGGTAGGGCGGGAACAGCAGGATGCCGTCGGCACCGGCCTCCTGCGCGGCGCGAGCCTGGGCGATCGACACGGCCGTGCCGCCGGTGGCCGGGGCGAGCACCGGCACGCGGCCGGCCACCTCGTCCACCGCGACGCGGACGACGCGGTCGATCTCCTCGGGGGTCAGGGAGAAGCCCTCGCCCGTGCCGCCGGCGGCGAACAGGCCGGCGACGTCGAAGCCCGCCTGCCACGCCAGGTGCTCGCGGTAGCGCGCCTCGTCGAACTGCAGGTCGGCGTCGAAGTGGGTCACCGGGAAGGAGAGCAGGCCGTTCTTCAACCGGGTGGCGAGCTCGGCGGGCGGCAGCAGGGTCACGGGGTCGTCCTCGGGTCCGACGGGTCCGGAGTCGTCCGCTCACACGGCGGGTCCGGAGTGGTCGGCGCCACCGTAAGAACGCGCAACGATGCCTGTCCAAGATTGGTTTCGCATCGCCCGATGCCGCCACGGCATCGTCAGGACGTCGGGAAGGCCCGCCTCAAGACGTCGAGCACCCGCCACAGGGCGGGGTTGCGCGACTGCCGCATCCACAGCAGGTGCAGCTCCACCGGCTCGCGGACCGGCGTCGCCAGGGGGGCGAACTCGACGCCGTCGATGTGCAGCCGGGTGGCCGACTCCGGCACGAAGGCGACCCCCCGGCGGGCGGCCACCAGCCACAGCATGGTGAGCACCTGGCTCACGGTGTGGACGACGTTCTCGTGGGCGACCGGCACGAGGCCGACCACCAGGTCGTAGAAGTACCGCGCCTTGGTCGGCGAGTGCATGACGACCGGCTCGCCGCGCAGGTCGTCGGCGACGACCGGCCGGCCCAGCTCGGCGAGCCGGTGTCCGGCGGGGACGGCGACCAGCATCGCCTCGCGGTACAGCAGGCGGGAGCCGAAGGTCTCGGCGTCGAAGGGCGGACGGGCCAGCCCCAGGTCGACCTCCTCGTTGAGCAGTGCGCCGACCTGCTCGCGGGTGACCATCTCGGCGAGGTCGACGTCGACGTCCGGGAGCTCCTGGGCCACCTCGTTGAGCAGCCGGCCGAGCGTGCCGTAGGTGGAGGCGGCGGTGAACCCGATCCGCACCAGGCCGCTCGAGCCGGAGGACACCCGCCGGGCCACCTCCGGCGCGGCGTCGGCGAGGGCCAGCAGCCGGCGCGCCTCGACGAGGAACACCTCGCCGGCGGCGGTCAGGGCGACCCGGCGGTTGTCGCGCTCCAGCAACTGGGCGCCGACACTGCGCTCGAGCTTCTGGATCTGCCGGCTCAACGGGGGTTGGGTCATCTTCAACCGCTCGGCCGCCCGGCCGAAGTGCAGCTCGTCGGCGACGGCCACGAAGCCCCTCAGCTGCTCCAGCGTGTACATGCTCTGAGGGTATCAATCGATGCACGAGGGAACTTGGACAGGCATCGAGCGGCCTGCCTACGCTCCCCGGCGACCGCTTCCGGGTGACCGCACTCACAGCCGCGGATCCCGGGCACCCTCCCCCGTACAGGAGCGCGACATGACCAGCACCTCCCGGAACCGCCGCGGCCTGACCGCCGGACTCGGTCTCGTGACCGCCCTCTCGCTGGCCGCCTGCGGCGGCAACCTCGGCGGCGGGGGCAGCGAGGACGCAGCCGCGTCCTTCCCCGACGGCCCGATCACCCTGCTCGTCGGCCAGGACGCCGGCGGCAGCACCGACCTGATCGCCCGTGCCCTGGCCGACCAGGCGTCGGAGGAGCTCGGCGTCCCGATCACCGTCGAGAACCGCCCCGGTGCCAACGGCGCGGTCGCCGCCCAGGAGCTCGCCGGCGCCGAGGCCGACGGCCAGACGCTGATGACCTTCGTCGGCAGCCTCGCCTACATCACGCCGCTGGCCGTGAGCGAGGACGAGGCGGTCGACATCAACGACTACACCGTCGTCACCGGCATCTCCCAGGACGACTACGTGCTCGTGACCAGCCCGCAGACCGGCTTCACCACCGTCGACGACATCGTGAACGCCGGCCGGCCGATCACCTTCGGGACGACCGGTGTCGGCACCGGCAGCCAGCTGTCGCAGGAGCTGCTGTTCGCCCAGACCGGCATCGACGCCACCGCCGTCCCGTTCGACGGCGGCGCGCCGACCCTGACCGCGGTGCTCGGTGGCCAGGTCGACGTCGGCTCGGTGCAGCTGGGTGAGGCCGCCGCGCAGATCGAGGCCGGCGAGCTCGTGCCGATCGTGACCTTCGCGGAGGAGCGCCCGGAGTACCTGCCGGACACCCCGACCGCCGTCGAGGCCGGCTACGACGTGCCGGTGCAGCAGTCGCGGGCCATCGCGGCGCCCCAGGGCACCCCGGAGGAGGTCGTCACGCAGCTGGAGGAGGCCTTCCAGGCCGCCTTCGCCAGCGAGGAGTACCAGGCCTTCAACCAGGAGCGGCTGCTGACGCCGAACGAGGTCTCCGGCGAGGAGCTGCAGCAGCAGTGGACCGAGAACCTGGAGAACTACCGGTCCCTGGTCGAGCAGTACGAGATCGACCTCGGCGGCGGGCAGTGAGCTCGCGGCAGGGCGACAGCCCGGCGGTCCCCGGCGGCTCTCCGGCCGCCGGGGGGCCGCCCTCCCCCGCGCACACCGGCCCCGAGCACCACCACGGCGTGGCCGAGACCGTGCACGAGCTCGAGGACGCGCTGCACGAGATCGAGGACGAGGACCGGCCGCCGCCGGCAGGCCCGGTCGCCAACCTGGTCATCGCCCTGGTGGTGGTGGCCCTCGGGGCCGCGACGGTCGCCGGCGCGCTGAGCCTGGACGTCGGCAGCGCGGCGACCCCGGCCGCGGGCATGTGGCCGCTGCTGATCGGCAGCGTGCTCGTCGTCCTCGGCCTGGCGCTGGTCCCCCTCGTCCGCCGCACGCACGACGCCGAGCGCTTCACCCGCGCCAGCTGGCTGGTCGTGGCCGGGCTGGCCTCGATGCTCGTCTTCGTCGCGCTGATCAGCGTCATCGGCTTCGAGATCCCGGCGGCGCTGCTCGTGTTCGTCTGGCTGCGCTTCCTCGGACACGAGAGCTG
Organism: Geodermatophilus sp. SYSU D00703; assembly: GCF_054050155.1. Taxonomy (NCBI): domain Bacteria; kingdom Bacillati; phylum Actinomycetota; class Actinomycetes; order Geodermatophilales; family Geodermatophilaceae; genus Geodermatophilus; species Geodermatophilus sp. SYSU D00703. The sequence goes on along the minus strand of NZ_JBJGYU010000024.1, from coordinate 53,335 downwards.
GCGCCTGTCCGCCATCACGAGTCTGGCCGTGGTCGTCGGGTTCTACCTGGTCTTCGTCGCGGCCCTCTCGGTCCCGATCCCGCACCTGTTCTAGGAGGCAGCCGTGGACCTCTCCCCCGTGCTCGACGGCTTCTCCGTCGTCCTCGAGCCCACCAACCTGCTCTACTGCCTGCTCGGCGTCGTCATCGGCATGCTGATCGGCGTGCTGCCCGGCCTCGGCCCGGCCGCGACCATCGCCATCCTGCTGCCGCTGACCTTCGGCATCGAGCCGGTCACCGCGATCATCATGCTGGCCGGCATCTTCTACGGCGCCCAGTACGGCGGGACGATCACCTCGGTGCTGCTCCGGCTGCCCGGGGAGGCGTCGTCCGTGGTGACCGTCTTCGACGGCCACGCGCTCGCCCGGCAGGGCAGGGCCGGCACCGCGCTCGGCATCGCCGCGATCGGCTCGTTCGTCGGCGGCACGGTGTCGATCGTCGCCCTGTCGCTCGTCGCGCCGGTGGTCGCCGGGTTCGCCCTCGACTTCGGGCCGCCGGAGTACACCGCCCTGGCGCTGCTGGGCATCCTGCTGGTCTCGACGGTCAGCGGCGGCGACCGGCTCAAGGCGGTCATCGCCGCCGCGGTCGGGCTGCTGCTGGCCACCGTCGGCCGCGACGGCTTCACCGGCGCCGAGCGGTTCACCTTCGGCAGCCTCGACCTCGCCGACGGCCTGGACTTCGTGCCGATCGCGATGGGCCTGTTCGGCCTCGGAGAGATCCTCTACAACCTCGAGGAGCGTCACCGCGCCGTCCAGGCGCCGGCGAAGGTCGCCAACGTGTGGCCCTCGCGCAAGGACCTGCGCCAGTCCTCCGGCGCGATCGGCCGCGGGTCGGTGCTCGGCTTCCTGCTCGGCATCCTGCCCGGCGGTGGCGCGACGCTGTCCTCGCTGGCCGCCTACGCGCTGGAGAAGCGGCGCTCGAAGACGCCGGAGCGGTTCGGTCAGGGCGCGGTCGAGGGGGTCGCGGCCCCGGAGACGGCGAACAACGCGGCCGCCACGTCGTCGTTCATCCCGCTGCTGACGCTGGGCATCCCCGCCAACGCCACCATGGCGGTCATCTTCGGCGCGCTGCTGATCCAGGGCGTGACGCCCGGCCCGCAGCTGGTGAGCGAGGACCCCGACCTGTTCTGGGGCGTGGTCAACTCCATGTACATCGGCAACATCCTGTTGCTGATCATGAGCATCCCGCTGGTCGGCGTCTTCGTGCGGATCCTGCGGGTGCGGGCCACGGTGCTGGCCCCGATCACGGTGCTGATCACGCTGGTCGGCGTCTACACGGTGCGCAACAACGTCTTCGACATCGTGCTGGTCATCGCCTTCGGCGCGGTGGGCTACCTGATGAAGAAGCTCGGCTTCGACCCCGGGTCGCTGGTGCTCGCCTTCGTTCTCGGCTCGCTGCTGGAGGAGTCGCTGCGGCGGTCGCTGCTGATCTTCGAGGGCGACCCGACCGGCTTCTTCACGCGGCCGATCTCCGGGACGCTGTTCGTCCTCTTCCTCCTGGTGGCCCTCCTCCCCCTGATCCGCGCGGCACTCAGCCGCCGCCGGGCCCCGGCCCGGCGTGACACCAAGGAGCTCGTGTGACCGTCCTCGTCGGTTTCCTCCCCACTGCCGAAGGCCGGGCCGCCTTCGCCGCCGGCCTGGCCGAGGCCCGCCGCCGCGGCGAGGACCTGCTGGTCCTCAACTCCCCCCGCAGCGGCGCACCGGTGAGCGCCGACGTCGCCCCGCCCGAGCTGGTGGCGGAGCTGACCGAGCAGGCGCGGACGGCCGGGGTGTCCCTGGACCTCCGCCAGGCGGCGCACGAGGGCGACCTGTCCGACGAGGTGGTCCGGGTGGCCGACGAGGCGGACGCGTCGGTGATCGTGATCGGCCTGCGCCGCCGCTCCCCCGTGGGGAAGCTGCTCATGGGCAGCACCGAGCAGCGGATCCTGCTCGACGCCGACCGGCCCGTGCTGGCCGTCAAGACATAGACCGGCGGCGGGACGGTGCGGGATCAGTCGGAGCGCCAGTCGAAGGTCCCCGTCGTCCCCGAGCCCAGGGTCTCCCACTCACGCATGTCGGAGCCCTGCCAGCGGGTCCCGTCACTCGGTGCCAACGTGAGGGTCCCCAGGCGGAACGCGGTGGCTGCCGCCGTGTCGTGGACGGTGGTCACCGTGCCGGCCGGGTCCCGCATCGGGGCTCCGTACTGGATCTGGCCGACCTCACCGACACGGAACGACGGGGTGTCGCCGTCCTGGAAGTCGATCCTGGCCACCTGCGACGGGAGCCACTCCGTGACGGTCGCCTGCCAGACGCCCTCGAGGTGCCCGCCCCGCTGGCCGGAGAAGATCGCGTCGAGCTGGGCCCGTTGGTCCTCGGTGGCCGACTCGTCGAGGTACAGGCGACCGACTCCGTTCCCGCTGAAGAAGTCGCCGGGCCAGTCGATCCGGATGACGACCTTGCCGCGGAGACCGACGCCGTCTGAGTCGCCTTCGACGACGTCGAAGACCAGGCACCCGGAGCACCAGCCCTGGTCCGGCTCCGCGGGGCCCAGCCAGCACGGGCACCACATCTTGCAGCTGCAGGCCTCCCACCAGCGGCCACGGGCAGTCCACGTCACGGCTCCTCCTCGGAGGAAGTGAGCACGGCGCCACCTGCTCGGCACCCCGATCGGACCCAGCGGATGCGGTCCGGCACGACGAGTGTCCCGCCGGGCGGCTCGCCGGTCGAGGACCTGACCCAACAGCTCGGCGACATCGGGTTCTCTCGTCCACCCGAGGACCGCGGGCCGTCGTCCGCGCCCGGGGGCCGGGACGGCGCTCGTCGGCGAGGCCCTACGCTGCCGGGCGTCCACGCCCACCTGCCGTAGCGGATGAGGAACCATGCCCCCAGCCGGGATCGCCCCCGACGAGGCCGCCGTCCTCGTCATCGACGTCCAGAACGACTACTGCCACCGCGAGGGCACGCTGGGACGGCGCGGCGTCGACTGCGCGCCGGCGCTCGCCGCGGTGCAGCGGATCGGCGCGCTCCTGCCGGTGGCCCGGGCGGCCGGCGTCCCGGTGCTGCACGTGCACACGCAGCACTCGCGCTGGACCGACACCCCGGGGTGGCGCCGCCGGGGGCAGGGCGGCACGACGATCGAGCCCGAGACCGACCCGATCGTCGCCGCGGGGAGCTGGGGTGCCGAGCCGTACGGGGACCTGGTCGCCGACGGCGACTTCACCTTCGTCAAGCACCGGTACTCGGCGTTCGCCTTCACGCCGCTGGAGCTGGTGCTGAGCGCGCTGGCCCGCCCGGCGCTGGTCCTCGTCGGCCTGACGTCGGACGTCTGCGTCCGGGCGACCGGTGTCGATGCGGTGTCCCGCGGCTACCGGGCGGTGCTCGTGGGCGACGCGACGGCGACGGTCGGGGTGGTCCCGCAGGTCACGGCGTGCGCCGAGTTCGCCGCCACGATCGGGCCGGTCGTGACCACCGACGACCTCCTCCCGTCCTGGACCCTTCCGGCGCAGCGGCCCGTGGGCACTCCCTAGACTCGCCCCGTGGCGACCGGCGGAGGGCCCACGGCACCGGCCGTGGCCCCGCGGCTCGCCCATCACCACCGGACCCGGGAGAGTGGATGTCCGCACGGCCGGCCGAGCACGCCACCCCGCACGACCTCGAGTTCGGACTGTTCGACTGGATCGACGCGCACCCCGGGATGACGCCCGGCGAGGTCTACGACGCCCGGCTGCGCGTGCTCTCCGAGGCCGACCAGGGCGGGTTCACCACCTACCACATCGCCGAGCACCACGGCACGCCGCTGGGCCTGTCGCCGTCCCCCGCGGTGTTCATCGCCGCCGCCGCCCGCGAGACGGAGCGCATCCGGCTGGCGCCGACCACCTTCATCGTCCCGCTGTACGACCCGCTGCGGCTCGTGCAGGAGATCGGCATGCTCGACCAGCTCAGCCACGGCCGGCTCGACGTCGGCGTGGGCAAGGGCTCCTCCCCCATCGAGGCGGCCATGTTCGGCCTCACCCCGCCGGAGACCGCGGAGCGGTTCGAGGAGCTGTTCCCGGCCATCGTCGAGGCGATGGAGACCGGCCGGTTCCGCCGTCCGGGGGCCGAGGAGCCCGCCGGCGAGGAGGTCCCCCTGCACGTGCCGGTGCTCCAGCGCCCGCACCCGCCGCTGTGGTACCCGACGTCCAACGCCGCCTCGATCCCCCGGCTCGGCGACGAGGGCTACAACGTCCTGTTCGGGTTCGGCTTCGCCTCCCCGCCGCTGGAGGTGGTGCGCGAGCAGAGCCGGATGTTCTTCACGCACTTCCGGGAGTCGGCGGAGCGCGGCGGGGTCCGCTACAGCCTGCCGGGCCGGACGCCGCGCTTCGGCATGCTCCGGCACGTCCTCGTCGCCCCGACCGACGAGGAGGCCGCCGCGATCGCCCGGCCGGCGTTCGACGCCCACTACGAGAGCTTCACCCACCTCTGGCGGCTGCACGGCAGCGAGCGGTTCTCGGGCCCGGTCGACGTCGACGGACTGGTGGCCGAGCGCAAGCTGTTCGTCGGATCGCCGGAGACCGTCGCCGCCCAGGTCGCCGAGGCGGTGACGGTCGGGGAGATCAACTACCTCGCCGGCGCCTTCGCGTGGGGCTCCCTGGACGTCGACACGGTCCTCTCCTCGGTGCGGCTGTTCCGCGACGAGGTCGTCCCCGCCGTCCGGTCCGCGACCGCCCGCCGGTCCGAGCCGGCCGCGTTCCCGGCCTGAACCCGAGTCGAGAGGCACGCCATGCCCCGCCTGCGCCTGACCGTCGTCCTGTCCTGCTCGGTGCTGCTCGCCGCCTGCGGCGGGGGTGGGGACGGCGAGCAGGCCGGCACCGGCTCGACCGACGCACCCCGGCAGGTCACGGTCGGGGTCATCCCGATCGCCGACGTCGCCCCGCTGTACCTCGGTGTCGACCAGGGCTTCTTCGCCGAGCGCGGTCTCGACGTCGAGCTGGTGACCGGCCAGGGCGGCGCCGCGCTGGTCCCCGCCGTGGTGAGCGGGGAGCAGGACTTCGCCTTCAGCAACACGCTGTCGCTGATGGTGGCGCAGGAGGCGGGCCTGCCCGTCCAGGTGGTCGCACCGGGGAACGCCTCGACCGGGGACGCCGCGGACGACTTCGGCTGCGTGCTCGTGCCGCCGGGCAGCCCGCTGCAGTCCGTCGCCGAGCTGGCCGGCAAGCGGGTCAGCACCAACACGCTCAACAACATCAACGTCGCGGTCATCCGTGACGTGGTGGACCGCGCCGGCGCCGACTCCTCGACGATCGAGTTCCTCGAGATCGCGCACCCGGACGTCCCCCAGGCGGTGGCGAGCGGCCAGGTCGATGCCGCGACCGCCGTGGAGCCGTTCAAGACGATCGCCCTCCAGCAGGGCGCGCGCTGCCTGTCGAACGTCTTCGCCGAGGCGCAGGAGGACCCCCTCCTCATCGGCGCCTACTTCACGACGGCGGAGACCGCGCAGTCCGACCCCGAGCTGGTCGACGCCTTCGTCGAGGGCCTGGAGGAGTCCTTCGCGTACGCCACCGAGAACCCCGACGAGGCCCGCGGGATCCTGGGCAGCTTCACCGAGCTCAGCCCGGAACTGGCCGGCGCCATCACCCTGGCCGGCTGGCCGCAGGAGCTCGAGCGGGGGTCCTTCGAGTACATGTCCGAGGTCGGCGCGCGCTACGGGATCCTCGAGCAGCCCGCGGACCTCGACACCCTGCTGCCGCAGGGCTGAGCGCGACGGAGGAACAGTGCAGGGAGACGGGCACGGCAGCGTCGAGCCGGGAACTGTCGTCCTGGTGACCGGCGGCGCGCACGGCATCGGCGAGGCCGTGAGCCGGTACCTGGCCGCCGAGGGGGCGGTCGTCGTCGCGGCGGACGTCGCCGACGCGGGGTGGGACGCCGACGGGATCACCCACGTCCGGGCCGACGTGAGCGACGAGGCGTCCTGGCAGCGGCTCGTGGCCACGGCGCTGGACCGGCACGGCCGGGTCGACGCCCTGGTCAACAACGCGGCGGTCTACCAGGGGCTCGGTGCCAAGCGGCCGTTCACCGACATCACCGTCGACGAGTGGGACCGCGTGATGGCGGTCAACACCCGCGGCGTGTGGCTCGGCATGCGCGCCGTCCACCCCGCCATGAGGGAGCAGGGGCACGGCCGGGTGGTGAACATCGCCTCGTCCACGGTGCACATGGGGGTGCCGTACTTCGCCCACTACACGGCCTCGAAGGGCGCGGTCATCGCGCTCACCCGGAGCGTGGCCCGCGAGGTCGGCGCCGACGGCATCACCGTCAACGCGATCGCCCCGGGGCTGGTCGAGACGGAGGCCACGCGTTCGCTCAACGACGACGACTACCTCGCGGTCGCGGCCGGTCGGCGCGCGGTGCCCCGCCGCATGGAGCCCGACGACCTCTGCCCCGCCATCTCCTTCCTGTGCTCCCGGAGCAGCGGGTTCATCACCGGCCAGACGCTCATCGTGGACGGCGGCGCGGCGTTCAGCTGACGTCGGCGCGGGTGCGCAGCGCCCGGTGGCCGCGCCCACCTGCTCCGCGGGCGCGAGCCGGTGGACCTTGACCTGGTCGGCGACGAACCCCATGTCGTTGGGGAGGCCGGAGACCGCGGCCACGCCCGCCAGGACGGCGATCGGCGTGGCCGGGGACGACCCGGTCAGGGCGGGGCTCCCGGCCAGCAGGCCCGCGGCCGGGACGAGCACCCGGAGCGGCGTCACCCGGTCACGACTCCGCCGCCCTCCACCGCATGGCCCGCCGATCGGCGGGGGTCGTGCCGCCCCAGATGCCGAACCGCTCGTCGGCGGCGAGGGCGTAGGACAGGCACGGTCCCGCCGCCGGGCACCGCCGGCAAGCCTCGAGTGCGCCGCGGGCGGGAGGCGCGTTCGCCTCCCGCCCCTCCGGCCACCAGGCGGCCGGGTCGCCCGTCTCGCACGCCACGGTGCGCGCCACGGCGAGTGACCGGATGAGCACGTGCCACTCCGCGGCCGCCCGCGGCGGCACACCCCACAGGCCGTAGGGGGGAGCCTCGTCCTGCCTCATCGGGTCATTGCGTCACGGGGGATATCAGGAACGGGGGAGGCGCGCGCGACGATCTGCCCCGGGCGTGTCCGAATCGGTTCCGATCGACGTGTCCGTGTTCATGGCCTCACGCTCCGCACCCGGAACCGCGGGACGCGCTGCCGCCGGACGATCCCGTGGACCGGCGCACCGGCGCCGCTGCCGTGCCACGCTTCTCCTCGTGAGCTTCGATCTCTACCGAGCCAACGGCGAGGTCGTCCGCTACGGCGATGACGCCCGCTTCAGCTTCACCGCCACGGGGCACCTCGTCGTCTACGACGGCGTCCACAAGGTCGTGTTCAGCCACCACAGCTGGGACCGCGTCGAGGAGCCCGCGCCGTCCCCCGGGCGCTGACCCCGGGCCCGCGTCCCTCACTCGGCGAACAGCGCGCCGAGCGCGGTGGCCACGTCGTGGTGGTCGCGGACCAGCCGCAGCCGGCCGCGGCCCAGCCGGGCGAGGTCGCGCCCCATCTCGACGTCCTTCTCGCCGGAGACGTCCAGCAGCACGTCCAGGCGGGGGACGCGGGCGGCGGTCAGCCGGGGGTCCGGGCCGGCGTTGTGCACGCAGTCGCTGAGCAGCAGCAGCCGGGCGTGGCGGGCGGACGCGCCGGCCAGCTGCCGCGCCGCGGTCTCCAGCGCGAAGGCCACGTTGGTGAGCCCCTGCGCGGGCACGCGCAGGAGGAGGTCGAGGACGGCGAGCGGCGCGACCTGCTCCCCGAGCCGGACGAGGACCGCGGCGTCGGACCAGAAGGCGACGACGGCGAGCCGATCGCGGGCCAGCTCGCCCGCGAGCGCCCCCACCGCGGCCGCCGCGGTCCGCACGCGCTCGCCCCTCATGGAGCCCGAGACGTCGACGACGAGCACCACCGACCGGCGCTGACGCACCCGCTCGCGGACGACGACGTCCCCCTCCTCGGGGAAGGGCTTGCCGGCCAGGACGTCGAGGGTCCGCTCGAGGTCGAGGTCGTCGGAGCCCCCGCTCCAGGGCAGGCTGACCAACTCGCCCACCCCGCGGCGGGGCCGACGGTCCCGCGGCGGGCGCGGGACGGACAGCCGCCGGGCGATGGCGCGGGCACAGCGCCGGGTCTCCTGGTCGGCGGCGCCCTCGGTGGCGAGGTCGGCCAGCGGGATGAGCTCGGCGGGCTCGTCGGTCGTCCCCGGGGTGCCGCCGCCGGGTCGCTGCGCCGCCCGACCGCGCCGTCGGTCGCCCGAGGTGAGGGCCAGGCCGGCTCCTCCGGGCGCCGGCCGGTAGAGCGAGGGCTGCTCGGTCAGCTGCTTGGGCCGGCGGCGCAGCTGCCGCAGTCCCCGGGGCGCGCCCGTCGCGTCCCGGCGCCGGGTGAGCGGGGAGTCGGCCTCGACCGTCCTTCAACCGGGCTGGGCCGCCGCGGGCGCCAGCACGAAGTGGTCCTCCCAGATCTCGCGCAGCACCGCCTCCGGCGTCGTCTCGACCGTCTCGTCGAGGAAGATCCGCCCGGACAGCGCCAGCAGCAGCGCGTCCAGGACGACGGCGGTGTACTCCTCGGGCAGCCCGCGCGGGGGCTCGACCGAGGGCTCGTCGGGCAGCGGCACCTCACGCATCGCGGCCAGCTGGGCGGCGACGAGGGCCAGGTCGATCGCGCCGCGGACGCTGCTGCCCTGGCGGACGTCGTCCCGCCCCCGGGTGGCACGGGTCAGCGCCACCGCGTCGGCGACCAGCCGGGGCGACTCGACGCCGGTGCGGCGGCCGACGATGCCGCGCTCGGCCTCGGCGTCCTGGTAGCCGATCGCCAGGCGCACCAGCCGGTCGTGCACCGAGGTGGACAGCCGGGTCGTGCCGACGTTGTCGTAGGGGTTCATCGACGCGACGACCCGGAAGGTGGGCCGCGCCTCGACCGTGCCGACCCGGGGAACGGCGATCCGGCGCTCGGCCATCGCGGTGAGCAGCGTGTTGAGGGTGTCCTCGGGAGCGCGGTTGAACTCCTCGACGTAGAGGAACCCGCCCGAGCGCATCGCCTCGACCAGCGGGCCCGGGACGAAGTTCTCCGGCGTGTAGTCCTCCCGCAGCACCCGCGCGGGGTCGTGGTGGCCGACCAGCCGGGTCGGCGTCAGGTCGGCGTTGCCCTCGACGAAGACCAGCGGCACGCCCCACTCGGCGGTGATCGAGCGCAGCAGCGTCGACTTCGACGTCCCCGGCGGCCCCTCCAGCAGCACGTCCCGCCCGGCGGCGACGGCGGCCAGCAGCAGGTCGATCTCGCGGTCGCGGCCGACGAGGTGGCGGGCCACCCGCCGGCGGACCTCCCGGACGGACGTGCCCGGCTCGGACGTGACCCGGGAGCCGGTGACGACCGCGTCGTCGACGGCGTCCTCGACGGGCAGGGGCTCGGGGGCGGCGGACGATCTCAGGGCAGGCTCCTCGGTCGGGGGACCGCGGGGCGACCGGGGTCGGCCGCCCCGCGGGGCGTCACTTGATGGTGAACCCGGCGTCCACCGGGAGGGTCACGCCGGTGATGTAGCGCGCCTCGTCGGAGACGAGGAACAGGATGGCGTTGGAGATGTCGACCGGGTCCACCCACGGCACAGGCAGGGCGTTGGTGGACTCGAAGATCGGCGCGGCCGACTCCCGGCTGGGCTCGGGCTGCTCGGGGTCGAAGAGCCCCCAGGTCTTCGGGTTCTGGATCATCACGGTGTCCACGCCGGTGGGGTGGACGGTGTTGACCCGGATCCGGTGCGGGGCGAACTCGTTGGCCAGCGTGCGCATGATCCCCACGACACCGTGCTTGGCCGCCGTGTAGTGGACGGTGTTCGGGACGCCCTTCAGCCCGGCGGTCGAGCTCGTGATGACGATCGCGCCGCCGTTACCGCCGTCGACGAGGTGCGGCAGCGCGACCTTGCAGGTGTTCCAGACGCCGGTGAGGTTGACGTCGATCATCTCGCGCCAGGCGTCGTCGGTGAGCTCGAGGGCCGGGTGGATCTCGAACACGCCGGCGTTGGCCAGCACGGCGTCCAGCCGGCCGAGCTGCGCGACCCCGTCGTCCAGCGCGGCCTTGAGCGCCGCGGTGTCGCGGACGTCGGCCTTCGTCGCCACGATCCGCCGGTCCAGGGCCTCCACCTGCCGGACGGTCTCGGCCAGGTCGTCCTCGGTGGCCGGCGGGTACATGGCGATGCTCTCGACCGGGCCGCAGATGTCCACGGCGATGATGTCGGCGCCCTCCTGGGCCAGCCGGAGCGCGTGGCTCCTCCCCTGGCTGCGAGCTGCTCCGGTGATGAAGGCGACCTTGCCCTCGACCCGTCCCGGCACGACGGTTCTCCCCTCGGTGTGTGGGTGCACCGCGCGGTCGATCAGACCCGCGGACGACGGCGGCGGGGTGGACGGCTGGATCCGGCGCGGCCGGTCCCGCCTGCGACCTGCGCCACACCGGGACGGTAATGACACCGAGTGACACAGACAAGCCGACCCCCGGCCCGCAGGTCAGGTCGACGGCGGCTCGGGCGGCAGGAGCAGGTCGAGCATGCCGGCCAGGACGCGGCCGAGGTCCTGGTCCGGCACGGTCACCCAGTGCTCGTGCGCGGCCAGCGTGGCGGCGAGGACGGCGTGCCCGACGGCCAGCGGGAACAGCGGGTCCGGCGACCCCAGCGTGCGGGCGTGGTCGACGGCGAGCTGCCGCCACTCGGCCCAGACCCGCACGGCGTGGGCCTGCACCGCGGGGACCGTGGAGAACAACTGGGCCCGGTGCAGGGCCCACTCCCGGTCCTCCGCCGGGAAGCTGAGGGCGTCGGCCACCGCCCGCTGGACCACCGCGCGGTACGGCTCCCCCGGAGCCGCCCCGGCCAGAGCGCGCCGCAGCCGGTCGATCTCCCGCGGGGTCTCGACGAACAGCACGTCGGCCTTCGTCGGGAAGTAGCGGAAGAAGGTGCGGCGGCTGATCCCGGCCTCCGCGGCGATGTCGTCGACGCTGGTCTCGTCGAAGCCCCGGGCCACGAACAGCCGCTGGGCGACCGCCGCCAGCTCGTGGGCGCTCGTGACCGGCGGCCGCCCGCCCCGGTCGCCCGACGACACGCTCGCCCGCGAAGTCACCCCCGCAGCCTGCCCGACCCGTCCCGAGATCGGCCCCTTCCACTTCTGGCACGCGGTGCCATAACGTGCGACCCACATCACAGCCGGCCGCCGGGGCCGGCGAGCGAGAGAGGGGACGACGCATGGGACGCGTCGAGGGCAAGGTCGCCTTCATCACCGGGGCGGCGCGCGGACAGGGCCGCAGCCACGCGGTACGCCTCGCCCGAGAAGGCGCCGACATCATCGCCGTCGACGTGTGCGAGCAGGTCGAGACGGTGCCCTACCCCACCGCCACCCCCGACGACCTGGCCGAGACCGTCCGCCAGGTCGAGGCCCTCGACCGGCGGATCGTCGCCGCCGAGGTGGACGTCCGTGACCTCGCGGGGCTCACGGAGGTGGTCGAGGACGGCGTCGCCGAGCTCGGCCGGCTCGACATCGTGCTGGCCAACGCCGGCATCTCCACGCCCGCGCCCACGCTGGAGATGGGCGAGGAGACCTGGCAGACGATGATCGACGTCAACCTCACCGGCGTGTGGAAGACCGTCCGGGCCGCCGTGCCGAACGTCATCGCCGGCGGCCGCGGCGGGTCGGTGGTCATCACGAGCTCGCTGGCGGCCATCTACGCCAACCCGGGCACCGCGCACTACTCGGCGGCCAAGGCCGGCCTGGTGATGCTGGCGAAGGTGATGGCCAAGGAGCTGGCGCCGCACGGCATCCGGGTCAACACCGTCCACCCGACCACGGTGGCCACCGACATGATCCTCAACGAGCCCACCTACCGGCTCTTCCGCCCCGATCTGGAGCACCCGACCCGGGCGGACTTCGAGGAGGCCGCGCTCACGCTCAACGCGCTGCCGGTGCCGGCGCTCGAGGCGGTCGACATCTCCAACGCCGTCCTCTACCTGGTCTCCGACGACGGCCGCTACGTCACCGGCACCACCCACGTGGTGGACGCCGGCGGCCAGCTCTGAAGAAGGACCCCCTGCCCCACCACTCACGAGTTCGCGGCGGGACCCTGCAGGGGGCCGCCGTACCGAGGAGGACACCGCCATGGGCATGCTCGAGGGCAAGGTCGCACTGATCACCGGTGGCGCGCGCGGACAGGGTCGCGCCCACGCCACCACGTGCGCCCGCGAGGGCGCCGACGTCGTGCTGGTCGACATCGCCGACCAGCTCGAGACGGTCCCGTACAAGATGGCCGGCCCGGCCGACCTCGACGAGACGGTGCGCCAGGTCGAGGCCCTGGACCGCCGCGCGCTCGCCATCACCGCCGACGTCCGCTCCCAGGAGCAGCTGGACGAGGCCGTCCGGCGCGGGCTGGCCGAGTTCGGCCAGATCGACATCCTCATCGCGAACGCCGGCATCTGGACGCAGGGCGCCTTCTGGGAGCTGTCCGACCAGGCGTGGGACGAGATGATCGGCGTCAACCTCACCGGCGTCTGGAGGTCGGCCAAGGCGGTCGCGCCGCACATGATCGAGCGCCAGACCGGGTCGATCGTCATCACCTCGTCGATCAACGGCCTCGAGCCCGGGAAGGACTACGCCCACTACGTCGCGGCCAAGCACGGGGTCGTGGGACTGATGAGGAACATCGCCCTGGAGCTGGCCCCGCACGGGATCCGCTGCAACTCGATCCACCCGGGGGCCATCAGGACGCCGATGACCGACCACCAGGGCGCCTGGGACATGTTCGCCGGTCACGAGGGCGGCACCGAGGCCGACATGATCGAGGGCGGCTACTCGTTCCACGCCCTCAAGGGCACGACGTTCATGGACCCGCAGGTCATCGCCGACACCGCGCTGTACCTCAACTCCGACCTCGCCGCGAAGGTCACCGGCGTGACCATCCCCGTGGACGCCGGCCACATGATCCTGCCCGGGATCAACACCGCGCCCGTCCGCTGACGTCGGCGCCGGGGCCGGCCGCTCGTCGGCCGGCCCCGGCGACCGGGCGCCTCAGGTGAAAGCGGGGACCACGTGCTCGATGAAGAGCTCGAGGGACTTCCGCTTCTCCTCGTGCGGCAGGCTGTTGTCGCACCAGAAGCTGAACTCGTCGACGCCGAGCTCCTCGTAGTAGCGCAGCCGCTCGATGACCTCCTCGGGGGTCCCGATCATCGCCGTCCGGTGCAGGGACTCCAGCTCGAACTCCGGGCGCCCCGCGAACTTCTCCTCGGGGCTGGGCTCCAGGAAGCCGTTGACCGGCGCGGTCTTGTTGCCGAACCACGCGTCGAAGGTCCGGTAGAAGCGCGAGACGGCCTCGGCGGCCGGACGCCACCCGTCGGGCTCGTCGGCCGGGTGGACGTGCGTGTGGCGCAGGACCATCAGCTGCGGGCGGGGCACGTCGGGGTTGTTCGCCAGGGCCTTCTCGAACTTCCGCGTCAGGTCGAGCACCTCCTCGTCGCCCTTCATCAGCGGGGTGACCATGACGTTGCACCCGGACCGGACGGCGAAGTCGTGCGAGTCGGGGTCGCGCGCCGCGATCCACATGGGCGGCGTCGGCTGCTGGATCGGCTTGGGCACGCTGGTCGACGTGGGGAACTGCCAGATCTCGCCGTCGTGGGCGTAGTCGCCCTGCCACAGCTGCTGCACCGCCGGCACCAGCTCGCGCAGGTGCGCGCCGCCGCCGGAGGCGGGGAGCCCGCCGGCCATCCGGTCGAACTCGAACTGGTAGGCGCCGCGGGCCAGGCCCACCTCCATCCGGCCGTTGCTGATGACGTCGAGCAGGGCGCACTCGCCGGCGACCCGGATGGGGTTCCAGAACGGGGCGATGATCGTGCCCGCCCCCAGCCGGATGGTGGAGGTCCGCGCGGCCAGGTAGGCCAGCTGCGGCATCGGGCTCGGGGAGATCGTGTACTCCATCGAGTGGTGCTCACCGATCCACACCGTGCTGAAGCCGCCGGCCTCGGCCATGAGCGTCAGCTCGGTCAGGTCCTCGAACAGCTGCCGGTGACTGACCTGCTCGTCCCAGCGCTCCATGTGCACGAACAGAGAGAACTTCACTTCGACTCCTCGTCTCCTGGTGGGGCCCTTGCTCAGGCCGGTGGCCGGGACCGCGCTGCGGCGTCCATCTCGCTGAGGGTCACGTCCCCGGTGGCCCAGTGGTCGCGCGGGACCTCGCGCACGATCACCCGGATGTGGTCGGACCGGGCGCCGACCGTCCGTGCGACGGCCTCGTGCACCTCGTGGATCAGGGCGCGGACCTGGTCCGGGGTCCGGCCGGCGCCCAGCGTCACCTCGACCAGCGGCACGGTCAGCTCCGCATGATGAACGGGTCGGCCACCGGCTCCTCGCTGGTGTTGATCCAGACGCTCTTGAGCCGGGTGTACTCCCGCATCGTCTCGGTCCCGTGCTCCACGCCCACGCCGCTGTTCTTGAAGCCCTGGCGGGGCGACATCGGGGACATGGCCCGGTAGGTGTTGACCCAGATGGTCCCGGCCTCGAGGCGCGAGGCCATCCGGTGGGCCCGCGAGAGGTCCCGGGTCCAGACGCCGGCCGCCAGCCCGTACTCGGTGTCGTTGGCCAGGCGCACCACCTCGTCCTCGCTGTCGAACGGCATGATCGCCGCCACCGGGCCGAAGATCTCCTCCCGGACGACGCGCATGGAGTTGTCCACGTCGACCAGCACGGTGGGCTCGTAGAACCAGCCGCCGAGGCCGCCGTCGGTGGGCCGGCCGCCGGTCAGCACGCGCGCGCCCTCGGAGCGGCCCAGGTCCACGTACCCGGCCACCTTGTCGCGCTGGTCGGCGAAGGCCAGCGGGCCGAGCTCGGTGGTGTCCGCGAGCGGGTCCCCGATCCGGATGCTGCGGGCGCGCTCGGTCACCCGCTCGAGCAGCTCGTCGTAGACCGCCCGGTGCGCGAACACCCGGCTGCCGGCGATGCAGGTCTGTCCGGCGGCGGCGAAGATGCCGGCCACCACACCCATCGCCGCGTTCGAGACGTCGGCGTCCTCGAAGACGATGTTCGGCGACTTCCCGCCGAGCTCCAGGGTGGAGCCGATGAAGCGGGCCGCGGTGCTCGCGGCGATCCGCGCGCCGGTCCCGGTGCTGCCGGTGAACGAGATCTTGGCCAGCCCGGGGTGGTCGACGAGGGCCTGGCCGGCCTCCGGCCCGAAGCCGGTCACCACGTTGACCGTCCCCGGGGGGAACCCGGCCAGGGTGACCAGCTCGGCGAGCTTGAGCACGGTCGCCGACGTGTACTCCGACGGCTTGATCACGACGGTGTTGCCGGCGCACAGCGCGGGCGCCAGCTTGCTCGTGGTCAGGGTCAGCGGCGAGTTCCACGGGGTGATCGCCCCGACGACGCCCAGCGGCTCCCGGGTCGTGTAGTTCAGGACCCGCCGGTCGGACGTGGGGATGACGTCGCCGTGGACCTTGTCGGCCAGCCCGGCGTAGTAGAAGTAGTACTCCGGCAGGGTCGCCAGCTGCGCCCGCATCTCGCGCAGCAGCTTGCCGTTGTCCTCGGTCTCCATCCGGGCCAGCTCGTCGGCGTGCTCGCCGATCAGGTCACCGAGCCGGCGCAGCAGGTGACCCCGCCTGGTCTGGCTGAGGTCCCGCCAGCGCGGGTCCTCGAACGTCGCCCGGGCGGCCCGGACGGCGCGGTCCACGTCGGCCGCGTCGCCCCGCGCCGCGGTGTAGAGGCGCGTACAGGTGGCGGGGTTGGTGCTCTCGAAGTACTCGCCGGAGGACGGCGCGACCCACTCGCCGCCGATGTGGTGCTCGTAATGCTTGAGGTCAGACATGAGCCCTCTCTCCGATGAAGGTGGTCAGACAGGTGACCAGGTCCTGCGGGCGCTCGACCGGCAGCATGTGCCGCGCACCGGGGACGACGACGGCCCGGCAGTCCGGGATCGCCGCGGCCAGCCGGTGCGTCATCTCGGGGGTGGAGCCGGGGTCGTCGGCGCCGGTGACCGCGAGCGCCGGGACCGTGATACGCGGCAGCTCGGGGGCGATGTCGGCGTCGGCGGTGGCGAACACCCGGTAGCAGTTCAGGTAGGACGCGACGTCGTTGGCGAGCAGCGTCGCCTCGGTCCGGCGCACGACCTCCGGGTCCACGGAGGTCCCGGCGTACCAGCGCTGCAGCGAGGCCGCGACGCTGGCCGGGAAGTCCGCGGCGGCCGTGGCCAGGCGGCCGAGGACGGCGGCCCGCTCGGCCTCGGTGCGCCGGCAGACCGAGCTCACCGAGGTCAGCGTCGCCACCAGGTCGGGGCGGTGGCGGGCCAGGTGCTGCGCCACCAGGGCGCCCAGGGAGAACCCGACCAGGTGCGAGCCGGGCGGCACCGAGGCGGCGACCTCCGCGGCGAGGTCAGCGAGCGTGACGCCGTGCGGAGCGGGCCGCCGCCGGCCGTGGCCCGGCAGGTCCAGCGCCAGGGCCTCGACGTCGTCCGGCAGCAGGGCGGTGACCGGCGCCCACATGGTGGCGTCGAGACCCACACCGTGCAGCAGGACCATCGTGGGCTTGGGCATGGCCGCGGCTCACTGCTCGGTCGACAGGGCGGCCAGCCGCTGCTGCGGCCGGCCCTGCGCGGCGGCGGCGAGGGCGATCACCAGTTCGCCCGGGTGGGGCGCGTCGGCGATGCGGACCTCGATCGTCTGGTGGTGGGACCGGATGGTGGCGTCGGTGACGTGCTTGAGCGGGATGTCGAAGACGACCCCGGCGGGGCCGCGCTTCTCGACCGCCGGCAGCAGCGTCGTGGCGCTGGCCGCCTTCCGGAAGTGGTCGCCGAACTTCAGGGTGTGGATCAGCGCGGACCCGTGCTCGATCTCGCCGTCGAGCCCGACGATGCCCGCCTTGCCGTACGCCTCGGCGGGGGCGTCGAGGGCCTCGAGCACCGCGGGCGCGAGCAGCGCACCCAGCGCGGAGGCGTTCTCCTCGATGCCGGGCTGGAGGTCCTCGACGAACCCCTGACCGGCCCACGGGTTCTCGATCACGGCGGCAACGACGGCGACCCGGGCGGCGGGGGTGACCTGGCGGCCCCCCTCGGCGCAGACCTCCTCGACGATGGTCACGATCTTGCGCACGTTCATGTCAGCGGACTCCCAGCTTCTCGGCGGTGACGACGGGGTCGGTGGCGCGGTCCCCGATGCGGGCGTGCGGACGCGGACCGGTGGAGGCGGCCGCGATGACGACCAGCTCGCCCGCCCGCGGGGCGTCGGGCACGCGGGCGGTGACGGTCTGGTAGTGGCTGCGGGTCGCGGCGTGCGTCTTGTGCCACATGGGGACGACCAGCGCCTCCCCCGCATCGGCCCGCGTGTCGGCGAAGCAGATGATC
This sequence comes from Geodermatophilus sp. SYSU D00703, assembly GCF_054050155.1. Classification (NCBI taxonomy): domain Bacteria; kingdom Bacillati; phylum Actinomycetota; class Actinomycetes; order Geodermatophilales; family Geodermatophilaceae; genus Geodermatophilus; species Geodermatophilus sp. SYSU D00703. The sequence continues at coordinate 35,950 of NZ_JBJGYU010000024.1, read as the reverse complement.
GACTCGCCCTCGAGGAAGTCGCGCACCAGGTTGCCGAAGTAGGGCGTGTGGATCAGCGCGCCGGCGTGCTCGATCTCCCCGGCGGTCCCGACCACGGCGGCCTTCCCGAACGCCTCGATGCGGTCGGCCCCACCGAGGGCGCCGATCAGCCGGTCGGTCAGCACCTTGGCGAGCACGGGCGCGACCACCGCCACCTGCGGGGACAGGTCGGTCTCCGGGCCGGTGCCCACCCAGGGGTTGGCGAGGACGGCGGCGACCGTGGCGCGCTCGCCCGGGCGGGCCGGCTCCCGGCCGTTCTCGGAGACGACGGTCTCGCGGTAGAGCACGACCTTCCGGACGCCGATCCGGACCAGCTCGCCCGCCGGGTCCCCGGCCGCCTCGGCGGGAGGAGCAGGGACGACGGGACCGGAGCCCGGGACGCGACGCTCGTGGTCCGGGCGGCCGAGGGTGGCCACCGCACCGTTGAGGGCTTCTTGCATGCCACAGACGGTAGGACTTGCGCCTGGCATGGGTCAAGCACGAACCCGGACCGGACCCGGGACAGAGCGGGAACGGGACGGACACGTGCCGCGGGCATCCCGAGTTGTTGGGCCTTTGAGCAGGTGATATGCGCTCGTGGCGGCCACCGCCGGAGCGCCTCGCCCGCTCCCGCCGGCCACATCGCCGCCCGACAGCCGGGCCGACCATTGACATGCAAGATGTGACGGCTCTAACGTTCTCTGGCATACCAGGAACGGCTGATGAGCGTCGTTCCAGCACCCAAGGAGTCCCATGTCCAGTCACCTCGGGGAGCGCGTGCCCCAGCACCTGTCAGCTCCCGCGCCGGCGCCGGACCTCTCCACGATGCCGGTCGACGGCCAACCCGACCCCGCGGACAAGGGGAGGCTCGGCTCGGTCTTCTGGACCTCGGTGGGCATCTCCGCGGTCTTCGTGGCGTGGGGCGCCCTCTTCACCGACAACCTGGCCACGGTCACGACGTCCTCGCTGAACTGGCTGACGTCGACCTTCGGGTGGACCTACCTGGTGGTGACGCTGGGGCTGCTCGTCTTCCTGGTCTTCCTGGCCTTCAGCCCGTTCGGCGACGTCCGGCTGGGCAGGGACACCGACCGCCCGGAGTTCTCGACCCCCACGTGGTTCGCGATGATCCTCAGCGCGGTCATGGGGATCGGCCTGATCTCCTACGGCGTCGCCGAGCCGATCTCGCACTTCGCCGCGCCGCCGCACGGCCTCGCGGAGCCGGGGACGCCGGACGCGGCGATCCGGGCGCTGCAGTACTCCTACTTCGACTGGGGCCTGCAGGCGTGGGCGATCTTCGCGGTCTTCGGCCTCGCGATCGCGTACAGCACCTACCGCAAGGGCCGGCGCACGCTGGTCAGCCAGCTGTTCGTCCCGCTGCTCGGCGACCGGGTCAACGGGCCCATCGGCAAGGCGATCGACGTCCTCGCCGTGTTCGCGACGCTGTTCGGCACGACGACGTCCCTGGGCCTGGGCGCGCTCCAGGTGAACAACGGCCTCGGCTCGCTGTTCGGCGTCCCGGTCAACTCCGTGACGCAGGTCCTGATCATCGCGGCGGTGACCGCGGTCTTCACGCTCTCGGCCGTCACCGGCGTCAGCAAGGGCATCAAGTACCTCAGCCAGGGCAGCGCCGGCCTGGCCATCGCGCTGTTCGTCTTCGTCCTGGTGGTCGGCCCGGCGGTCTTCGTCGCCAACCTCTACATCGAGTCCCTGGGCACGTGGATCAGCGACTTCTTCCGCATGAGCCTGCAGGGCACGGCCTTCGGCGGGCTGGAGTGGATGCAGTGGTGGACCTACTTCATGATGGCCTGGTGGGTCTCCTGGGGGGCCTTCGTCGGGGTCTTCCTCGCCCGGATCTCCCGCGGGCGGACCATCCGCGGCTTCATCACCGGGGTGCTCGTCGTCCCCAGCGTCGTGTTCTTCACCTGGTTCACCGTCTTCGGCGGGACCGCCATCCACGTCGACATGTTCGAGGGCGGCGACATCGCCGCGCAGACGACGGCGGACATCAACAGCGCGTTCTTCGCGACGCTGGAGCACTTCCCGCTGGCCACGGTCACCTCGGTGGTCGCGATCATCCTCGTGGTGATGTTCTTCGTCTCCGGGGCGGACGCGAACACCTACGTCCTGAGCATGCTGACCTCGGGCGGGTCGCTGAACCCGCGGCGCTCGGTGCTCGTCCTCTGGGGCACCCTCACCGGCATCACCGCGATCGTCCTGATGCTGGGTGGCGGCCTGAACGCCCTGCAGAACACCGTCATCGTGACCTCGGCGCCCTTCCTGGTGATCATCGCCGGCCTGGCGGTGGCGTTCTGGAAGGAGCTCACCGCCGACCGGCGCGCGGCCGCGGCAGCCGTCGCCGCCGCGTCGGGCACCGTCCCGCACCCCCGGCCGGTGCCCGCGCCGGCGGAGGCCGCCCCGGAGTCCCGCAGCACCCCGGACACCGACGGCGAGCGCCAGGACTGACCGCCCCTCCCCCACGCACACCACGGCTCGAGAGGAGACCACCATGTCCGACGGGAACAGCCGCCGGGAACTGATCGCGGACGCCTGGGCCGCCGCCTGGGACCGCGGGGACGTCGACGCCCTCGACGCGGTGCTCAGCCCCCGCTACCGCCGGCGCACCTCCGCCGCCGACGAGGGGCTGGACCTCGCCGGGTTCAAGGCGTCCATCACCGCCACCCGCGCCGCCTTCCCCGACCTGACCACCACGATCGACGAGATCGTCGTCGACGGCGACCGCGCCGCGGTGCGCTGGCACAGCACCGGGCGGCACGACCGCCCCTTCCTCGGGGTACCGCCGACCCACCGCCAGGTCGAGGTGAGCGGCGCGACCTTCGCCCGCTTCGACGGCGACCGCGTCGTCGAGGAGTTCGTCACCTGGGACCCCCGCGCCCTGCTCTCCGCGCTCGGCATCATCAGCGTGGGACAGGACGGCTGATGGGCCCGGCGACCACGGAAGGAGTGCTCCCCATGACCGGCACGCCCGCCACCCTGGGCCCCGACCTGATGAAGCAGGTGAACCGGCGCTTCGTCACCGGCGTCACCGTGGTGACCGTGATGGACGGGGGCGTCCCCAAGGGCCTCGCCGTCAACGCGTTCGCCAGCGTCTCCCTGGAGCCGCCGACGGTGATGGTCTGCGTCCAGCGCACCTCCTCGACGCACGACTGCCTGTTCCGGGCCGACCACCTCGCCATCAACATCCTCTCGACCGACCAGCTCGACGTCGTGCAGCGGTTCGCGACGAAGTCGGCCGACAAGTTCGCCGGGCTCGACTGGCGCCCCGGGCCCTTCGGGAGTCCGTTCATCGAGCGCAGCAGCGCGCAGATGGAGGTGCAGATCCGCGAGCGCCTGCAGGCCAGCACGCACACGGTGTTCATCTGCCGCGTGGTGGAGGCGACGGTCACCGAACGCAACCCGATGGTGTACTCCGCGGGGCAGTTCTTCGACAGCGGAGCCCTGAGCCCGCTGGGATGACCACGACAGAGGGACGGAGGATGGACGTCGTGAGCCACGGGCCGAACGGGACCGGCAACGGCCTGAGCCGGCAGGGCCGGGTCATCGCCGAGATGCGCCGGCGCATCATCAGCGGCGAGATCGGCGCCGACGTCAACCTCTCCGAGCTGACCCTCGCGGAGGAGTTCGGGGTCAGCCGCACCCCCGTCCGCGAGGCGCTCAAGCAGCTGCAGACCGAGGGCCTGGTCGAGATCCGTCCCCGCGTCGGGACCTTCGTGACCACGCCGTCCCGCCGCGAGATCACCGAGCTGTTCGAGATGAAGGAGCTGCTCGAGGGCGCCGCGGCGCGGCTGCTGGCCCAGCGCGGCCGGGTGCCCGAGCTCGACCGCCTCGAGGAGAACCTCCGCGAGGCCGACGCCGCGGTCGCCCGCGACGACCGGGGCCGCTACGCCGAGCTGGTGCAGGCGTTCCACGACCTGCTCATCGTCGGCTCGGACAACACCAAGCTCGAGGCCCACTACCGGGTCCTGATGAACCAGCTCGCCTACTCGCGCCTGGTCACCACCTCGCTGCGCCAGCCCGGGCGCCCCGCGCAGTCCGACCAGGAGCACCACCGGGTGGTCGAACTGATCATCGCCAAGGACGGCGACAGCGCCGAGCGGGTCATGCGCGAGCACGTGCGGGCCAGCCGGCAGGCGGTGCTGGCGGGCCTGCCGACCCTGCGCTGAGTCGCCGCCGTCCCCGACGACGCGACCGACAGACCCCACCCGCCGGGTCCGCTCCCGACCCGGCGGTCATCCCGACGCGCCCGCGACAGCCGCGGCGCAGCTCCTGGAGGACAGATCCATGACCGCCGTCCTGCCACCCCGTGCCACGCTCTCCGGTCGGGAGGGATCCCGGCTCTCCGCCGGCGCCGACCCGGTCGAGCGGGTGCGCGCGGCGCTGGCCGACGTCGCCGCGGGGCGGCCGGTCGTCCTCGTCGGCGACGACGGCGCCGGCGACCTCGCCTTCGCCGCCGAGCTCGCCACCCCGCAGCTGCTGGCGTTCGTGGTCCGGCACACCGCGGGCTTCGTCTGCGTGGCCGTCCCCGAGGCGGACGCCGACCGGCTGGACCTCCCGCTGATGGTCGCGGCCGACCGGGACCGCCCCGGCGCGGCCCAGTGCGTGGCGGTCGACGCCGCCGCCGGGACCGGCACCGGCATCTCGGCCACGGACCGGTCGACCACCATCCGGCTGCTGGCCGCACCGGACTCGGGAGCGGCGGACCTCGTGCGGCCGGGCCACGTCGTCCCCGTGCGGGTGCGGCCGGGCGGCGTGTTCGGCACCCGCGGGCGGGCCGAGGCGGCCGCCGACCTCGCCGGCCTCGCCGGGCTGCGGCCCTCGGCCGGGCGCTGCGAGCTGGTCAGCACGGTGGACCCCGGTGGGACGGCCCGCGGCGCGATGCTCGAGCGCTTCGCCCGCGAGCACGGCCTGGCGCTGGTCTCGGTCGGCGACCTCGTCGCGTACCGCGTGCGCTTCGAGGGGACGGTCGAGCGGGGTGCGTCGACCGCTCTGCCGCCGGCCGCCGGCGGGTCCACCGCCGTCCGCTACCGCGACCGCACGGATGGCGGCGAGCACCTGGCGCTGGTCCACGGCGACCTCGGGGACGGCGAGGACGTGCTGGTGCACGTCCACCGCGAGTGCCTCGCCGGGGATCCCCTGGGCGCGGCCCTCTGCGACTGCGGCGAGCACCTCCGGTCCGCCGTGGCCGGCGTCGCCGGGGCCGGCCGCGGCGTGGTGGTCCACCTCCGGCGCACCGCTGCCGGGGCCCCGCACGATCGGGACGTCGCCGCGCAGATCATGCGCGACCTGGGCGTCCGGAGCTCGCGGCCGGTGTCCGGCGTCCCCGGGCGGCCGTGCCCGCTCGGAGCGACGCCGACCGGCTGACGTCAGATGTCGAGGTCCTCGACGTCGGGCCGGCCGCCCTCCCCGACGAGGGTGTCGTAGAACTCGGCGGGCATCTTGTCGCGCAGGTCCTCGAGGCTGTCGGCGACGTCGAGGTCCTCGTCGGTCGGTCCCCACCACCAGCCCCGGGAGACCTCCCGCCGGAGCGTCTCCTTGAGGCCCTGCGTGAAGTCCCGCCAGTTCTCGGCCGGGTTGCCGGCGCCCTCGCGATCCCAGCGGTTCCAGTCCCAGTGCCAGCCGCCGCGCCAGGTCTCCGGGTCCGACCACGCCGCCCAGTCGGGCATCCGGCTGGTGTGCAGGGCGAACTTCCCCTTCGGCGTCCGGTAGACGCGGAAGCGCTCGATGCTCCGATCGGCGGTGGGGTGCCGCCACTCACCGAGCAGGACCCCCGAGAAGCGCTGCTCGCGGCGGTCGCGGCCGCTGCCCACCCGCACCGTCACCTGCTGGTAGCCGCCCTGGCGGGCCTCCTCGGCATCGACGAACTGGCGCAGGGCGCGGGAGACGGCCGCGGAGAGGTTGCCACCGGCCAGCGCCTGGGCCCGCTCGTACAGCACGAGGTCGTCGTCGGACACGTAGATCGTCTTGTTGGGCACCGCAGCCTCCCGGGCGTCTTTGTATACGTATAGACCTATTGGAGCGCGGCCCGCCGCGCGGAGCAACAGCCACCCCGGCGAACCGGCGTGCACGGCCCCGCACGGGACGCCATGGTGGGCAGTGGCCGAGAGACGCCGGCCCACCCGGCGCGGGCGGCACCCGTGCCGCGGATCGCCCGTGGCCGCGCGGAACGAGCCAGAACGGAGCCGGAGGAGATGACCATCGAGAACACGTCCGCCGGGCCCGCCGAGCTGGTCGACAGCCACCACCACATCTGGCGCGCGGCCGACCTGCCCTGGCTCAGCGGCGAGCCGGTACCGCGGATCTTCGGTCCCTACGAGTCGATCCGGCGCGACTACCTCGCCGAGGAGTACGTCGCCGAGGCCACCGCCGTCGGCATCACCTCCTCCGTCTACGTGCAGGCCAACTGGCCGCTGGACCGGTCGCTCGACGAGATCCGCTGGCTGGCCGACGTCCACGCCGCGACCGGCTGGCCGACGGCCTTCATCGGCTCGGCGGACCTGTTCCACCCTGGTGCCGCGGAGGTGATGCGGCAGCAGGCCGCGCTCACCCCGCTGGTCCGGGGCACGCGGCTCCAACTGCACTGGCACGAGCGCCCGGAGTACCGGTTCGCCGCCGCTCCCGACCGCATGACCGACCCGGTGTTCCGCCGCAACATCGCCGCGCTCGCAGACCTCGGGTGGCTGTTCGAGCTGCAGGTGTTCAGCCCCCAGATGGCCCTGGCCGCGCAGCTCGTCGCCGACTTCCCCGAGACCACGTTCGTCCTGGTGCACGCCGGGATGCTGGAGGACACCGATCCCGCGACCGTCGAGGCCTGGCGGCAGGGCATGCGGCTGCTGGCCGAGCAGCCCAACGTGGTGGTCAAGCTGACCGGGCAGGGCACCTTCGTCCACCGCGTCGACCAGGGACTCATCGACCTGGTCACCGGCACCTGCCTGCAGCTGTTCGGTCCACGCCGGTGCACGTGGGGCAGCAACTTCCCCATCGAGAAGATCTGGACCGAGCTGCCACCCCTGGTGGCCGCCTGGCGACGAGCCCTCGCCGACCAGCCGGCCGACGTCCAGGACGACGTGTTCGCCCGGACGGCGCGCCGGGTCTACTCGCTGTGAACCGACCCGGCCTGCGGCAGGGCGGTGACACCCTGCCGCCGGCCATGGGACGTCAGCGGAGCGGGACCAGGTCCCGAGCGCTGCCGGTGACCGTGAGCGCGAGGCGCCGGCCGACCCGCAGCCCCTGGTCGGCGAGGGAGCAGGTCGCCTCGACGAGGCCCTTGGCGAGCGCCTGCCGTGCTGGACCAGCACATCCGGAGCGGCCGCGGCATGGACTGGATTCCACTGCCCCTGACCGAGACCCACACCACGGTTCCTCCCGCCGACCGGATCGGGCAACGGCTCATGCTGCTGATCTGCCTCAGCGGCGTCACCGTGCTCGGCGGCAGCATGACCTTCGTCCAGACCGTCGACGCAGGCCTGCGCCCCTGCCATGCCGCCGGGGTCGGCGATCGTCAACGTCGCCAGCGTGCTCGGCCTCGTCGCTCCCCGGTTCCCGCAGGCGTCCTACGCCGCGAGCAAGGCCGGCGTGATCGGGCTGACCCGCGACCTGGCGCAACAGTGGTCCGGCCGCAAGGGGATCCGGGTGAACGCCCTCTGCCCTGGCTACTTCGCCAGCGAGATGACCGCCGGCGACGACACGGTCCTGCGGGAGATGGTGGGTGCGCACAGCATCCTCGGGCGCTTCGGCGAGCAGCGCGAACTGGACAGCGCGCTGTTGTTCCTCGCCTCTCTCGCCTCCTCGTACGTCACGGGGACGACGCTGACCGTCGACGGCGGCCTCACCGCGGTGTGAGCCCGGAGCTGCCCGCTCCCCGGGACGGCGGTGGCCACCGCACCGGGGTGACGACCCGGGACGGGCCCGTACTGTGACGCGGGACACGGTGCATCGACGAGTGGAGACGTCATGGGCAGGCTCGACGGCAAGGTCGCCTTGGTCACCGGAGCGGCCCAGGGACAGGGGCGAAGCCACGCGGTCGAGCTCGCCCGGGAGGGCGCCGACGTCATCGCCGTCGACATCTGCGAGCAGGTCCCGGGAATGCCCTACCCGACCGGCACCTGGGAGAAGCTGCAGGAGACCGTCCGCGAGGTCGAGGCGCTGGACCGCCGGATCGTGGCGGCGAAGGCCGACGTCCGGGACTACGACGCCCTCGCAGGCGCGGTCGACGACGGCGTGACCCAGCTCGGCCGGCTGGACATCGTGGCGGCGAACGCCGGGATCGGGTCGCTCCCGCACGCCTCCCACGAGCTGCCGCTCGACGTCTGGCAGCAGATGATCGACGTCAACCTCACCGGTGTGTGGCAGACCTGCAAGGCCGCGATCCCGCACATCCTCGCCGGCGGCGAGGGCGGCGCCATCGTGCTGACCAGCTCCGCGGCCGGGCTGCAGGCCTACTCGCACATCTCGCACTACGTGTCGGCCAAGCACGGCGTGGTCGGCCTGATGCGCACCCTGGCCGTGGAGTACGGGCCGGAGCGGATCCGGGTGAACAGCATCCACCCGACCCAGGTCGAGACAGACATGATCATGAACGACGAGACGATGAAGGTCTTCGTCCCTGACATCCCGAATCCCACCCGGGCGGACTTCGAGCCGAGGTCGCAGGCCATGCACACCCTGCCGATCCCGTGGGTCCAGCCCATCGACATCAGCCGGGCGCTGGTGTTCCTGGTGTCCGACGACGCCCGGTACATCACCGGCGTGCCACTGCCGGTGGACGCCGGAGCCCTGGTCAAGTGACGTCCCGCGGACCGGCCCGGCACCCGGGGCCGGCCCGCGGGCCACGAGGTGTCGTGGCGCGGTGCGGGCGGGAAGGCCGACGTCCCTCGCGCCCCCACCCGCGCCGGCCGTGTCCTCCGTCCGTCAGCGGCGGGGCGGTGCAGCTCACATCCCCGCTGGGACCAAGTGCCCTGCAACGGACCCGGATCCCCCGGATCGTGGTGAGCGTGACTTCCGAACCGGCCCATCACGACCGGCCTCGGCCTGATCCCGTTCTCCGGGCCGGTCACGTGCCACGCGAGGACTGGACGGTCGGCGCCGACGCGGTCGCCCCCCAGCCCTGGGAGCAGGAATGGGTGGACATGCCGGCCGGACGCCTGCACGCGGTCGGCGGCGACGGGCTCGTCGACGGCCGCGCGGTCTGTCTCGCGCCGGTGACGCTGCTCGACCCCGCCGACTGGGCGTGGCCCGACGACGGCGATCCCGAGTGGCCGCTGTGTTGGACCTGCCTCGCGCTGACCCACTGACGTCGCCACCGCCGGCACCCACGGCACGCACGGCCCACAGCGGCAGGCGGCGATCGGGATCGAGCTGCCGGCCCCCCTCGTCGGGCTTCCTGGCGTTGGAGGCCGACCCTACTCCGCCCGGCGGGCAGCGACCAGCGGCTGTGACCGGTCGAGGTAGCGATGGAGGTACTGAGCGACGATCGCCCCTTCTCCGACGGCAGACGCCACCCGCTTGACCGAGTCGTGCCGGACGTCCCCGACGGCGAAGACGCCCGGGACATCGGTCTCCAGGTCGAACTGCGGTCGGCGGGGTCCGTCAGGAGCAACCGCCTCCCCGGTGAGGACGAATCCCGATGGATCCCGGGCCACGGTGCCTGCCAACCACTCGGTGGCCGGCCGTGACCCGATCAGCACGAACAGGGCATCGGCCGTGACGGTCTCGACCGCAGCGGTGCCGGCGACGCTGAGCTGCACGTGGTCCAGTGCGCCGCTCCCTCCTCCCCCGACGATCCGCACCCCGTACCGGACGGTGACGTTCGGTGCGGCGTCGAGGTCGCGGATGAGGTAGTCGGACATGTTGGCCGCGAGAGTGCTGCCCCGGACCAGGACCGTCACCTCGGAGGCATAGCTCGACAGGTGCATCGCGGCTTGTCCGGCGGAGTTCCCTCCGCCCACGATGAACACTCGCCGGCCCGTCATCGACGGGGCCTCGGACACCGCCGCACCGTAGAAGACGCCCCGCCCCACCAGGTCCTCCAGCTCAGGCACGTCGAGCCGACGGTACGCGGCGCCCACGGCGATGATCACGGCGCGGCTGCGAACGGCCGTGCCGTCGGACAGATCGACCACCTTGACCGCACCCTCACTGCGGAGGGCCGTCGCAGAACGCATGAGTCGGAACGTGGCCCCGAACGACCACGCTTGGTGGAACGAACCGTTGGTGAGTTTGTAGCCGGACACCCCGCGCGCGAAGCCCGGATAGTTGCGGATCAGCGATGTCGTGCCCGCCTGACCACCGACGGCCTTCTGCTCCACCACCAGTGTCGCGAGGCCTTCGGAGGCGGCATAGACGGCTGCGGCCAGGCCGGCGGGACCGCCCCCCACGATCGTCACGTCGAAGACCGCGTCCGGGGCCACCGGCGTCATCATGTCGAAGGCGTCGATCAGCTCCTGGTCGGACGGGTCCACCAGGACCCTCGGCTCCCCCGGGAACTGCAGCACCACGACCGGCAACCGGGCCGGCTGCAGCCCCAGATCGGTGAGCTGGCCGAGCCCTGCCTCTGATCGAGCGTCGTAGAACGCGAAGGGAACGTGGCCGCGGGTCAGCTCGTCCCGCAGCTCGAGGCTGCGGGGCGACGCGGGATCACCGATGACCTGGACCGGGTGGAACTCTTCACTCCGCGCCGTCCCCCACGTCTCGAGGATCTCCGTCACCGCTGCGTGGAACTCCTCGTCCCGGGCCTGCACCGGCCCGATGAGGTAGTTGTCGATGACCCCGGCCCGCAAGGCCTCGAACACCCGTCGGCCACTGGCGAAGTCTCCCCACCGCACCAGGGCCACCCGCTTGGCCGCCGGGTGCAGAGCGCGGGTCCGGGTGAGCAGCCCGATCCCGTCCTCCTCCGCCGGGACACAGTCGGCGAGCACCAGCGCCACCACCACACCCCGGTCGCGCATCGTGGTGAGATCGGTCAGGGCGTCGTCGGCCGTCTCCCAGGTGACGACGTTGTAGTCGCGCCCATACCGCTTCTCGATCTCCTCCCGGGTGGCTGTGCGTGCACGCCTGTCGCGGCTGACGACGGCGATGGTGGGAACGTCCTGTGGCATCGCCCCTCCCGGTTCGGAGGCCGGCGCAGGGACCCCCATCCCGGTCGCCCCTCCAGGATCTGCCGGTCGAGCTCGGCTACGGCTCGGGCTGGACCTGCTGGCGGCGTCTGCACGAGTGGGCCGAGGCGAGACGGGTCAGTCGAAGGTCACGGTCGGAGCGTAGGCGGGGATGTCATCGTCGATCGGCCCGTCGGCTCGCCGGAACAGTTCGTAGGCGTTCTCGCGGGTGATCCGGCCGTCGTCGTCCAGTTCGAAGATGTGGACGACGCGCAAGCTGACCCGGGTTCCACTCGGCAACGGGCAGTTCGGGACGTTGTTCTCGACGTCTCCGACGAGGGTCATGTCGGCGACCACGTCATCGACGACGCAGCTGTCCGTTGCGACGCGTCGGATCGGGGTCGGCGAGTGGATCTGGTAGCTGTCGAACATCGTGAGGTAGCTGGCCTTGACTGCTTCTCTGCCACGGAGGAGGACGCCGCGAGCCGGTGCTTCCCAGACGATCGAGTCGCTGTACAGGTCGATGGCCGTGTCGATGTCCTGCGGGTTCTCGTTGTGGAAGTGGGCGTCGACCACGGCCATGTTGCGGGCGACGGTCTGCTCCAGGGTCAGGGCGGTTGACGTCACGGGTGCCCCCGGGTGGCTCGGTGCGGTGAGCGTGACGCTAGCGCTGACGCCGGTCCGGGAGACGGGGCGCAAGTCCCTGTCCTGCAGACGCCCCGAGCACGTTCGAGACACCCGGAGGCCGCCGACAGGGACACGGGGACCGGCGGCCCTCAGGTTGGTTCCCGGTGTACGTCCGGGTCGGGTCCGTTCCCGTCATCGGACTGCCGTTGGCTGTTGCGGGTGGTTCGTCGGTCGGAGGTTGCTCGCACCGTCGTCCCTCCACCTGGGGTACAGGGGGTCAGGTCCAAGAGGTGGCTGCGGACGGGCGGCCGTCCTGGGGAGGAGTCCCGGACGGAGTCGCACTAGCCCCTCCGCGCCCCGTGCTGCCACTACGATCGCCTGCCACCGCCCAACCGGCGGAAGGGGCGGCCATGACGTCGATCTCAGGCACCCAGGCGGACCGCCGGCTCCTGCGGGAGAGCGGCGTGCTGCTACTGGGCGGGTTCGTCTTCGCCACCGCCGTGACGGTGTTGTTCCATCCGGGCGGGGACGAGGACGTCCACGAGGTGATCTTCACCGAGTACGCCGCGAGCGCCTCGTGGGAGTGGGTCCACCTCGCTCAGTTCATCGGGGTCCTGGCCGCTCTCGGCGGACTGATCGTCCTCCACCTGGTGCTTCGGTCGCGGGCGCCGAGGCTGTCGGCGTTCGCCGCCGGGTTCACCGTGGCCACGGCCGCGGTCTGGGCGGTACTGCAGGCGGTCGACGGGATCACCCTGAAGCAAGCCGTCGACGCCTGGGTCGCCGCCAGCGGCGCCGACAAGGCCGTTCGCTTCACCGACGCGGAGATCGTGCGGTGGACCGAGTGGGGTGCGCAGAGCTACTTCCGCGTGCTGCTGGGCGCGGCCCTGCTGCTGTTCGGGGCGGCGATCCTGACCACCCGTGTGCTGGCCGGCTGGGTGGGCTGGATCGCCGTCCTCGCCGGGGTCCTGTCGGTCGCAGTCGGGATCGACGTGAGCTACAGCGGCCTGGACAGCGGCCTGCAGCGGATCGCCGTACCGGCCTTCCAGGTGGTCGTGCTGGTGTTCGCGATCGGCGTCGTCGTGACCGCCCGCGGGCGGGGCGGGAAGACCGCCGCCGGCTGACGGCCAGCCAGGGGGCCGCCCGCCACAAGCCAGCAGGCCTGAGTCAGCCCGGTGGTTCGTTGGTCGCCGGACGAGGCTCGGAGCGCCTGACAGCCCGCTGGCCTGTGGAGTTGCTCCTGCGATCGGACTCGAACCAATGACCCTGCGAGTTGATCTCGACGTCGTCGGCAGCGGTGGGTCAGCGATGAATCAGCCGGTCAGCGGGCTCCTCCATCACCGGACGTCGTCGACTGTGGTTGGCGGTCGTGGGTGGTTGTTGGTCGTGAGCTCGTCCCGGTTCTCCCGCAGCAGCCGGCGCGCCTCGGCGTAGCCCTCGTCGCTGATCCGGCGGACCTCGCAGTCCACGCCGTCGAGCATGGCCTCGGAGACGCCGGCCACCCGCGGGTCGGCGTCCTTCGGCGGCACCGAGACCGGGCCGATGCGTCCGGACACGCCCCGCCGGCCGGCCACTGCGCGAGCGATCCTGGTGGCGCCTCTCCAGGTCGCTCTCCGCCCCGTGGTGACGACGCCGAAGACCTCCTCCTCGGCGGCCATCCCGCTCAGCGCGCCGATGATCCGTCCGCGCAGGTACTGCTCGCTGAAGCCGTACCTGTCAGCGTCCGGCGTGGAGGGGGGACGCCGAGCGCGTGTCCGCGCGGGATGATCGACACCTTGCACACCGGGTCCGCGCCCGGCTGCAGCATGCCGAGCAGCGCGTGGCCGCCCTCGTGGTACGCGGTCCGCCGGCGCTCCTCCGGCGGCATGACGACGTTGCGCTCCGCGCCGAGCTGGATCCGATTCCAGGGCACCGGCGAAGTCGCGCAGGGTCACCGCGTCGGCGCCGCGGCGAGCGGTGCCCAGCGCCGCCTGGTTGACCAGGTCGGCGAGATCGACCCCCGTCACACCGGGCGTGATCGCGGCGATCTCCCGTAGATCGACGTCGGCGGCCAGCAGCACCTTGCGCACGTGCACTTTCAGGATGTCGCGCCGTCCGTCGAGTCGGGCGCGTTGACCGTGATCATGCGGTCGAAGCGTGCTCCGCTCGTGCCCACCCTGCGTCACCGCGCTGCCTCGGGCGCGGCCGATCATGTCGATCTCGTCGATGAAGGCGATCGACGGCGCCACGGCCGAGTGGCGGCGGTGATCGGGCGGACCCGCCACATCTGGGCTGCCCGTCGACTGTTCGGCGTCCTGGGGCGCGGGGGACGGATCAGCGTGGGGACGGCGCGTCCCGGTCCACGGTCCACCGCCCGGGACGGCGGCCCGGCACGGGTCGAGCGCCCGCACCGCGCTCGTCCTCGGAGGCGAGCAGTGGCCAGACGCGCCACGTGCTCCACGCCAGCCCGCCGGCTGCGGCGAGGGCGACCACGGCCGAGCCGGCACCCCACGAGAGCAGCACGAGGACGCCGACCCCGAGGACCGAGAGCACGATCCGCGCCGGCGAACGCCAGACTCCGTCCAACCGGCCACCGCGAGCTCCCTCGGCGACAGTGCGGCCGTCGTCGAGGGCCCGCTCCAGTTCGGCGAGGACCCGCCGCTCCGCATCGCTGAGCACGATCGACCTCCCTCGGGGAGGGGTACCAGGACCCATTGACAGGAATATCGTAACACGATGTATCTTCGGTCGGGAGGTCGCCGGGCCCACGACCTCCCGACCGCAGAGCCGGACGCCCGGCAGGAGGAGGCGGACCTGATGACCGAGATCATCGAGATCGAGCCGCAGGGACCCCACCGGTTCGTCGTCCGCCTGCGAGACCGGGAGGAGACCGCCGAGTCGTGGTTCAACCTCTCCCCCGCCGTGCTCGACGACCTCGGCGTCGGGGCAGACGACGAGGAAGACCTCGTCCGGCGGACCGTCGCCCACCTGCTCGGCCACCAGGACGTCGCCGACTTCCCCAGCGTCGTCGAGCTCGAGGACGTCCTGGCCACCTACGACGACTACCGGGACTCGATCCGGTCGTCGGCCGGCCGCTGAACCCCGACGAGTGGACATGCCGCCGGACCCCCCCGAGGCCCGTCGACGCTCCGTCGAGCCGGCGGACGACGGCCCTCCTCCCGCTGCGGCCGACCCCGGGGAGCCCCTGACCAAGGAGGACTTCGAGGCCCTCGCACGGTTCCGGTTCGCCATCCGGCGCTACCTCCGGTCCAGCGAGGAGATCGTGCGAGGCCACGGCGCCACCCCGCAGCAGTACCAGCTGTTGCTCGCGCTCAAGGGCTTCCCCGGCCGCGAGTGGGCCACGGTCCGAGAGCTCGCGGAGCGCCTCCAGCTCCGGCACCACAGCGTCGTCGAGCTCGTGAACCGGGCCCAGGACCAGGACCTCGTCCAGCGCACCGCCCATCCCGACGACGGCCGCGCCGTGCGGGTGACCCTGACCGCCCAGGGCGACGACCTCCTCGCCCGATTGGCCGTCCTGCACCGCGACGAGCTGCGCCGGATGGAGTCCGCGCTGTCTCTCCCCTCCTGGCACACGAGAGCCTGAGTCCGCGCGACCCCGTCCGTCCGGAGACCGACCATGGACCTGCCACCCCCAGCGCTCTCACTCGCCGACGAGCACGCCGCCCTCGTCGAACAGGTCGGCACTCGCGCGGACGCCGTACTCCTGGCGGTCGAGGAGAACCGGTGGCCCGACGTCGAGTTGCGCCGCTTGGTCGACCACCTGCACTACGAGCTGCTCGACCAGGCCGGACAGGAGGAACGCCTGCTCTTCCCCCTCGTGGGCGGCTGCGCGGCGCCACGGGTCCGCCCGCTGCTCGCCGAGCACGCGGCCCTGCGCACCATGACCGAACAGCTGGGAGCTCTCGCCGTCGAGCCGGGACCCGACGTCGACCCGCTGGCCCGTGGCGTCCGTCAGCTGCGCCGCCTCCTGCAGCGGCACGTCGTCGAGGAGGAGCGGGCGCTGGCCACCGTCACCCTCGACGGGGTCGGCACGCGCGGCCGACCGCCGTGGTGCCGCGGATGGTGGGGGGCCCTCGAGGAGCCGGTGCTCGACCTGGACGTGTTCCCGCGGGAGTCCGCCGAGGAGGCCGTCGTCCGCCGGGTGACCCGGCTGCGCAGCGGAGACAGCGTCGAGATCCGCTCCACCCGGGGACCACAGGTGCTGCGCCGGGCCGTCCACCGCACCTGGCCGGTCGACGTGCGGTGGACAACACACCTGGCCGAGGGGCCGGAGGAGTGGCGGGTGCAGGCGATGCGGCGGCTCGACGGATGATCGCCCGGCCCGGACTCGAGCGCTTCCACCGGCGCGGTAAGAACCCGAGGCCGGGGCGACACGAACAGACCATGACGTGCCATCACGAGGGCCTCCCGGCACCCGGGACGACCGTGGTTCCCGACCGGTGGCCGGCCTCCGACGTCGAGGCGTGGCGACTGCGCCGGCTCCTCGACGCCGGGTTCCCGGCCGCACTCGCCCGCGAGGTCGCCACCACCCCGGGCATCGACCTGCACGCCGTGCTCGCACTCCTCGACCGCGGCTGCCCGCCGGAGCTGGCCGTCCGCATCCTGGCGCCCGTCGAGGTGGCTGACCACCGGCCATGACGACCGTCAGCCGCGACCGGTCGACGCGATCCTCGACCGACGAGGCGCCCCCGGCGCCGGAGGACTGGGTCACGGCGCTCACGACGCCCGGCCCGGTGCGCGAGCAGGCACTCCAGCGGCTGCACGCCCTGCTGCTCCGGGCCGCACGGTTCCAGGTCGCCCGCATGCCGGGACTGCGGGCCGCTGTGGGTGCGGCGCAGGTGGACGACGTGGTCAACCTGGCCGCCGACGAGGCGATGGTCGCGGTGCTGGGCAAGCTCGCGACCTTCGAGGGCCGCAGCCGCTTCACGACCTGGGCGTACAAGTTCGCGGTCCTGCAGGCCGCGGTGGAGCTGCGCCGTCAGGCGTGGTCCCGTCGGGAGGTGCCGCTGGACGCAGCCGCGTCGCTGGCCGCGCGGCGGCCCTCACCAGACCAGTACGCCGAGGGGGCCGACCTCGCGGCTGCCACACGGGACGCGATCGAGCGGGTCCTCACTCCCCACCAGCGGCGGATCGCACTGGCCCTGATCGTGGACGAGGTGCCGATCGACGTGCTCGCCGAGCGACTCGGCACCAACCGCAACGCGCTGTACAAGACGCTGCACGACGTCCGGGGCCGCCTCCGGGCCCATCTCACCGAGCTGGGCTACCTGACGCCGTCCGCACCGAGGAGAGGCTCCCGATGAACGCGGCCGATGGTCCGCTCTCCCCCACCGCCCTGCGGCGGCTGACGGCCGACCCGGGTCCCTGGCTGTCGTGCGACGACTGCTTCCGGCTGGTCGACCGGTACGTCGAGGACGTGCTCACCCACGAGGGCACTCCCATCGATGACGAACTCGCGGCGATGCCGGCGCACCTCGCCGGGTGCGCGGCCTGCTCCGAGGAGGCGGCGACGCTGCTGTTGCTCGCCGCCGCGGAGGCGGGAGTCGACCCGGCGGCGGCCCTGCGCCGGTTCCCAGGCTAGGCACTGAGGGTGTCCTCCGCGCCCTGCTCACCCCGGGGCACCTCCGGGCCGCCCGCGGCGCCCTCGGCGCCAGCCGACAGGCGCCCGTCGTCCTCGTCACGCAGGGGGTGGCTCCGCGCGTGGCCGTGCAGGCTCAAGATCCGTTCGGGCCTGGGCCGGGACGCCGCACCGCTGTCCAGCCACGCAGCCGAGGAGGCGCGCGCCCGCCGGCAGAGCTCGGCCGCGTGCCGGAAGTCGATCGCCGAGATCCGGAGTGGACACAGCGGCGGCAGCACGACGAGGTCCACGCAGTCCGCGTACTGCGCCACGTCGGTGATCAGCCGTTGCTGCACGAGCAGGCCGAGGGCCTGGACGGCCACCGCCAGCGGCCGGGTGGGCGGCGACGGGAGGGCGCAGGCGTAGCCGGTCGGCAGCACGTAGACCCGGTCCGCACCCAGGGCGACCGCCTGGGAGATGGCTGCGTTGTCGGCCAGCCCGCCGTCGACCAGGGTCAGACCGTCCCGCCGCACGGGTGGCAGGACGGCGGGTACGGCGCTGCTGGCCAGGACGGCGCTCAGCACGTCCCCCTCCGACAGCAGCACCTCCTCGCCGGAGAGCAGGTCGGTGGCGACGAGATGGACCGGGATCGAGGCCGCCTCGAGGCAGGCCAGACCGACGTGCTCTCCCACGAGGCGCGCCAAGCCGTGGGAGTCGCACAGGGAGTTCCGCGCCCCGGCGAGCGCGAGCACCATCCGCGGTGCCCTGATCGGGAAGACGTCGTCGCGCCGAAGGCCCGCCCAGATGGCGGCGAGACGATCCAGCGCGCCGGGCCCACTCCCGTGTGCCGCGAGGAAGACGGCGTTGAGGGCACCGGCGGAGGTGCCCAC
The DNA here is from genome assembly GCF_054050155.1 of Geodermatophilus sp. SYSU D00703. Taxonomy (NCBI): domain Bacteria; kingdom Bacillati; phylum Actinomycetota; class Actinomycetes; order Geodermatophilales; family Geodermatophilaceae; genus Geodermatophilus; species Geodermatophilus sp. SYSU D00703. Next base: position 17,753 of record NZ_JBJGYU010000024.1, on the reverse strand, counting down.
GAGGAGGTCGGGGCGGATGCGTCGCTCGGCCAGGGCCTGCAGCATGCCGACCTGGACCGCGCCGAGGCTGCCACCGCCGGACAGGACGAACGCTGTCGTCATCACCAGTCGCCTCCGCTCCTCTGCCGCGGCGGCACGGGGCCGACGCCGGGAACGGGCCGGCCTGCGTTGCGAGCCGCGTGTCCATTGGTGTCGGCGCGGCCAGGCGTCTTACCCCGGAGCGGGCGGTGACGCGGATGATGCCCGACCGGCGCCGGTCCGCGGGTCGACGCCGGTCCGCCGACCGCCCTGGCTGGCCAGCGCGGTGGAGACGACGGTGAGGGCCGGCTCGGCCGGCACGATCAGTGCGGGCCCAGATCCCGTGAGCGGCGGCACCACGGCATCCAGCTCAGCGGCGTCGCGGCGGCCGAGCCTCCGAGCGAGCGACGCTCCCGAGCCTGGGCGGTACGAGGACCATGCCTCTCGGGCGGCGATGTCAGGTGCTCCCGGATACCGGCACGCCGGTCGGCCGGCTCCTGGATACCGGCGGAGGCGACGCGAGAAGGCGGACGATGACGACATCCGGAGAGGGCGCCTTCGGAGCGGGGGACCGGCGGCCCACGGGTGCGGACCGCCGTAGCCGGACACGGTGTCGATCCAGGTGTGGACCACGTGCAGTTCACCGCCACGAAGCCGGAGCTCGGCTGTGGCGAACCGTCGCGCGGCCGCGGAGCCGGCCGAGCCGTCCACCCGACGAGCACCCGGCTGGCGGGTTCCTGCCGCAGGACGGCGCCGTGCGTGGACTCGTCGTCGCGCACGACCACCACTAGGCATCGAGCTTGCCGGTCTCGTCGCGGATGGTCGCCCCGGCGGCGGCGAGAGCGGCCTCCTGCTCCCGGCCGTGGTGGGCGCAGAAGACCAGGTCGTTGCCGCTGGGCAGCACGGCACGGATGAAGCCCTGCGCGCCGCAGGCGCCACGACCTGTCCTCCCGTTCGGACCGCCCACGACAGCGGGCGCGTCGCAGCGGTCGGTGAGCGTCAGAGGGGCGACGCTGGTCGCCGCGAACTCGACGTGCTCGTCCAGGATGGCAGTGGACACCTGCTGGCTCCTCCGGTCGGGGTCGATCGGTTCGGTTCGCCGGTGGCTTGCGCTCCGGCTCGCCGTGCTCGCGGGGACTCGGCGTGCGATCCCTCGGCGACGGACTTCCTCAGCGCCGAGCGCGGTCGCTCGGCTTCGAGTCCGACCATGCCCTGCCCGACGCCCGCCCGGCCAGGGACGGCGTCGGACAGCTGATGACCGCCCTCCTTGCCGAGTGTCAGCAACAGCTCCTCCGGGCTCTCACTCCGCTTCGCCGACCGACGTGACCACGACGCCCACGTGACGCAGCCCGAGACCCGCCCATCGGTCGGATGCTCGGCCGGGGCACGGCGGCCACAGTCGACCTGGCGCACGAGGGTTCGACTGCCGACGTCCGGCAACCGCGCGCCGGTCGGCCTGTCCTGCAGGACCCCTCCAAGCCGCCGGACGTCGGCAGCACACTGCGACGTGCGAACGCCGAGTCGGAGCCCGCGTACCCGATCACCGAGAAGCACGATCGGCCCCCCGACTCGCGGACCGGAGGTGCCGGGATGTGGCCGGCGCGGATCTCTCGACGAACAGAGGCTGCTCACCTCCGACGGGTCCGCAGTCGACCGCCGTCGGGATCGACCCGACATCGGAACGGCGTCTCATCGCACGGAGAAGGGAGTCAGATCTCGACCAACGTGGTCACACTCGACCGGCCGGCCCTCGACGGAGGGATGCGCCGGACACCCAGGGAGGAAGCAACTCACCCGCGACTGCCCACTGTCGCCGAGGTGATGACCCGCCACCCTGGGACTGTCGGTGAGCACGCGTCGCTGTTCCGCGCTTGGGGGCTCCTGTGGGAACAACACGGCGAGCACCTGGTCGTGGTCGATGAGGCCGCACGTCCCATCGGCGTTCTCGACGAGCGCGACATCGCCCTGGAGTGGCCGCCCGGGCCGCTGGGCGCGCACCACCTGCCGGTCCATCAGCTGCTGCGCTTCCGAACCGATCCGCGGGTGTCCGGCTCCGAGCACGTCGCAACGGGGGCCCTGACCATGCTCGACGCCCGCGCTGACGCACTCCCCGTCGTGGACGAGGACGGGCGATTGACGGGGCTGGTCACGGCGGGGCACTGCGTCGAACTCATCGCGTCCATCCGCTGCTCTCACGACGCGACACCGCCGGCCCTGACATCGGCGCCACCCGGCACGAACGAGAGGTGACCGAGATCCGGCTGCCCGTTGCTGACGAACGGGCGAGCAGACGCCCCGGGCCGCTGCCCGAGCTGCGCGTGGCAGCGGCTCTCTACCGGTTCCGGGAGAGCTTGTCCTTCCTGCCGGCGATCATCGTGCTCGCCGGTGCCGGCCTCGCCGGGGCCACTGCTGCCGCCGACCGGGCGCTGGGCGCCGACTCCTGCCTCCTGCTGCAGCCTCATCAGATCGCCCGAGCGCAACTCGGTCACGCCGCCGCTCGTCTCCGCGAAGTCCGCCCGTGCGGGATTCACCAGTTCGCCGGCGGGTCGCTGGCGGGAAAGGACTGCAGTCCCCACTCGTCGACGATGTCGGCCAGCCGACACCCCCGCCGGGCTCTCGTGGTCGGCCGGGCGGTGGGGACGTCGCTCCGTGCGACCTGGAGGTCCATTCCGGTGACTCGCGCGGACTCCGACTCAGCACCGCGGGAGAGGGTGAGGTACACGTCGGTTTCTCCATCCGTTCCGGGGATGGCCTCAGCGTGCTCTTGGGAGCTCGGTCCACCCAGGGCTTCCGCCGGTCAACTCGGATGCGTCAAGGCTGCCGATGGCCGGCAGGACGTGGCCGTGAACCGACCTCAGGTTCCGCCTACGGCGGCGGTCGTCCGTCCGGACGCGCCGGCCACCGGCCTGCACTGGTTGCAGGTGCTCGGCAAGTGGCCTCCTGACCACCTGTCCGGTGGGTGACCTCGAGAAGGGCATCCGCCCTCGCGCACTCTCCAGGGAGGAGCACGTGCGGGTGACGGCGGAGAGGCGGAAGACGATGAGTTCCCTGGTCCACCTCGGTCGAGCGGCCATGACGCGAGCCCAGCTGGAGGCTCCCAGGGAACGGGAGGCGGCTCACGGCACGCTGGTCCCTGCGCGAGGACCTGACCGCCCCGCGAGAACCGCGGCCGACGTCATGACCCGCCTTCCCGCGACCGTGCACCGGAGCACCTCGATGTGGACCGCCTGGGGTCGGCTGCACGGAGCGCGCACCCAGCACCTGGTGGTCGTGGATGACCACCAACGCCCGGCCGGGGTGCTGGACCAGCAGACCATGGCCCTGGAGTGGCCGCCGGGACCGCTCGGAGCGCACTGGACACCGGTCTTCACGTTGCTGCTCCGCGGGCGTGCCCGACCTCGGGTGAGGAGCAGGGACGACGTGGCGACCGTCGCCCGGACCATGCTCGACGCCCGGGCCGACGCCGTGCCGGTCGTCGACGAGGCAGGACGCCTCCTCGGCCTGGTCACGCTGTGGCACTTCGCCGCACTGGCCGCGGACGGCGGGCGGGGAGAGCCCCCGCGGCGATCCACGGCCCGGCCGACGGGCCGAGGATGACCGCCGTGGGTCACGCCGCCATCGTCGTCGCGGAGCGCAAGGCACTGCTCGCGCGCACCGAGTCCCTCATCCGCGAGTTCCATCCCGTCCTGCCGGCCGGGACCGTCATCCGCGCGGTGATCCACTGCCGCGCCGGGCTGCTGCGCGCCGGGGTGCGCCGCGGACTGGCCGGCATCACCGAGGCCCGGGTGCGCACGCAGCTCGGCGACACGACGCGAGCCTCGGCCCGCGCCGCACGGGCCGCGGGTCCCCGGTGAGCGGGACCGCCCCCTGGTCGGACTCCCCCGACCCCAGACCGGTCAGAGTTCGGGCGGCAGCGGCGTCGCGGGCCAGTCGAGCAGCCGCGCGCCGAGCACGGCCGTCTGCAGCGAGAACCGCTGGCCGGGCTGGGAGACGCTGTACCCGGTGAGCTGGGCGACCCGGGCCAGGCGATAGGTGACCGTGCGGACCGACACGTGCAGCCGGCGGGCGGCCTCGGTCGCGACCTCACCGGCGTTGAAGTACTCCCGCAGGGTCTCCAGCAGCACCTCCGCCCCGCCGCGCACCTGGTCCAGGGGTGTGAGCACGTCGCGGACCAGGTCGACGATGGCCGCCTGGTCGCGGCCGAGCACCCGGTAGACGAGCAGGTCGCGCGCGTGGACGACGTTGGTGTCCAGGTCGAGCCGGTCGGCGAAGGTCAGGGCCTCGAGGGCCTCCTCGTAGGAGCGGGCGACGCCGTAGGCGCCGGGGAAGGCGCGTCCGGCAGCCACGCGCCAGCGGCCGGCGAGCTCTCGGCGGCGCAGTTCCTGCTGGAGCGCCGCGCCCACGTCGACGCCTCTCGGTAGGGCGAAGGCCGGGGCGGAGCCACCCGGGACGACGACGACCACGCGTCCGTCCTTGGTGGCCACCAGCACCTCCCTGTCCCCGAACCGCTCGACCACCGCACGCTCCAGCGCGATCGCCGCACGGTCGACCGCGCCGTCGCCATCGGCCGGTGCGACCAGCGCGACGTGGTGGGGCTTGCCCAGGTCGATGCCGAACGGCTCCGCGCGCTCCACCAGCCGGGAGACGTCGGCGTCACCGCGCAGCAGGTCGTCGACGAACTCGGCCCGCAGGGCCTCCTCCCGGCGGATCATCTCCCGGCGCTCCGCCTGGTGGCCGTCGACCAGCACACCGACGGCGTCGTCGAGCACCCGCAGCACCGCCTCGGCGGCCCGGCGGACCTTCTCCGGATCCGAGGAGCGCGCGACGACGGGCAGTCGCCGCCACAGCCGCCACGCCGCGGACAGGTACAGGTCGACCGCGCGGCGCGCGCCGACCCCCTGCGCGGCGGCGCGCCGGCCGAGCTCGCGGACGGCGTCGAGCTCGAAGGAGTCGGGACGGCGGCCGTTGATCGCGGCGTCGGCCAGCAGCGGCAGGTACCCACCGAGCAGTTCCGGCGGCGCCTTCACGGCGGCCGCCGCCGAGGCACCCACCGAGGCCAGCCAGTCGCCGGAGGCCGACGCCGCCGGGCGGCAGGTGGGCCCGTCCTCGGCCTTGCGGGTCATGTCCCCTCCCACGTCGTTGCCGACGATCGGCAACGACAGTGTGCCTCATCTGACCGCCGGAACCCGTGGTGCGCAGCCACCGCCCGCCGGCATGGTCGAACACGGTCGAGGAGGTGGGCAGTGCTCAGCGCAGAGGAGCAGCGGGTCTGGGACGACGTCCAGCGGTTCTGGACAGAGGAGATCGAGGAGCCGCCCCGAGCCACGCCGTCCGCCCGGAGCCGCAGGGAGCGGCCGTCGCGCGAGCCGGCGGATCCACCGGTCGCGGTGGTGGTCGGCGCCCGGATCACCATCGTGCTGATCCTGTTGGGTGTGCTGGCGCCCGGCCTGGCCATCGGGGTCGCCACCGCGCTCGGGTGGGCGCTGTGGCGGGTCTGGCCGCAGTTGAGCGGGCGGGGTGCACCCGGCACCCCGCCCGACGGCGGCGCGGACGGGACTTCGCGCCGGCCGGCGGACCAGCCCGGCCACGGGCGCCCACCGGGCAGGTGGATCGCCGACTGACCGACGCCCGAGTGCCTCGGTGGGTCACCACCGGAGAAGAGGAGAAGGTGATGGCCAGTCAACCGGTTCGGACCGGTCAGGCCGCCCGGGACGACGAGACGGCTGACGTCCGGGCGCAGCCCAGGAAGGCCGCACGATCGGCGGCCGCTGCAGTGGCGGGCGCGCGGTACGGCGTCCGGACGGCAGGGGTCGTGATGAACCGCCGTCCCCCGATCGCCGACCAGGACACCTCCTTGTGGGCCGCATGGGGGCGGCTGCGCGGCGCCAGCTGTCGACCCCTCGTGGTGGTCGACTCCCAGCTGCGCCCGGTGGGCGTGCTGGACGAGCGGGACCTCGCCCTGCGGTGGCCACCGGGCCCGTTCGAGGCGCACCGCGTCCGCCTGCGCCACGTGGTGCGCGGACTGGCCCGGCCACAGGCGCGTTCCGGCGACGACGTGGCCGCCGTCGCCCGAGCCATGCTGGCGGCCCGCACCGACGCCGTCCCGGTGGTGGACGACGACGGCGGGCTCGTCGGGCTCGTCACCGCACGCCACTGCATCGAGCTGGTGGCCTGCCGCACGATCACCTAGCTGACACAGCGACGTTCGCACCTCGCCCTCTCGGATCGCACCTCGCCCTCTCGGATCGCACCTCGACCGCACCTCCGGCGCCCTGCTCCGTCAATCCAGGCTGCCACCGTGGCCCGCGTGGGACGAGGTCGAACGGGGCTACCTCCTCGCACGTCATGCGCGGGGCCGGGGAATGGGCGACCCAGACTGCGACGGCGTGGATCGACACCGCCTTCGCGGTTCTCGGGCTCGACCGCGTCACCGCCGTGATCCACCTGACAACCACGCCGAACCGGGCACTCGCCGCCCGGCTCGGCTTCCGGCTCCGGCGCAGGGATGTGAGGCCGAACGGCGTGCCGGTGTCGGGGTACGAGCGGCTTGCACCACCCCGCAGCCAGCGCTGCGGTCGAGACCACACCGGCGGTGCCGCCGCGGGATGGTGGCGGCTACCCTCCTCGCGCGACCTTTCCGGCGGTCGGCAAACAGTTGCGCCGAGATCGGCCGGGGACTCCCCTGGTCCAGCCGGGCACCCGAGCTGGCCCTGTGCGACCGCGTCCTCGCCCAGGCCCGCGGCGAGTTCACCGCCGACAGCCGCGTCACCGCCCTCGCCGAGGCCTGGTACGCCGGACTGAGCGACCTCTCCCCCATCACGATGCAGGCCTACCGCGACCGCCTCGACCGCCAGCTCCTCCCCCGCCTCGGCGCCCTCCGCATCCGCGAACTGACCGTGGGCACCCTCCTGCGCGGCATCGCCGACCAGCACGGGACCGCCACCGCCCGGATGTGCCACTCGGTCCTGTCTGGCATGTGCACGCTCGCCGCCCGCCACGACGCCCTGCGCATCGGCGAGGCCCGCGGCCTGGTCTGGAACGCCGTCGACCTCGAGGTCGGCACCGTCGAGGTCCGCGCCGCCGCCGTCCGCGTCCGCGGACAGGGCCTGGTGGTCAAGGCCACCAAGACCGACACCGGCCGGCGCACCCTGCTACTGCCCCACTGGTGCACCGCAATGCTGCGCGACCGCGCCGAACGATCCGCCGCCACCGACGCCGACCGGAGCGCCCGGCCGGTGTTCCCCGCGCCACTCGGCGGCTGACGCGACCCCTCCACCCCCACCTGTCGGCCGCGGGTTCACCCCGGTCCACGCAGGTCCGTCTGGCAGGGCAGGCCGCATACCGGACGATGGCGTACATCGGTGGACATCCCGTAGCAGCCCTCATGGTGGTCAAGAGGGGCGCTGCACCCCAGACCGCGGGTCGCGACTCCGTGGCCGCGTGGCCTCCTCTCAAGAACTGCGAGCCCCCTGCCCGTCTGTCGAGGCTGGAGTGACGGCTAACTCCCCCAGTCGTCCTCCAGTAGCCGGCAAACACCCGTCAGGGCCGGCGGCCATTCCCAGCGTGGTGTCCGCCGAGCGCCTCTTCGGTGACCCCCACCACCTGCTGCGGATCGTCACAGCCGACCTGGCCGCCTACCACTCCCTGCAAGACGAACAGCTCGGCACCCTCCCCGGCGTCCAGTGCATGAACTCCACCCTCGTGATGGAGCGGGTGATGGCCGACCACTCCATCTCGCCCTGACGCCCGTGAGCGCCCGGCCCGCGGCACATGACACTCGAAGTCGAGGAGCTGCCGTCTCCTGCGGTCCGCGAGCTGTCCCACAGGCGACTGCAGGGATCGCTGCGCGGCAGCGCAGGGTGTTGTGGGTCGGTGAGCTGACCGGTGCGGCTGTCGCCCGCACCGGCTCTTGTCCGCGGCTTCCTTAGGGGGAACGCTCGGCGCATGAACGGGTCCGATCAGCGGCCCCCCGACGAGCGCGTGCCGGACGAGCCGGCACGCCGAGAGCAGCAGCGCCGTCGCACCGAGCAGGCTTCCGAACGCCTTCGGCAGGAAGTCCGGCACCTCCAGGAGCGACTGGGCCGGGGTGCCGAGGCGGTGGCCACCACCGAGAGCGGCGTCGCCGCCACGCAGCTCGCCCTGGCCGAACGGGCCTTGCGGGAGGGCCGCCTGGAGGATGCGCTGGGGCTGTTGAGTGAGGCCGCGGCGGCGCTGCGGGCCGTCGAGCACGAGCGTCTGCGGGCGGGTCGTTGGCCGGTGGTCACCCCGCCCGATCCCACGGACGTGGCGAGTGCCGAGCAGCGGCGGAACGCCGCCGACCGGGCACAGGAGGATGCCGCCCGGCGCCGCGAGCGGGCCGCCCGCCGGCGGGACGATGCAGCCGTGAGCCGCGAGGCGGCTGCTCGACAGCGCGACGAGGTGGCCGCCGAGCGCGATCTGCAGGCCAGGGGGCGGGCCGCGGCCGCCGAGCACCGGGAGGCAGCCGCTGACGAACGCCGCGCCGAACACGGGCGGTGGAGGGACCGGGCGGCTGCGTCGGCCGGCGGTGGACCCTCCTGGGAGAGCGAGGAGCAGCGGGCCATCGACGTCGAGGTCGAGGCGAGCTACCGAGGATGGGTCGAGGACGACCGGGCGCGGGCTGAGGCCGACCGAGCGGCCGACGCGGCCGATCGCCTCAAGGCGGAGCAGGACCGCCTCGAGAGGGAGCAGGACCGTGAGGCCGCCCGCGCCGACCGTGAGCAGGACAGCCGGGACCGAGCAGCGGCCGCAGCGGACCGCGACCGCAGAGATGGCAGACAACCACCAGTTCTGTGACACACCGGCACCCGCGGGTCTGGGCGGACGCCTGCTCGAGCCGGCGCGTGCTGCACGGAGCGGCTCCCACGCATCACCTGCCCAGAGGCTGGTTGTCGGCGCCCGAGCGCCCGACGTCGGCGACGCCGGGAGGGAAGGACCGGCGTGCAGGCCATCAGCAGGGGCAGCACGCCGGTCCGGCTGGAGCCGGAACCTCCGGCGAGCACCAGCATCGGCGCCGCAGCGGCCTTGGTGCTCGGGGCGCCGGCGTGGTTGCTTCCGCGGCGACCGGCGTCTCCGGCCGCGGCCCGCCGCGGTCTGCGTCCGTACACGTCTCACTGGGGCACGGGGTGGATCGCCCGCCCCTCGTCCAGGACCGCCAGCACCTGGCGGCGGATCTCCAGGTCCTCCCGAGCGGTGACAACGACCGTCCGCGCCGCCGCGCCCGCCGCGCTCACGTCGGCGTCCCCGGTCGCCTCACGGTTGGCCGCGGCGTCCACCGCAGACCCGAGGTGGCCCATCCGGTCCACGACGGCTTGACGCACCTGCCAGGCATGCTCCCCCACGCCGCCGGTGAACACGAGCAGGTCCAGTCCCCGGGTGGAGGCGGTCATCGCCGCGATCTCCCGGCACAGCCGGTGGACGTACACGTCGAGGGCGAGGGCACAGTCGGGATCCCCGCCCTCCCGCCCGGCCAGCACCTCACGCAGGTCGCCGGACGTGCCGGTCAGCCCCCGGAGGCCGGCGTGGTGCTCCAGCACGTCGGCCACCTCCGTCCGCGGCTCCTCGCCGTGCTCCAGCAGCCACAGCAGCAGTCCCGGGTCGACCGACCCCGGCCGGGTGTTCATGACCAGCCCGGCCAGCGGGGTGAACCCCATGGTGGTGTCCACCGACCTGCCCTCCCGTACCGCCGCCAGGGAAGCCCCGGCCCCGAGGTGGGCCGAGACGATACGTAGTTCCTCGGCCGGCCGGCCGATCAGCTCGGCGCCGCGGCGGACCGCCCAGGCATGGGACAGCCCGTGGAATCCGTACCGGCGCAGTCCCCACCGCCGGTTCCACTCCCGCGGGAGCGCGTAGGTGTGGGCCGCGGGCGGGAGGGCGGCGTGGAAGGTCGTGTCGAAGCAGGCCACCGCCGGGACGTCGGGCAACAGCTCTTGGACGCTCCGGACGGCGGCCAGCGCTCGCGGGTTGTGCAGCGGCGCCAGGTGGCTGATGGAGTACAGGCCGGCGACCAGCATCGGCTCCACGAGGGCCGGGCCGGTGTGGTGCGGCCCGCCGTGGACCACCCGGTGCCCGACGGCGTCGACGGGTCCGCAGCCGGCGAGGAAGTCGGTGAGCGGCTGGAGGTCCCCCTCCCCCTGCCAGTGGTCGACGGTGACCGCCGCGGTCACCGAGCCGGCATCGTCCAGCGCGGTGAGCTTGAGGCTGCTGGAGCCGGCGTTGACGACCAGGACCCTCACGAGGACGCCGGCTCGTGCAGCGGCTCGTTCTCCCCGCTGACGGTGGCGCCCGCACCGGCGCCCCACTGCCAGTCGCGGACCTCGGGGAGGTCTTCGCCGTGGGTGCGCACGTACTGGCGGTGCTCGATGAGCTTGTCGCGCAGCCGGTCCCGAAGGTGGGCGGCCCGGGTCCGCAGCCGGGGCACCCGGTCGATCACGTCGATGGCCAGGTCGAAGCGGTCCAGGCCGTTGAGGACGCACATGTCGAACGGGGTGGTCGTCGTCCCCTCCTCGACGTAGCCGCGCACGTGGAAGTTCTCGTGGTTGCCACGGCGGTAGGTCAGCCGGTGGATCAGCCACGGATAGCCGTGGTAGGCAAAGATCACCGGCTTGTCGGTGGTGAAGTAGGAGTCGAACTCGACGTCGGACAGCCCGTGCGGATGCGCCCGGTCGTCCTGCAGCCGCATCAGGTCGACGACGTTGACCACGCGGATCCGCAGATCCGGGAACGCGGTGCGGAGGACGTCGACGGCGGCGAGGGTCTCCATCGTGGGCACCTCGCCGGCACAGGCCATCACGACGTCGGGCTCCGCCCCGGCGTCGGTGCTGGCCCACTCCCAGATGCCGATGCCCTTCGTGCAGTGCGCGACCGCGGCATCCACGTCCAGGTACTGCAGCGCCGGCTGCTTGCCCGCGACGATCACGTTGACGTACTGGCGGGTCCGCAGGCAGTGGTCAGCGACCGACAGCAGGGTGTTCGCGTCCGGGGGCAGGTACACCCGGATGACGTCGGCCTTCTTGTTCACCACGTGGTCGATGAAGCCGGGGTCCTGGTGGGAGAAGCCGTTGTGGTCCTGGCGCCACACGTGCGAGGTGAGCAGGTAGTTCAGCGAGGCGATGGGCCGGCGCCACGGGATGCCGTTGGTGGTCTTCAGCCACTTGGCGTGCTGGTTGAACATCGAGTCGACGACGTGGATGAACGCCTCGTAGCAGGAGAAGAAGCCGTGCCGGCCGGTCAGCAGGTAGCCCTCCAGCCAGCCCTGGCACAGGTGCTCCGAGAGCACCTCCATGACCCGCCCGTCGGGCGCCAGGTGGTCGTCGTCGGGCTCCCGCCGCGCCATCCACGCCCGGTCGGTCGCCTCCAGCACCGCGCTCAGCCGGTTGGAGTTGTTCTCGTCCGGGGAGAACACCCGGAAGTTGCTCGTGTTCTGCCGCATCACCTCCCGGAGGAACGTGCCGAGCACCCGGGTGGCCTCCACCGCACCCGTCCCGGGCTCGGCCACCGGGACGGCGTGGTCGCGGAAGTCGGGCATCCGCAGGGGTGTGAGCAGCTCCCCGCCGTTGGCGTGCGGGTTGGCGCTCATCCGCCGCTGCCCCTGAGGGTGCAGCTCGCGGAGGGTGGCGACCGGTGCCCCGGTCTCGTCGAACAGCTCCTCCGGGCGGTAGCTGCGCAGCCACTCCTCGAGGACCTTGCGGTGCCCGTCGTCCTCTCGGGCGTTGGCGAAGGGGACCTGGTGGGAGCGCCACGTTCCCTCGACGCGGTGGCCGTCGACCTCGGCCGGCCCGGTCCAGCCCTTCGGGGAGCGCAGCACGATCACCGGCCAACGCGGTCGGTCCTGGACGCCGTCCACCCGTGCCCGCCGCTGGATGGCGGCGACCTCATCCAGACACCCGTCGAGGGTGGCCGCGAACTGCCGGTGCATCGAGGCCGGGTCCGAGCCCTCGACGACGTGCGGCGTGTAGCCGTAGCCGCGGAACAGGTCGCTGAGTTCCTCGGGCTCGATCCGGGCGAGCACGGTGGGGTTCGCGATCTTGTAGCCGTTGAGGTGCAGGATCGGCAGGACGGCGCCGTCGCGGGCCGGGTCGAGGAACTTGTTGGTGTGCCAGCTCGTGGCCAGCGGCCCGGTCTCGGCCTCCCCGTCGCCGACCACCGCGGCCACCACGAGGTCCGGGTTGTCGAACGCGGCGCCGTAGGCGTGCATCAGGGCGTAGCCGAGCTCACCGCCCTCGTGGATCGAGCCAGGGGTCTCCGGCGCCACGTGGCTCGGGATCCCGCCCGGGAAGCTGAACTGGGTGAACAGCCGCTTCATCCCAGCCTCGTCCTGCGACACCTCCGGGTAGACCTCGCTGTAGGTCCCCTCGAGCCAGGCCGCCGCGACCGGCCCGGGCCCGCCGTGACCCGGGCCCATCACGTACATCGTGTTCAGGTCGCGGGCGGCGATGACCCGGTTCAGGTGCGCGTAGACGAAGTTCAACCCCGGCGTCGTCCCCCAGTGCCCGAGAAGCCGTGGCTTGACGTGCTCCGGCCGCAGCGGCTCGCGCAGCAGTGGGTTGTCCATCAGGTAGATCTGGCCTATCGACAGGTAGTTCGCCGCGCGCCACCACGCATCGATCGCCGCCAGCTCCTCCTGGCTCAGCCGCCCGGCCGGGTCGGTCACCGGCCCCTCCCTTCCGAGTCGTGCCCGCGCTCGGCCAACCGCGCGGCCGGCTCTCCGAGCAGAGCCGCCGGCGCGCCGATGGCCCCCGCGAGCAGCAGCGCCAGGTGCGACACCTCCCGCAGGCGACGCCCTCGGCCAGCGACGGCACCGCCAGCACGAGGGCGACCACTCCCACCATGGCGCAGAGCAGCGCGACCTTCCAGGGGAGCAACGGCCGCGCGAGGATGAACAGCGTCCACACCGCCCGACCAGGACCACCAGGGCTGCGGTCGTCCGAGCCCTGGCCACCCGGAGTCGGGGTCGAGCCCGCGGGTCAGGGCGTAGGACGTGTACGCGCGGCCCGTGAGGAGGGCGTAGGGGCCAAGAACCGCGGCACGCGGGTGAGGGACGGGGCAGGTAGCGAAGCCGGTTGGTCCCGAAGGCCAGGGAGAAGCCGGGGATGTCGATCATCACCCGCTCCTCCCCCACCGGGCGAGTCGTGCTTGCTGCCTACTCGAGGACGCCGAATCCGGTTTCCCCAGAGCTGCCGGTCGGGCACTGCGCCTTCGTCCGGCCGGCGTCGTCACAGAAGCGCAGGTGGCGGACGTGGATCTGCGGAGTCGGCTCGTCGGTCCGGAACGCATGGGCCGGGTACGTCATCGCGAACGGATGGGTGAAGTCCCTCGTCGGTGAGGCGAAGTCGGTGGTGCGCGCGTCGCCGAGGTGGGTCTCCCCCGACTCCTGGTGGTCCCAGTCCGCCGCGGCCTCGATGCCCTCGCCGGCCACCGAGACGAACGGCGGCTCGGCGAGGTCGGCGCCGGACTCGGTGAGCAGGTGTCGGATGACCAGCTCGACTGCATGGAGCCGCCCCCGCCGAACCGGTGGTGGAGGATGTGCCCGTTGCATCGACGAAGTACAACGCCGGCCAGTAGTGGTCGCGCTACGCCTCCCGGACGGCGTAGTCCCTGTCGAGCGCGACCGGATAGCGCCCGCGCAGCCCGTCCGCCGTCAGCGGCTCCGTGTTGAGCATCCGGTCGCGCCGTCCAGCGACGGCATCCGGCTCTTCGTGCGCAGCAGGCCTGCGAGCGCCACGCCGTTCACCTCACTTGCAGTGGTCGGGGCGGCAGCGCCCCGGATCGGGGGGGCGGCGATCAGCAGCCGCCGGCTCGGCGAGGGCTGCTGATCTCCAGTGCGGTTCTCTCTGCGGCGGGCCGTGGCCGGCGCGGTCAGGACCTCGCCGCGGGATCAGCGGCGCGGCTCAGGGACCGGGGGCTTGCGCAGTGGTCGGAACGCGGCGCGCATCTCCTCGGAGAAGACCTGCGGTTCCTCCCAGGCCGGGAAGTGGCCGCCGCGCTCGGCCTCGTGGAAGTAGCTCAGGCTGGGGAAGGCGCGACGGGCCCAGGTCTCGGGTGCTCGGAAGAGGTCGTCGTCCGGACACACCGTGATGGCCACCGGGATCCTGATCGTGTCCGTCTTCTGCCCAGCCGCGCTGATCAGGCTCTGTGCGCGGTTCTCCCAGTAGAGCCTCGCCCCGGAGGCCACGGTGTTGGTCAGCCAGTGCAGCGAGAAGTTGTCCAACACCTCGTCGACCGTCGGCGTCTGCTCGGGATCCCTGCCGTACGTCCACTTCCCGAACCCGCCGTGCACGAGCATCCACCCGGCGAGTCCGGCTGGGGAGTCCGTCAGGCCGTAGCCGACTGCCTGCGGTCGCGCGGTCATCATCTGGTAGTAGCCCCAACCCCCGTTCTGGAGGAACGTCCGCACGTCGTCGAACGCCGCCTGTTCCTCCTCGGAGAGCCCGGCCGGTGCGGGCCCGCCGCTGGCGATCGCTGCAGCCGCATCGGGCGGGAACACTGCGGGCAGATTGGTGTGGATCCCGTCCAGCCCCTCGGGCGCCTGCCGTCCCATCGCCTCGACGACGCCGGCTCCCCAGTCGCCGCCCTGGGCGACGTAGCGCGTGTACCCCAGCCGCTTCATGAGCACGTCACACGCTCGGCCGATGCGTTCCACGTCCCAGCCGGTCTCGGTCGGTCGTGACGAGAAGCCGTAGCCGGGCAGGGACGGGATGACGACGTCGAAGGCGTCCTCCGCCGAGCCGCCGAACGCCGTGGGATCGGTCAGCGGACCGATGACCTTGATCTGCTCGAAGACCGAGCCCGGCCACCCGTGGGCGATGATCAGCGGGAGCGCGTTCTCGTGCCGGGAGCGGACGTGGAAGAAGTGGACGTCGACCCCGTCGATGCTCGTCATGAACTGCGGCCAGGCGTTCAGCTGCGCCTCGCCCCTCCGCCAGTCGTACTCCGTGCTCCAGTACCGGACGAGCTCTTGCATCTCGGCCAGCTGCGCCCCCTGCGACCGATCGGGGACGGTCTCCTCGTCCGGCCAGCGGGTCGCCGCGAGGCGCCGACGCAGGTCGACGAGATCCTCTTCCGGCACGTCCACGCTGAAGGGTCGGATGGCACTGCCGGTGTGTTGTGCGACCGCGGTCATCGCTGCTGCGCTCCTCTGGTCTGCAGGCGCAAGGGGAGTCGCGACCGGGCGAGACGAGCGAGCGGAGTACCAGCGGCACCGACGTGGTCAGCGCTTCCGGACGACGGCCGCCTTGCGGGTGGGCGTGTGACGGGAGTGAGGCTCCCCTCCCGTGCGGCGTCGCGGCATGAGTCATCCGTCCGTACCGGATCGCCTGGGAGGTCAGTCGCCGCCGATGGTCAGGCCGGCGACCGTCTCCCGTAGTCGGACCAGCGTCTGCCGCGTGACCGTGAGCAGCGAGCCACCGCCTTCCGCGCGCCATGAGCGGACAGCGACGCGGAGCACCACGATGCCGACGCCCGCCTCGAGCAGGGCCGCGGCGTCAGGGACGGTCGACCCGCGGAGCTGCGCGAGACCGGCGGCGAGGACGCCCTCGAGATCACGCTGCGCCGTCACTGTCCGTTGCATCAGCCGAGGGTGTCCCAGCACGATCTGGTCCCGCAGCGCGAGCAGGTCCTGCTGCGACTCCAGGAAGGCCGCGAACTCGCAGAGGACGACCGGCAGGCGGGCGGACTCCGGCACGTGTGCGGCAGCACCGAGCGCCGTTCGCAGTGCCGCGGAGAAGTCGTCCTCGTAGGCGAAGACGACGTCCTCCTTGGTCCCGAAGTGTCGGTAGAAGGTCGCAGGGGCCACGCCGACCTCGGCGCAGAGGTCCTCCACGGTGACGTTGTCGAAGCCCCTCGTCCGGAAGAGCTCCAGTGCCGTCTGCTCGATACGGGCACGGCGCTGCTCCCGGGAGCCGGCGGACGGGCTCGTCGGAGCCATGCCGCCTCCCTCCTGTCACCGCAGTCATGTCGATCATGGACCGGAGAGGAGTCTGTCACTCCAGCAGCATGAGCAACGGCGCGTCGACTTCCTGACGTGCGCGTTCCTCCGTGAGGAGTCACCTGACCGATGCCTGCCGGTCCCCGTCCCGTGCAGGCTCCCCCGTCCCGTCGCGGAACCGAGCCCTCGGGGATGAACCATGTCCATGCCCGCCGGCACCTCGAGCGACGACGCCTTCCCGGACGAGTTCGAGGACCTCAGACTCCCGCGCGTCTCCGTCGGGGACGTGACTCTGCGGGTCCGCGACGGCGGGTCGAGCCCTCCGCTGCTCCTCCTGCACGGACACCCCGAGACCCACCTCGCATGGGGGCTGGTGGCCGGTGGACTCGCCCGGAGTTCCACGGTCGTGGCTCCGGACCTGCGTGGATACGGGGACAGCTCCAAGCCCGTGTCGGTGCCCGGCCACGAGAGCTACGGCAAGCGAGCCATGGCGCAGGACTGCACCGCGCTCATGAGCCGACTCGGGTTCGACCGTTTCGACGTCGTCGGCCACGACCGCGGCGGCCGGGTCGCCTACCGGATGGCCCTGGACCGTCCCGAGGCGGTCCGCCGGCTCACCGTGCTGGACGTGATCCCGACCGCCGAGGTCTGGGCCCGGGCCGACGCACGCTTCGCGCTCGGCTACTGGCACTGGGCCTTCCTGGCCCAGCCACATCCGGTCCCGGAGCGGCTCGTCGTGTCCGATCCGGACTTCTTCTGGAGCCCCACCGCGTGGACCGCTCCTGGTCCCTGAGGGGTCGACCACAGGGCCACGTGACCGATGCAACCGCCCGGTGGCGGGAGCAAGGTCCCTGGCTACCCGCCACGCCGTCCTCGACGTCCGGGGCACGTCGTGTTCCGTCGAGCAGTCCGGAAGGAGATCACCATGACCGAGGGAGCCCCCGCAGACCGCTCTGGGCCGACCGTCGCACTCGTCCACGGCGCCTTCGCCGACAGCGCCGGCTGGAACGACGTCGTCGCACAACTGCTCGCCGCCGGGACGCCGGTGCAGGCCATCTCGAACCCCCTGCGCGGCATCTCGCACGATGCCGCCTACGTGGCCAGTGCCCTCTCGCAGATCGAGGGACCCGTGCTGGCCGTGGGGCACTCCTACGGTGGGGCCGTCATCACCAACGCCGCACTGCGGGCGGGCAACGTCGTCGGGTTGGTGTACGTGGCCGGTTTCGCGCCCGACGAGGGAGAGGCACTGCAGGACATCGAGGCCGACTCCAAGGACAGCGTCCTGACCACGGCGCTGCTCGCACTCCGCTACCCGACGAGTGGGACGGAGACCGGGACCGAGTTCGCGATCGACCCGGACAAGTTCCACGACGCCTTCGCCGCCGACGTGTCGGAGCAGCAAGCACGGGTCATGGCGGCGACCCAGCGACCCATCTCGTCGCTCGGGTTCAGCGAGCCGACCGCGGCGCCGGCGTGGAGGAGCCTGCCGTCCTGGGCCGTCATCCCCACCGGCGACAAGGCCGCCGGGGCCGACGTCCTCCGGACCATGGCCCAGCGAGCCGGCGCCACCGTGGTGGAGGCGGAGGGCTCGCACGTCATCATGATCTCCCAGCCCAAGGCCGTCACCGACGTGGTCCAGCAGGCGCTCAGGGCCGTCTCGGCCTAGACGCGCCGCCACGGTCGGGGGGGGGGGGGGGGGGGGGGGGGGGGGGGGGGGGGGGGGGGGGGGGGGGGGGGGGGGGGGGGGGGGGGGGGGGGGGGGGGGGGGGGGGGGGGGCGCCGCCCGGCCGCG
>NZ_JBJGYU010000023.1:0-72623 GCF_054050155.1 Geodermatophilus sp. SYSU D00703 | reverse complement strand
TGCCATGGGGGACCTCGTCCTCCTCACCGCTCGCAGGCTCGCGGCGAGCCTCTGGACGGGGGCAGGTGCCATGGGGGACCTCGTCCTCCTCACCGCTCGCAGGCTCGCGGCGAGCCTCTGGACGGGGGCAGGTGCCATGGGGGACCTCGTCCTCCTCACCGCTCGCAGGCTCGCGGCGAGCCTCTGGACGGGGCCAGGTGCCATGGGGGTCCCCCTCGTCCCCCGCCTCTCGCAGGCTCGCGTCGGGGCGGGCCCCCCGTTGGGGTGAGGCCCGCTCCGCTGCGCTGTTGCGGGCCGGAGCGCGTGCCGAGACAGCACGTGTGGACAGGCTGAGGTGGGTGCTCCTCGGGAGCGCCGTGCTGGCGGCGATCGCCTGCGCGGTGTCCGCCGTGTCGCCGGACAGCGGGATCGCCAGTGACGTCGCCGTCTCGGGCACGGGCGTGGTGGCGGGTGGCGTGACGTGGCGCGTCGCGTGCTCGCAGCACAGCGGCGCGCGGGGGTGGCGGTTGATCGCCGTCGCCGCGCTGCTGCCCGTGACCGGCGTCCTCGCGGCGTACGTCGTCGCGCCGGACGACCCGTTGCAGCGGTTGGTGCTCCGCTGGCTGCCCACGGTGCCCGCGTACGTGCTGGTGGTGCTCGGCGTCCTCACCCTCGTCGACCGGCGGCGGCTGCGCCGTGGTGCCCGCTCCGCCGTCGAGCTGACCCTGTTCGGCACCGCCTGCGTGCTGGTCGTGCAACTGCTCGCACTGGGCCCGCACCGCAGCTGGCTGGACCTGCCCCCCGCCGAGGCCGCGGTGCTGGCCGCGGCGGTGCTGGCCACCTCGGCCACCGTGACCGCGGCGCTGGTGCTGCTGGGTGTCATCGACAGCCGTCGCCAGCGGATGGCCCTCGGAGTGCTGGCCGCCACGGTCCTGCTGACCGCCGGCCGGGCGCTGGGCACCGCCGCCGTGCTGTCGGGCAGCTCCGGCGCGCTCGACGTCAGCCGGCTCCTCGTCGTCGTCGGCCTGGCCGTGTTCGCCGCGGCCGCGCTCGCCGACCCCGGACCGTGCCCCGAGGACCGCGCTGCCCAGCCGCGCAGCGGTCGCTCCACCCAGCTGGGTCAGCTGCTCCCGCACCTGGCGATGCTCGCCGCCCTGCTGGGACTGGTGACCGCCGGAATCGTGGGCGGCCGCCCGAGCCCCGTCATGATCGGCGGCGTCGTCCTGTGCGCCGCCCTGGCCGTCGTCCACCGCTGGGTGACCGCCCGCGACGAGCAGCGCATGGGCGCCCGGCTGCGGCGCAGCGAGGCGTACTTCCGCTCGCTGGTCTCGGCCAGCGGCGACGCCGTGCTGATCCTCGACGGCGACCTGCGCATCACCTGGGCCTCACCGGCGCTGGCGACGGTGCTCGGCGACACCGGCCGGCCCGCTCGCGGGCAGGACCTGCTCGAGCTCGTGCACCCCGAGGACACGCTGTCCATGGCCCGGGCCCTGCACCCCGCGGCCGACGACGGGCCGGCGAGCGGCGTGCTCCCGTTCCGGGTGCGGCACACCGATGGGACGTGGCGGCACCTGGAGGCGGGCGTCTCCGACCTGCGCGCCGACGCGGCCGTGGGCGCCGTGGTGCTGCACTGCCGCGACACCACCGAGCGCGTCGATCGCGAGCGCGCCCTCGAGCAGGTGGCGTTCACCGACCCGCTGACCGGGCTGCCCAACCGGGCCGGCTGCGAGCGCGTGGTCCGGGACGCGCTCGCCGGACCCGGGACGCCGTGCCGCACCCTGCTGCTCGTCGAGCTCGAGGGCCTCGACGCCGTGCGGGAGAACGCCGGGCTCGACGTGTCGACCGGCGTGCTGGTGGAGGTCGGCCGGCGGCTGCGGGCCACGGTCCGGGGGGCGGAGGTGGTCGCCCGGGTGAGCAGCGGCTCGTTCGCCGTCCTCGTCGAGGGCGCGCCGCACGCCGTCGACCTGCTCGCCGACCGCTGCCTGTCGGTGATCGAGCAGCCGATGGACACGACGGCCGGGTTCTTCGACGTCAGCGCCAGCATCGGCACCGTCGAGCTCGAGGTCGGCCAGACCGTCGCGGACCTCCTGGCCCGCGCCGAGCTCGCCGTCCGGGCCGCGGCGGCCTCCGGCCCGGGGACGGCGGTCCGCTACCGGCCCGCCCTGGGGTCCGCGGCGGCCCGGCGGGCCCGGCTGCGCGACGACCTGCCCGGCGCGTGGACCCGCGGCGAGTTCACCGTGCTGTTCCAGCCGATCGTCTGCCTGGAGGAGCAGCGGGTCACCGGCATCGAGGCGCTGCTGCGCTGGCGGCACCCGGAGCTGGGGGAGGTCCCGCCGGCGGAGTTCGTGCCGATCGCCGAGCGCACCGGGGTCATCGGCGACCTGCAGCGCTGGGCGCTCGAGCACGCCGCGACCGTGGCCGCCGGGCTGCCGGCGACCGCCGCCCCGCTGCGCCTGGGCGTGAACATCTCCGCCTCCCACGTCGCGTCCCGGACCCTGGTCGGTGACGTCGCCGCGGTGCTGCACGCCACCGGGCTGGCGCCGGAGCGGCTGGTCCTGGAGATCACCGAGGCAACGGTGCTGGCCGAGGGCGAGCACGTGGCCGTCGACATCGAGGCCCTGCGGCTCATGGGCGTGCACGTGGCCCTGGACGACTTCGGCGCCGGCCGCTCGTCGCTGGCCGATCTCACCCGGCTGCCGATCGACGTGCTCAAGCTCGACCGCTCGCTGGTCGCCCGGGTCGACCGGGACCCGAAGAGCCGGGCCCTGTGCGAGTCGGTGGTGACCATCGGCCGGGCGCTGGGCCTGGACGTCGTGGCCGAGGGCGTGGAGACGCCGGCCCAGCTCGGCGCGCTGCGCGGCCTGGGCGCGGGCTTCGCGCAGGGCTTCCTGCTCGCCCGTCCGATGCGGCTGGGCGAGCTCACCGACCTGCTCTCCGACGGCGCCGGCCTGCTGTGGCCGGGGCTGGTCGGCTCCCGGTGACGCCGGCCGGGACGGCGCTCGCCCGGGACGCCGGCCGGGACCGCGCCCCGACGTGGGTGCTCGCCCTGCTCGGTGGGCTCGGTGTGGTCACCGCCGTCCTGGAGCTGACCGGCTCCCCGCTGGCCTCGCGGCTCGTCCCGGTGTGCCTGGCCCTGGGGTCCGCCGCAGCCGCCGTCGCCGTGAACCGCGTTGCCGCGCGGCTGCCCGGGCGGGCGGGCCGGCCCTGGCGCGGTCTCGCCCTCGCCGCCGCGCTGTTGGCTGTCGGGCAGGGCCTGGCCGTGCTGCGCGCCGCCAGCGGCGACCCGTCCTCCGGCGGCGTCGAGGACGTCCCGGTGCTCCTCGCCGTGCCCGTCGCGATGGCGGCCGCGGGGTGGCTGCTGCCGCCACGCCAGGGCCGTCGGCTGGGCTCGCGGGTGCTGATCGACGGCGCGGTCGTCACCGTCGCGGTCGCCGTGCTCGGCCACGTGCTCCTGGGCCGGCTGCTGGCCGACGTGCAGGGCGGGGCCGACGGGCTGGTCTCGCTGGGCTACCCGACCGTCGCGGCGCTGCTGTGCGGCATCGGGCTGGTCACCGTGACCGCGGTGACCGGTCCGCGGCGGCGCGCGGCCACCTGGCTGCTGGTGTGCTCCACCGCGATGGCGGTGGTCGCCGTGGGCGGCGCGCTCGGCCGCACCGCCGGGGGGACGGGGTACGCG
This sequence comes from Geodermatophilus sp. SYSU D00703, assembly GCF_054050155.1. Classification (NCBI taxonomy): domain Bacteria; kingdom Bacillati; phylum Actinomycetota; class Actinomycetes; order Geodermatophilales; family Geodermatophilaceae; genus Geodermatophilus; species Geodermatophilus sp. SYSU D00703. Next base: position 68,968 of record NZ_JBJGYU010000023.1, on the reverse strand, counting down.
GTGCTCACCGAGCTCGCCTGGCTGGCCATGCTGGCCGCCGGCGTGTTCGGGGTGGCCGCCGACCCGGGGGAGCCGGCCGCGCCGGACGACGACCCGCTGACCCTGCCGGTGCGCGGCATCGCGGTGGCCTACGCCGGTGCCTTCGGCGTGCTGCTCATGCTCCTGGCCGGTGAGCTCGCCGGGCGGGCGCTGCCCACGGTGGAGGCCGCCGGGGGAGCGGTGCTGGTCGTCCTGACCGCCGTCCGCACCGTGCTGCTGACCCGGGACGGGCGCCGGCTCACCGGCCGGCTGCAGCGCGCGGAGGGCTACTTCCGGGCACTCGTGCACAGCGGCGACGCCGTCACCGTCGTCCTGGACCCCGCCGGGCGGATCGGCTGGGCGTCGGGACCGGTCGTCCCGCAGCTGGGGTGGACCGAGGCCGACCTCGCCGGCACCGCGCTGGCGGCGCTGCTGCACCCCGAGGACCGCGACCTCGTCGACCGGGTCCGGGCCGCGGTCGGCAACCGGACCGGCGCCGACGGGCTGCCCGCGACGGTGCGGCTGCGCAGCGGCGACGGTTCCTGGCGGGACGTCGAGGTCTCCGGGGCCGCGCGGGCCGGGGCGGGCACCCGCAGCCGCGACGGGCTGGTCCTGCACCTGCGCGACGTGACCGACCGCCGCAGCACCCAGCGGGAGCTCGAGCGGCTGGCCTACACCGACTTCCTCACCGGTCTGCCCAACCGGGCCCGCTTCATGGCCGCCCTCGACGCGCGCCGGGCCGCCGCCGAGCCGGCGTGCGTGGTCCTGCTCGACCTCGACGGCTTCAAGGCGGTCAACGACGTCGCCGGCCACGACGCGGGGGACCGGCTGCTGTGCGAGGTCGCCGACCAGCTGCGCACCGCGGCCCGGGAGGAGGACCTCGTCGCGCGGCTGGGCGGCGACGAGTTCGCCGTCCTCGTGCACGCCGGCCGGGCGGAGGCCACGGCGCTGGCCGAGCGGCTGGTCGAGGTGCTCGACCGGGACCACCGGCCGGCGACTCCCGACGGCAGCTCCGGCAGCGGGCCGGTCTTCCCGGTGTCCGGCAGCGTCGGCGTGGCCGAACTGCGACCGGGGGACGACGCCGCCGAGTCGGTGCGCCGCGCCGACCTGGCGCTGCGGATGGCCAAGGCCGCCGGCAAGAACTGCGTCCGCACCTCGGGGGAGGCGCTGGACCGCGTGGTCGACCGGCGCGCCCGGCTGGCCCGCGACCTGCCCGGGGCGATCGCCGGCGGCGAGCTGTCCCTGGTCTTCCAGCCGGTGGTCGGCGTGCTGGAGCGGCGCGTCCTCGGGCTGGAGGCCCTGGTGCGGTGGCAGCACCCGGAGTTCGGCGCCGTCCCGCCGGACGAGTTCGTCGCCATCGCCGAGGACGACGGCCTGGTCGTGCCGCTGCAGCGCTGGGTGCTCGGCGCCGCCACGGCCGCCCTCGCGCCGCTGCTGGCCGGCGGCCTGGACCTGCAGCTCGGCGTGAACGTCTCCGTCCGGCACCTGCAGGCCGGCTGCCTCGTGCCCGACGTCACCCGCGCCCTCGCCGGGTCCGGCGTGCCCGCGCACCGGCTGATGCTGGAGATCACCGAGTCGGTGCTCCTGGGCGCCGAGGACCGGGTGGACGGCGACCTGACCGCGCTGCGGGAGATGGGCTGCGTCCTCTCGCTGGACGACTTCGGCAAGGGCAACTCCACGCTGGCGCGGCTGGCCCGGCTGCCGGTCGACGTGCTCAAGATGGACCGCGCCTTCGTCGCCCACATCGAGGACGACCCCCGCACCGCCGCCCTCGTGGCCAGCGTGGTGGACCTCGGCCGGACCCTGGGCATGGACGTCGTCGCCGAGGGCGTCGAGACGCCGGGGCAGCTCGCCGCGCTGGCCGCGCTCGGGTGCCGCTTCCTGCAGGGCCACCTGCTCGGCCGGCCGGTGCCCGCCGCGGCGCTGCCGGAGGTGCTCGCCGGCTTCGACCCGGCGGTCCTCGCCGACACCGACTCGGCGGTCCCGTCTCACATCTAAGGACGCGCGGGTCCACTGTGTGGGACGGGATGGTTGACGGGCCGCGCCCCGAGGCGCACAGTGGGCGGGTGCGCCCGGCCAGCCAGCTCCTCGTAGTCGCCTAGCGCGTCGGTCGCCCGACCGACGCGCTCACCCCTCTGTGCCTGCGGCACGAGGGGTTTTTCGTTTGCGGGCCCCCTGACCGTCCCGGACAGCGGCCGGCCCGCGCCCGCAGGCAGCCGGGCCGCACACGCAGGGCCCCCGAACCGACGTCCCCAGACCGGGACACTGCCAGGAGACGCCATGAACAGCACCACCCCGGGCGAGTCCGCCAGCCGCGAGGCAGCCGCGTCGCTCACCGGTGTCGAGACGACCGCCCGCTCGGTCGCGGCGGCCGCTGCCGAGCCGGCCACCGGGATCACCGGGGCCCAGAGCCTCGTCCGGTCGCTCGAGGCGGTCGGCGTGGAGGTGGTCTTCGGGATCCCGGGCGGGGCGATCCTGCCCGCGTACGACCCGCTGTTCGACTCCTCGGTGCGGCACGTGCTGGTCCGGCACGAGCAGGGTGCCGGGCACGCGGCCACCGGGTACGCCCAGGCCACGGGGCGGGTCGGCGTCTGCATGGCCACCTCCGGCCCCGGGGCGACCAACCTGGTGACCCCGCTCGCCGACGCGCACATGGACTCGGTCCCGATCGTCGCGATCACCGGCCAGGTGCCCAGCGCCTCGATCGGCACCGACGCCTTCCAGGAGGCCGACATCCGCGGCATCACGATGCCGATCACCAAGCACAACTTCCTGGTCACCAACGCCGACGAGATCCCGCAGAAGATCGCCGAGGCGTTCCACCTGGCCGCCACTGGCCGCCCCGGCCCGGTGCTGGTCGACATCTCCAAGGACGCGCTGCAGGCGACCACGGACTTCGCCTGGCCGCCGCGGCTGGACCTGCCCGGCTACAAGCCCACCACCCGCCCGCACGGCAAGCAGGTGCGCGAGGCCGCCACGCTGGTCGCCCGGGCCCGCCGTCCGGTCCTCTACGTCGGTGGCGGCGTGCTCAAGGCGCAGGCCACGGAGGAGCTGGCCGAGCTCGCCGAGCTGACCGGCGCCCCGGTCGTCACCACCCTCATGGCCCGCGGCGCGTTCCCCGACAGCAACCCGCAGCACCTGGGCATGCCCGGCATGCACGGCACCGTCGCCGCGGTCACCGCCCTGCAGAAGGCCGACCTGATCGTCGCCCTGGGCGCCCGCTTCGACGACCGGGTCACCGGGCAGCTGTCCTCCTTCGCGCCGGAGGCGCTCGTCGTCCACGCCGACATCGACCCGGCCGAGATCGGCAAGAACCGCCGGGCCGACGTCCCGATCGTCGGGGACGCGCGGGAGACGATCGCCGAGCTGGTCACCGCGCTGCGCGCCGAGCACGAGGCCGGGCGCACGCCCGACCTGGCCGCCTGGTGGGCCCAGCTGGACGGCTGGCGGCAGACCTACCCGCTGGGCTACGACTGGCCCGAGGACGGCGCGCTGTCCCCGCAGTACGTGATCGAGCGGCTGGGCGCGATCGCCGGGCCGGACGCGATCTACGCCGCCGGTGTCGGCCAGCACCAGATGTGGGCCGCGCAGTTCATCCGGTACGAGAAGCCGGGCACCTGGCTCAACAGCGGCGGCCTCGGGACGATGGGCTACGCCGTCCCGGCCGCGATGGGCGCGAAGTACGGCCGCCCCGACACCACGGTGTGGGCGATCGACGGCGACGGCTGCTTCCAGATGACCAACCAGGAGCTGGCCACCTGCGCCATCGAGGGCATCCCGGTCAAGATCGCGATCATCAACAACGGGAACCTCGGGATGGTCCGCCAGTGGCAGACCCTCTTCTACGAGGGTCGCTACTCGAACACCAAGCTGCACCCGCTCAACGAGGACGGCACTCCCAAGCCGGTGCGCATCCCCGACTTCGTCCTGCTCGCCGAGGCGATGGGCTGCGTCGGGCTGCGCTGCGAGAGCAAGGACGACGTCGACGCGGTGATCGAGAAGGCGATGGCGATCAACGACGCCCCGGTGGTCATCGACTTCGTGGTCGGCCACGACGCCCAGGTGTGGCCGATGGTCGCTGCGGGTGCCAGCAACGACGACATCATGGCCGCGCGCGACGTCCGCCCGGTCTTCGGCGAGGGGCAGGTGTAAGGACCCCCGTCCCCCCACCCTTCGCTCCGCTCAGGGCGGGCCCCTGACGGGGGCCACACACGGTGCCAGATGGCACACGGAAAGGAACGTTGGTAATGACACGGCACACGCTCTCGGTGTTGGTCGAGAACAAGTCCGGTGTCCTGGCCCGCGTCTCGGCGCTGTTCAGCCGGCGCGGGTTCAACATCGAGTCCCTGGCCGTCGGGCCGACGGAGAACCCCGAGCTCTCCCGGATGACGATCGTCGTCGACGCCGACACCGCGCCGCTCGAGCAGATCACCAAGCAGCTGAACAAGCTGATCGAGGTCATCAAGATCGTCGAGCTCGACTCGACCGCCGCCGTCCAGCGTGAGCTGCTGCTGGTCAAGGTCCGCGCGCCGATGGCCGACCGGACCCAGGTGCTGCAGACCGCCGAGCTCTTCCGGGCCCGCGTCGTCGACGTCAACACCGACACCGTGACCCTGGAGGCGACCGGCACGCCGGACAAGCTCCAGGCCCTGCTCGCCGTCCTCGCCCCCCTGGGGATCAAGGAGATGGCGCAGTCGGGCACCGTGGCCCTGGGGCGGGGTCCGCGCTCCATGTCGGGCGCCGGTACGTTGCGCCCGGTCGAGCGCACCGCCTGAGAACCGCTCCACCCGCGAACAGCACAACCGAAGGGAACCGCACAGCACATGGCCGCCGAGATCTTCTACGACGACGACGCCGACCTGTCGATCATCCAGGGGCGCACCGTCGCCGTCCTGGGCTACGGCAGCCAGGGCCACGCGCACGCGCTGTCGCTGCGCGACTCGGGCGTCGACGTCCGTGTCGGTCTGCCCGAGGGCAGCAAGAGCCGCGCCAAGGCCGAGGCCGAGGGCCTGCGGGTCGTGACCCCCGCCGAGGCGGCCGCCGAGGCCGACCTGGTCATGATCCTCGCTCCCGACCACGTGCAGCGGCACCTCTACAAGGAGTCGGTGGAGCCGAACCTGCAGGACGGCGACGCGCTGTTCTTCGGCCACGGCTTCAACATCCGGTTCGGCTACATCAAGCCCCCGGCCGGCGTCGACGTCGCGATGGTCGCCCCCAAGGGCCCCGGCCACCTGGTGCGCCGCGAGTTCGAGAACGGCAAGGGCGTGCCCTGCCTGGTCGCCGTCGAGCAGGACGCCAGCGGGCAGGCGCTGCAGCTGGCGCTCTCCTACGCCAAGGCGATCGGCGGCGCCCGCGCCGGCGTCATCAAGACCACCTTCGCCGAGGAGACCGAGACCGACCTGTTCGGCGAGCAGGCGGTGCTCTGCGGTGGCGCCAGCGCGCTGATCACCGCGGGGTTCGAGACCCTCACCGAGGCCGGCTACCAGCCCGAGGTCGCCTACTTCGAGTGCCTGCACGAGCTGAAGCTGATCGTCGACCTCATGTACGAGGGCGGCATCGCCAAGCAGCGCTGGTCGGTGTCGGACACCGCCGAGTACGGCGACTACACCTCCGGGCCGAAGATCATCGACGCCCGCGTCAAGGAGTCGATGAAGGACGTCCTCGCGGCGATCAAGGACGGCTCCTGGGCCGCGGCGTTCATCGCCGACCAGGACGCCGGTGCGCCCGACTTCAAGCGGCGCCGGGCCGAGGCCGAGGCGCACCCGATCGAGGAGACCGGCCGCAAGCTGCGCGGGCTGATGAGCTGGGTGTCGACGTCCGACGACTACACCGGGACCGCCGCTCGCAACTGAAGGGGGACCACACGCCTCGCACGCGCAGGCGGAGGGTCCCTGAAGGGTGGCCGCTCCAGTACGTCGCGAGGGGCCTCCGCTGCCGGCCGGCAGCGGGGGCCCCTCAGTCGTTGGCCCTCTGCAGGGGCCCGCCGCGAGCTCGCGAGCGGTGGGGGGAGGGGGTCCTCTACGTGGTGCCGCGGTCGGCGAAGTACTGCCGGGACGCCGGCTGGTTGAGCAGGAAGAAGATCCCCGCCCCGGCGGCGACCAGCAGGACCAGCCAGAGGCTGAACGCGCCCTGGACCAGCGTCAGCACCAGTCCGAGCGCGGCCAGCCCGGCGGTCAGCAGGCCGGCGATCCGCAGCACGGTGCCGCTGCGACCGGTGAGCGCCGCGACGCCGCCGCCGAGGTCCACGGCGGCCACGGCCAGGTAGACGAGCCCGAACACCAGGCCGATCAACCCGAGGATCCGGACCGCCGCCAGCAGCACGAGGGCGTTCATCAACAGGTAGAAGGCGACGAGGAAGGCCACGAGGGCGGCGGCGAGCACCTGAGGGGGGCGCCGGCCCGCCGGGGGCCGGGCGTCGGGGTCGGTCACGGGTGTCCTCCTGACAGCGGGCAGCCCCTGCCCGCGCCGTGGGGCGCGGACAGGGGCTGGACCGGGTCGAGCGGGTCAGCGCCCCCGGCGTGCGCGATGCGCGGCGAAGAAGGTGGCCGCGGGCTTCATCGACAGCAGGACGACGATCGCGAGCGCGGCCAGGAAGAACAGCAGGCTCACGATGATGCCCCCCGCCCCGCTGTTGTCGGCGTCGGCGAGGCTGCCGAAGAAGTTGACCGCGGTGAAGGCCACCGCGATCGACCCGCCGACCAGCAGCATCACGCGGCTGCGCCCGGTGAGGGCCCACACCGAGCCCCAGATCGTGACGACCGTCCAGACCAGCGCCAGCAGGCCGAACACCAGCGCGATGCCGGCCACGGCGCCCGCGACCTCCCCGAGGCCGGGGATCTCGGTGTCGCCGGCGGCGCCACCGAAGAAGGCCCCCGCGAAGATCAGGGCGAGGCTGAACAGGATGCCGATCGCGCCGAAGACGAAGCCGAGGACGGCCGCGGTGACGACGCCGCCGGGCTTGGCCGGCACCGCCGACTGGCCGTACTGGCCGTACTGCTGGGCGTAGTCGGCCTGCTGGCCGTACTGCTGCGGGTACCCGGGCTGCTGGCCGTAGGGCTGGCCCTGGCCGTAGGGGGAGGGCTGGTACTGCTGGCCGTAGGACGGCGACGACTGCCCGTACTGCTGCCCGGACCCCTGCTGCCCGGGCCCCTGCTGGCCGTAGCCCTGCTGCCCGTAGCCCTGCTGGCCGTAGCCCTGCTGGCCGTAGCCCTGCTGGCCGTAGCCCTGCTGGCCGGCGCCCTGCTGGCCGTACTGCGGGGAGCCGGCGCTCGAACCCGGCTCGTTGTCGTGGGTGCTCATGGTCTCCTCCGTCGGCGCCGGCACTCGCCGACTCTGCCCGGCCAGGATGTCCGCCCCGCCGCGGCATGGGCAAGCACACTCCCCCCTCCGACGGAGGTGTCGTGGCGCATCCGTGACGTGACGGTGCGTGTAGGGAGGGGCTGGTCGGGGGCCGGGTGCCGCGGGTTCCCTAGGCTGTCCTCCCGTGACCACGACCGCGCCCGTCGTCCTCATCGCCGAAGAACTCGCCCCGAGCGTGCTGGAGGTGCTCGGGAGCGAGGTGGAGATCCGTCACGTCGACGGGGCCGACCGCGCCGCGCTGCTGCCCGCGCTGGCCGAGGCCTCGGCGGTCATGATCCGCAGCGCCACGCAGATCGACGCCGAGGCGCTGTCCGCCGCGCCCAACCTCAAGGTGGTCGCCCGCGCCGGGATCGGCCTGGACAACGTCGACGTCGCCGCCGCCACCGAGCGCGGCGTCATGGTCGTCAACGCGCCCACCTCCAACATCGTCAGCGCCGCCGAGCACGCCGTGGCCCTGCTGCTGGCCGCTGCCCGGCGCATCCCGGCCGCCGATGCGTCGCTGCGCGAGGGTGCCTGGAAGCGGTCGAAGTTCACCGGCGTCGAGGTCACCGACAAGGTGGTCGGCGTCGTCGGCCTGGGCCGGATCGGCCAGCTGGTCGCGCAGCGGCTCGCGGCCTTCGGCGTCACGCTGATCGCCTACGACCCCTACATCCAGCCGGGCCGGGCCGCGCAGCTCGGCGTCCGGATGGTGCCGCTGGACGAGCTGCTCCGTGAGGCGGACTTCATCACCATCCACCTGCCCAAGACGCCGGAGACCCTCGGCCTGATCGGCCCTGCGGAGCTGGCCACCACCAAGCGCGGGGTCATCATCGTCAACGCCGCCCGCGGCGGGCTGGTCGACGAGGCGGCCCTGGCCGACGCGCTGAAGTCGGGCCAGGTCGGGGCGGCGGGCATCGACGTCTACACCCAGGAGCCGTGCACCGACAGCCCCCTGTTCCAGCTGCCGAACACCGTGGTGACGCCGCACCTGGGCGCCTCGACGACGGAGGCGCAGGACAAGGCCGGCACCGCGGTGGCCCGCTCGGTGCGGCTGGCGCTGCAGGGTGAGTTCGTGCCCGACGCGGTCAACGTGCAGGCCGGTGGCGTCGTCGCCGAGGACGTCCGCCCGGGCCTGCCGCTGGCCGAGAAGCTCGGCCGGGTCTTCACCGCGGTCGCCGGCGGGCTGGCCCAGTCGGTGAACGTCGAGGTGCGCGGCAAGATCGCCGAGTTCGACGTCTCGGTGGTCCAGCTGGCGGTGCTCAAGGGCGTGTTCTCCGACGTCGTCGAGGAGCAGGTCACCTACGTCAACGCGCCGCTGTTCGCCGAGCAGCGCGGCCTGGACGTCGCCATGAGCAGCGACGTGGAGAGCCCCGACTACCGCAACCTGATCAGCGTGCGCGGCGCGATGTCCGACGGCACCGAGGTCACCGTCTCCGGCACCCTCTTCGGCAAGAACCAGGTGCCCAAGCTCGTCGAGATCAACGGCTTCGACATGGACCTGGACCTCTCGGGCTACCTGCTGTTCTTCGTCTACTCCGACCGGCCGGGCGTCGTCGGCACCATCGGCGCCGCGCTGGGCGAGGCGGGGATCAACATCGCGGGTGCACAGGTCAGCCGCACCAACCGCGGCGGCGACGCGCTCATGGCCGTCACCGTCGACAGCCCGGTTCCGGTGGAGCTGCTCGGCGACATCGCCGGCCGGATCGGCGCGCGTGAGGCCCGCTCGGCGGACCTCACGCCCCGCTGACCTAGGGTCTGGTCCCATGCGCTTGGCAGTGATCCCTGGAGACGGCATCGGTCCGGAGGTGGTGGCCGAGGGCCTCAAGGTCCTCGGTGAGGTGGCCCCCGACGTGGAGACCACCCCCTACGACCTCGGTGCTGCGCGGTGGCAGCGGACCGGCGAGCTGCTGCCCGACAGCGTGCTCGACGAGCTGCGCCAGCACGACGCGATCCTGCTCGGCGCCATCGGCGACCCGGGCGTGCCCAGCGGCATCCTCGAGCGGGGGCTGCTGCTGCGCCTGCGCTTCGAGCTCGACCACCACGTCAACCTGCGGCCGGCGCGGCTCTACGAGGGCGTCCGCAGCCCGCTGGCCGAGCCGGGCGAGATCGACATGCTCTGCGTCCGGGAGGGCACCGAGGGCCTGTACGCCGGCAACGGCGGCGTGATCCGCCGGGACACGCCCCAGGAGATCGCCACGGAGGTCAGCCTCAACACCGCGTTCGGCGTCGAGCGCGTCGTCCGCTACGCCTTCGAGCGGGCCGTCGCCCGCCCGCGCCGGCACCTGACCCTCATCCACAAGACCAACGTGCTCACCCACGCCGGCGGGCTCTGGTCGCGGACGGTGGAGGAGGTCTCGGCCGAGTTCCCCGAGGTCACCGTCGCCTACCAGCACGTCGACGCGGCGTCGATGTTCTTCATCACCGACCCGGGGCGCTACGACGTCATCGTCACCGACAACCTGTTCGGCGACATCGTCACCGACGTCGCGGCGGCCGTGACCGGCGGCATCGGGATGGCCGCCAGCGGCAACCTGGACACCTCCGGCACCCACCCGAGCATGTTCGAGCCGGTGCACGGCTCGGCGCCCGACATCGCCGGCCAGGGCATCGCCGACCCGACCGCCACCGTGCTGTCGGTCGGCCTGCTCCTCGAGCACCTCGGGCGCGCCGACCAGGCGAAGAAGGTCAACGCGGCCGTGGCCTTCGACCTGTCCACGCGGGACAGGCAGAGCACGCTGCGCACCGCCGAGGTCGGCGACCGGCTCGCCGCGCTCTCCGGGGGCTGAGAGAGGACCCTCTGCCCCACCGGCCCCGTCCCGAGGCTCGCCCCGAGCCGGCGAGGGGTGAGGAGGACGGGGCCCTCCCGCCTACAGAGGGGCCACCCGGTGGACGCCGGCCGGGCCTGTGCCCGGCCACCGAGGCGCGGCGCACATCCTGGTCCCGGCCACATGGTGCAGGTGGGGGTTCCCCGGCAGGATCGCGGCACGTTGCGCGAGCCCGTCGCGAGGAGGCCGCTGTTGAAACCGCCGCCCTTCACCTACTCGGCCCCGACCACCGTCTCCGACGTCGTGGCCCTGCTCGTGGAGCACGCCGAGGAGGAGCCGCGGGTCCTCGCCGGCGGGCAGAGCCTGGTGCCGCTGATGAACTTCCGGCTGGCCCACCCCGGTCACCTCGTCGACCTGCGGCGCGTCGCGGGGCTGGACACCCTCCGGCTCGACGGTGAGGACCTCGTGGTCGGGGCGATGGTGCGGCAGGCGACCGCCGAGCGGAGTCCCGAGGTCGCGCTCGCCGCTCCCGTGCTCGCCGAGGCCCTCGGCCACGTCGCGCACCCGCCGGTCCGGCACAGCGGCACCGTGGTCGGCAGCATCGCGCACGCCGACCCGGCCGCCGAGCTGCCGGCGGTCGCCCTCGCCCTGGACGCCGAGATGACCGCCGTGGGGCCCCGGGGCGAACGGCGCATCCCCGCCGCCGAGTTCTTCCAGGGCCCGTTCACCACCGCGCTCGCCGCCGACGAGGTCCTCACCGAGGTCCGCTTCCCGTCCTTCCCCGGCGGACACGCGTTCGTGGAGTTCGCCCGCACGCACGGCAACTTCGCGATCGTCGGGGTGGCCGCCCTCGTCGCCGCCGTGGACGGGCGGGTCACGCGTGCGGCGCTCGCCGCCAGTGGGGTCGCCCCCACGCCGGTGCGGCTGACCGCCGCCGAGGAGGCGCTGGTGGGGACGGCGGGCGACGAGCCCGCCGTCGAGGCCGCGGTCGACGCCGGCACGGCCGGGCTGGACCCGGCCGGGGACGTGCACGCCAGCGCGGCCACCCGCATCGACGTCGCGCACGCGTGCCTGCGCGAGGGGATCAGGCGCGCACTGGACCGAGCCCGGGACCGGAGGTAGCGGGAGAGATGACCCAGTTGCAGGAGATCACGCTGACCGTCAACGGACGCCGGTACACCCTCGCCGTGGAGCCGCGCCGGCTGCTGGTCGACGTGCTGCGCGACGACCTCGGCCTGGTCGGGACGCACATCGGGTGCGAGCACGGCGTCTGCGGGACGTGCACCGTGCTGCTCGACGGCGCCAGCATCCGGTCCTGCACCACGCTCGCGGTGCAGGCCGACGGGCACACGGTCCGTACGGTGGAGGGGCTCGGCGAGGGAGCGGCGCTGCACCCGCTCCAGGAGGCGTTCTGGGAGAAGCAGGGCCTGCAGTGCGGCTACTGCACCCCGGGCATGCTCATGCGGTCCCTGGAGATCCTCGAACAGGACCCCGACCCGACGCCGGAACAGGTGCGCGAGGGGATCGCCAGCAACCTGTGCCGCTGCACCGGCTACCAGTTCATCGTCGAGGCTGTCATGGCCGCGGCGCCGCGCGTGCGGCAGGCCGACGCCGCCGCGCCCCAGCAGGCGACGGGAGCCCAGGCATGACCACCGTCGACCGTTCCGCCGCGCCGCCGGTCCGCACGCACAAGGCCGACCGCACGTGGGTGGGCAAGAGCATCCGCAAGGTCGAGGACCCCAAGTTCCTGCGCGGGCGAGGGGGTTACATCGCCGACCTGGTCCGGCCGGGCACCCTGCACGCGGCGGTGCTGCGCAGCCCGATGCCGCACGCCCGGATCCTCTCGATCGACACCTCGGCCGCCGAGGGCGCCCCCGGCGTCCACCTCGTGCTCACCGGGGCGCAGGCCGCCGAGCTGACCGGCCCGCTGCCCGACTTCGGCCCCGACCCGAGCAAGCACACCTGGCGCTGCCTGGCCGTCGACAAGGTGCGCTACGTCGGCGAGGGGGTGGCCGTCGTCGTCGCCGACGACCGCTACCTGGCCGAGGACGCCCTCGAGCTGATCGAGGTCGACTACGAGCCGCTGCCCGCGGTCACCGACCCCGAGGCGGCCCTGCAGCCGGGCGCGGCCGTGGTGCACGACGCGCTCGGGGGCAACTGCGCCTACGAGCGGGAGTTCACCTTCGGCGACGTCGACCGCGACTTCGCCGAGGCCGACGTCGTCGTCCGCGACCGGCTGCGCTGGCACCGCTCGGGTGGCCAGCCGCTGGAGACGGTCGGCGCGATCGCCGACTTCGATCCGGCGACCGGCAGGCTCACCGTGCACACCAACTCGCTGAGCTTCACCAGCTACATGTTCATGGCGGCCGGCGCGCTCGGGATCCCCATGAACAAGTTCGACGTCCACCAGGTGCCCGCCGGCGGAAGCTTCGGCTCGAAGCTGTTCGTCACCAAGCCGACGGTGATCGCCGGCATGTGCTCGCGCGCGCTGGGCCGGCCGGTCGTGTACCTGGAGGACCGCGTCGACAACATGTCGAACTGCGACCACCACGGCTCTGACCGGGTCTACGACGTCGAGCTCGCGGTCATGCGCGACGGCACGATGCGCAGCATCCGCATCGACACCGTCGACGACTACGGGGCCTACATCCAGTTCGGCGTCGGCCACCACGGCAACGCGCTGGCCCAGGTCACCGGCCCGTACACGATCGGCAGCGTCCGGTACCGGGTACGCGCGGCGATGACCAACAAGAACCAGCAGGGCGCCTACCGGGGCTTCGGCTCCGAGGTCAACAACTGGATGCTCGAGCAGATGGTCGACCTGGCCGCCCGGGAGATCGGGATGGACCCGGTCGAGATCCGGCGGCGCAACTTCATCCCGCCGGAGTCCTTCCCGTACTTCATCCCCAGCGGCAACGTCTACGACAGCGGCAACTACACCGCCGTCCTCGACGAGGCGCTGCGGCTGGGCGAGTACGACCGCTGGCGGGCCGAGCAGGCCCGCGCCCGCGAGGAAGGCCGGTACATCGGCATCGGGGTGATCTCCGCGCAGGAGCGCAGCGTCTTCTCCGCGACCGAGTTCTGGTTCTGGTTCGACGAGCCCAATGCGCCGGTCACCAGCAGCCCGGAGAGCGTGACCCTGGGCGTGGACGCCACCGGCACGATCACCGCGACGCTGTACTCGTGCGCCTTCTGGGGCAACAGCCCGGAGACGATGGTGGCGCAGCTGGTCGCCGAGGAGTTCGACTGCGACCCGCACGACGTCTCGATCATCTACCACGGTCTGTCGGGTGGGCTGCCGGCGACCGGGCCGGGCGGCTCGCGGACGACGGTGATGCTCGCCGGCGCCGTCGAGGGGGCCTCGGCCAAGATCAAGGCCAAGGCGCGGCGGGCGGCGGCGCACCTCATGGAGGTGGACCCGGACGACCTCGAGTGGGCCGACGGCGGCTTCCAGGTCAAGGGCGTGCCGGACCAGCGCAAGGGCCTCGACGAGATCGCGGCCATGCTGCACATGTTCAAGCACAGCTTCCCGGAGGACCTGGAGTCGGGCCTCGAGGAGTCGAAGGTCTACGACCACCCGTACACCACCATGCCGTCGCAGGACCGCAGCGACCTCGGCGTCTTCTACCCGTTCATGGGCAATGCCTGCCACGTCCCGGTCGTGGAGGTCGACCCGGCGACGGGGAAGGTCCGGATCCTCGCCTACGCCGCCGTCCACGACTGCGGGACGCTGGTCAACCCCCGCTCGCTGGCCGGTCACATCGTGGGCGGGACCGCCCAGGGGATCGGCACCGCGCTCTACGAGGAGTTCGTCTACGACGAACAGGGACAGCTGGTCACCAGCAGCTTCCTCGACTACTCGATCCCGTCGGCGATGGAGGTGCCGGAGCTGCGGATCGGGCACGTCGAGACGCCGTCGCCGTACACGCCGCACGGGATCAAGGGCGGCGGCGAGGGCGGCCGGATGATGGCACCGGCCGCGCTCAACGCGGCGGTCAACGACGCGCTGGCCCCGCTCGGCGTGCGGGTGACCGAGCTGCCGATGACCCCGGACCGGCTGCGGGCGGCGATCCGGACGGCGGCAGCGGGGGCGGTGCCCCGCCCCCGCTGACCGCGGGCCGCTCAGCCGGTGGCGACCCCCTCGCCGAGGTCGGCCGTGCGCAGCAGGTACCGCAGGATGAAGTCGTGCGACGTCGCCAGGTGCAGGCGGGTCAGCTCGGCGACCTCCCGCGGGTCCCCGCGGCGCACGGCGGCCAGGATCTGCCGGTGCTCGTCGTGCAGGTGCTCGACGTCGCCGATGACGTCGAGGTGCAGGTACACGTAGCGGTCGGTCAGCCGCCGCAGCTGCTCGGTGAGCGCCACCATCCGCGGGCGGTCGGCCCGTTCGTAGACCAGCGCGTGGAACCGCGCGTTGGCCTCCAGCCACTCGCCCGGGGTCATCTCCCCGGACTCCATCCGCTCGGCGAGCGCCGACATCTGGGCGGTCTCGGCGCGGCCGACGTTGGGCACCGCGATCGCGGTGACCACCGGCTCGACCGCCTCACGCAGCTCGTAGAGCTCCTGCAGCTCCGGGATGGACAGCCCGGTGACGACCGCCCCCGTCACCGCGAGGTCGACGAGGCCCTCGGTGGACAGCACGTGCAGCGCGTCGCGCACCGGGATGCGGCTGACCCCGTACTCGGCGGCGATGTCGGACTGGGACAGCACCGTCCCCGGGGGGATCGCGCCGGTGCGCAGCCGGTCGCGCAGCCCCCGTGCGACACGGCTGCCTGCTGACTCCTCGGTCATCGATGGCTTCCCTCGGTGGGTTCGGCTCTCGTGCCGGGACATCCTGACACCGCCGTCTCCCTCAGCCCTCACCCCGGCGCAGTGAGCCGACCACGAGCCGGTCGATGCTCATGTCGAGGGCGGCGTCGTCGCCGACCGCGCCGAACGCCCGGATCATGTCCTTGATCTCGGCGTGCACGCGGGGGTTGCGGGCGCGCAGCGCGGCCACCCGGTCGTCGACGTCCTTGCGCAGGTCCTCGGCGGAGGCGACGACGGCGTTGAGCAGCCCGAGCTCCAGGGCGCGGGAGGCCGCCACCTGCTCCCCGGTCGCGGTCAGCCAGAACGCCTGCCGCTCGCCGACCTTGCGCGGCAGCCACGCCAGCACGAGCGCCGGGGCCAGGCCGATGCCGACCTCGGGGAAGGAGAACCGGGCGTCGGCCACGGCGACGGACACGTCGCAGGCCGCCACCACGCCGACGCCGAAGCCGGCGGCGTCGCCGTGCACCTCGGCGACGGTGACCAGCCGGGTCCGGCGGAACGCCCGCGTGGCGGCAGCCAGCGTCTCCGCCTCGCCGCGGACCACCCCGGGCGCGGCGTTCGTGCCGCCCCGCTCGCGGCCCAGGCAGAACGCCTCGGCCGCCGAGCGGATCCGCAGCACGTGCGCGCCCGCGGGCGGGCTCTCCAGCAGTGCGGTCAGCTCGCGCAGGTCGGCCAGGGCCCACAGGCCGTCCGGCCGGTCCACCTCCGCGACGACGACGCCGTCGGTGACCGTCGAGATCGTCAGCCCGGCCATCAGTTCAGCCGTCCCGTCGCGCGGCCGCCGTACCAGTCGACGTCGTCGGGCGCGGTCCGGACGGTGACCGCGCGGACGTGGGTGAAGTCGTGGAAGGACTCCCAGCCGCCCTCGCGACCGGTGCCGCTCTCCTTGAGCCCGCCCCACGGCGAGGAGGGGTCGAGGCGGTGGTGGTCGTTGACCCAGACCATCCCCATCTGCAGCTGCGCGGCGACGCGGTGGGCGCGGGCGACGTCGCGGGTCCAGATGGCCGAGCCCAGCGCGAACGGCGAGTCGTTGGCCAGCCGGATCGCCTCGTCCTCGTCGTCGAACGGGATGACGACCACGACCGGCCCGAAGACCTCCTCCTGGGCGATCCGCATGTCGTTGCGCACGTCGGCCAGCACGGTCGGCTCGACGAAGAAACCCCCGGGCAGGTCCGGCACGTCGGCGGGCCGGCCGCCGGTGACCAGCCGGGCGCCCTCGGCGATCCCGCTCTCGACGTGCCGCAGGATGCGGGTGCGGGCCCGCTCGGAGATCACCGGGCCCAGCTGCGTCTCCGGCAGCGTCGGGTCGCCGATGCGGATCTGCCGCGCCTGGGTGGCGAGGCCCTCGACGACGTCGTCGTAGATGCCGCGCTGGACGAGCAGCCGGCTGCCGGCGATGCAGGTCTGCCCGGCGCCGATGAACCCGGCGAAGGCCGCGCCGCGGGCGGCGACGTCGACCGGGGTGTCGTCGAAGACCAGCACGGGGGACTTGCCGCCGAGCTCCAACGTCGCCTTGGCGAAGCGCCGGGCGGTGGCCAGGGAGATCGCGCGACCCACCTCCGTCCCGCCGGTGAAGACCACCTTCTGCACCATCGGGTGCTCGGTCAGCGCCGCCCCGGCGGTGTGCCCGAGGCCGTTGACCACGTTGAGCACGCCCGCGGGGATGCCCGCGGCCTCGGCGATGTCGGCCAGCAGCATCGCGGTGAGCGGCGTCTGCTCCGACGGCTTGAGGACGACGCTGTTCCCGGTCGCCAGCGCGGGCGCGAGGCTCTTCGACGCGATCATCATCGGGTGGTTGAACGGTGCCAGGATGCCGACCACGCCGAGCGGGAAGCGGCTGGTGTAGGCGTGGTAGTCCCCGCGCAGCGGCACGACCGCGTCGCGGTCGGCCAGCAGCAGCGCGGCGTTGTACCGGTACCACTCCGACAGGCGGGTGATCTGCGCCTTCGTCTCGGTGATCGGCCGGCCGTTGTTCATCGTCTCCAGCTTGTAGAGGTCCTCCATGCGGGCCTCGATGCCGTCGGCGAAGCGGTGCAGCAGCTGGGCGCGGTCGTGGATGGGCATCCGGCTCCAGACGCCGGAGCGGAACGTCTCGTCGGCCACCCGGACGGCGCGGTCGACGTCGGCGGCGTCGGCCGCGGCGACGGTGGCGAAGGCCTCGCCGGTGGCGGGGTTGACCACCTCGATCGGCTCGGCGCCGCCGGGGGAGAGCTCTCCGCCGATCCGCAGGCCCGTCGGCAGCGAGGCCACCGGCAGGTCCACGACGTCGGGGACGGGGCTCGACAGGGTCACGGGGTCCCTCCAGGGAACGGGTCGTATGCCGAACGTGCACGGCTGTATACGGGTTGCGGCGACCATAGGTCCGAACGGCTGCGAGGGCAAGGCTCAGGCGGGGCCCGCGCCCGGGCCGGGGACGAAGCGGCCGCGGCGCCCGCGAACGGGGCGGCCTTCCACGGCGACGAGCTCCCCGTGCAGCCAGGTCTGCACCACCCGCCCCTGCACGGCCCGGCCGTCGTACGGCGTCCACCCGGCCTTCGACAGCACGTCGGCGTCCCGGAGCGTCCGCCGGCCGCCGGGGTCGACCAGGACCAGGTCGGCGTCCGCGCCCGGCGCGATGCGGCCCTTGCGCGGCCACAGGCCGTAGGTCCGGGCGGGCTGCTCGGCGTAGACGCGGGCGACGTCCTCGTACGCGAGGTGGCCCCGGGCGACGGCGTCCAGCAGCAACTGCATCGTGCTGTCCAGGCCCGGGAGGCCGAAGTGCACGTTCCAGGTGTCGCCGGCGCGCTTCTGCTCCAGCGTGGACGGCGCGTGGTCGCTGGACATGTGGGTGAGGACGCCGGCCCGCAGCAGCCGCCACATCTCGGCCTCGTCCTCGTCGGTGCGGGCCCGGGCCGGCGGGGTGAACTTGCGCAGGGCGCCCGCGTCGAGCACCTCGTCCTCGCGCAGCAGGAAGTACTGCGGGCAGCCCTCGGCGGCCAGCCCGGCCCCGCGGGCGCGCTCGGCCGACAGGTACGCGGCGACCTCGGGGTTGCTGACGTGGGCCACGGTCGCCCGGGCGCCGGTGCGGCGGACGAGCAGCGCCGCGACCGCGGCGGCGACCAGCTCGGCGTCCCGGTTGCGCCACTCGGGGAGCAGGCCGCCGTCGGTGCGGCCCTCGGCGCGCAGCAGCGCCTCGGCCGCGCCGGTCAGCGACTCGTCCTCGCAGTGCAGCAGGCTGACCGCCCCGGCCCGGGCGGTCGCCTCCAGGTGCTCCTTGAGTCGGGCCGGGTCGTGCCCGGGCACCCCGTGGGTGGTGCAGGTGAACACCTTGAAGAACGTCACGCCCGCCGCCCACAGCGCGCCGACCTCCCCGGTCGACCCCGGCCAGGCGTGCGCGGCCAGGCCGAAGTCGACCTCGGACCGCTCCCGCAGGTACGCCGTCTTGTCGCGGAGGTCGTCGACGGTGCGGACCGGTGCGCCGTGGGTGTGCTCCACGATCGTGGTGACCCCCGCGGCGGCGGCCGCCGCGGTGCCGGTCGGGAAGTCCTCGCGCTCGGGACTGCCCGGGTCCATGAGGTGCACGTGGGTGTCGATCCCCCCGGGCAGCACGACCAGGCCGGCGGCGTCCACGGTGCGCGCGGCGGTCGGCGCGCCCGCGGCCACCGGCGGGCCGACGTGCACGACGACGCCGTCCCGGACGCCGACGTGGGCGCGGCGGCGGCCGGACGGCGTGACGACGGTGCCGCCCGCGACGAGCAGGTCCAGATCGGCCATCAGCGGTCCTCTCCAACGGGGTGGGCCCTACGGTGGGCCGGCCGGTCGCCGACCGGCGCCGACACGGGGAGGGCAGGGGCATGGGGAGCTCGGCGGGGCGGCCGCTGGTGGCCGTGGGGTCGCTCGGCGGCACGATCACGATGACCGCACCCGCGGCGGGCGTCGGGGTGCAGCCGGCGCTGACCGCGGACGACCTGACGGGCGGCGTCCCGGGCCTCGCCGAGGTTGCCGGCATCGCCGCCGCCACCCTGCAGACCGTGCCCGGCGCCTGGCTCACCCCGGCCGACGTGGTCGCCGCCGCGGACTGGGGCGGGGCACAGGTGGCCGCGGGTGCGGCCGGCGTCGTCCTCGTCCAGGGCACCGACACGATCGAGGAGACGGCCTACCTGCTCGACCTGCTCTGGGACCGCCCGGAGCCGGTCGTCGTGACCGGCGCGATGCGGCACCCGTCCTCGGCCGGTGCCGACGGCCCGGCCAACCTGCTCGCCGCCGTCCGCGTCGCGGCCGACCCCGGCGCCCGGGACCGCGGCGCGCTGGTGGTGTTCGCCGACGAGGTGCACGCCGCCGCGCGGGTGCGCAAGACCGACAGCACCGCGCTGCAGGCCTTCACCTCCGGCGCGTTCGGCCCGCTCGGCCGGGTGCACGAGCGCACGGTGACCTTCGCCGGGCGGACGGCGCGGTGGCCGGCGCTGCCCCGCCCGCAGGAGGGCCGCGACCCGCGGGTGGCCCTCCTCGAGACCTCCCTCGGCGACCGGGGCGAGCTGCTCTCGCTGGTCGCCGAGGCGGGGTGGGACGGCGTCGTGCTCGCGGCCTTCGGCGCCGGGCACCTGTCGGCGGCCGCGGCCGAGGTGGTGGGCGCGGTGACGGGGCGCTGCCCCGTGGTGCTCGCGACCCGCACCGGCGGGGGGCCGGTGCTGCACGGCACCTACGGGTTCGTCGGCAGCGAGCAGGACCTCATCGGCCGCGGCGTCCTGCCCGCGGGGTGGCTCGACCCGCGCAAGGCGCGGCTGCTGCTGTGGACGCTCCTCGCCGGGGGCGCCGACGCGGCGACCGTGCGGACCACCGTGACCGCCCGGGGCGCGGCGCCGGGCGGGCCCACGTAGGCCAGGCCGGCTCAGAGCCGGCCGCCGGTCTGCTCGAGGATCTCGCGCACGCGCTGCTTGGCCAGGTCGGTGTAGCGGTACACCGCGGCCCGCGCCGTCTCGGCGTCGCCGCGCTCCAGGCCCTCGGTGATCCCGCGCTGGGCCTCGATGAAACTCTGCGAGGTCACCGGCGTCGCGCCGAAGCTGCGGGTCATCACCGACCGGATGTGCAGCTGGCTGAACGCCGTCGTCAGCGCGGCGCTGTGGGCCAGGGAGACCAGCGTCTCGTGGTAGGCGTAGTTGGCGTCGAGGTAGCCGTCGAAGTCGACGAAGCGCTCGCCCACGAGGAGCGCGGCCATGGCCTCGAACCGGTGCCGCAGCTCCGCCAGCTCCGCCTCGGGCACCCGGCCGCAGACCATGTCGAGGACGCCGAGCTCGATGGCGCAGCGGGCGTCGAAGGTCTCGTCGGAGGTCCGCGCGGTGAACGGGACGACGACGTAGCCGCGCTCCGGGTCACGGCGCACCAGCCCCTCGGCGGCCAGCCGGGTGAGCGCGTAGAACGCCGCCGGCTTGTCCACGTCCAGCGAGTAGGCCAGGTCGTCGAGCAGCAGCACGGTGTCGGCGGCGTACCGGCGCTCGAGCACCTGCTGGCGGGCGCGCAGGTAGACCGCGTCGTCCCGGGCGAACTCGAACCGGCCGAAGCCGCCGCGGAAGTAGGTCAGCGGCGCGCCCTCGTCGGCCTCGGCCTGGCGGACCCGGCCGAGGAAGATCGTGTGGGTCGCGGCGCTGACCTGCTCGACCACCTCGCACTCGATCCGCGCGAGGGCCTCGGTCAGCAGCGGCACGCCGGTGACGCCCTCGGCCACCTGCACGCCGGAGAACTTGTCCGCCGACGGGGTGGCGAACTGCTGGGCCAGGTGGCCCTGGCCCTGGCCGAGCACGTTGACGCCGTAGGCGCCGGCCTCGGCGACCGCGGCGCAGGTGGCCGAGGAGTTGTTGAGGCAGGCCAGCATCATCGGCGGGTCCAGCGACAGGGAGGTCACCGAGCTCGCCGTCATGCCGAACGCGCCCTCTCCGGTGCGGGTGGTCACCAGGGTCACGCCGCTGGCCAAGTGCCCGACGACGTGCCGGAACCGCTGGGGGTCGAACGCGGGCGGAGCCGCCTGCTCGGGGGTCGTCACGCGGGACCTCCTCGGGAGGCCGTGCCGCACCCCGGGCGGGCGCGGACCTGGTCCGAGTAGAACGGCGCGGCCGCCCCGGCGGGATGGCGGAGCGCGTCACCCGGACGCGGCCGGGATGCCGGAGACCGTCACCGCGCCGCCCCGACTCACGTCCGCCGTCATCCACCGGCGGTCAACTTGTCCGGTCCCGACACTGCCCGGCGACCGGTCCGGGGCCTTGACTGGCTCCCGTCCACCGGCCGAGCCCCCGAGGAGACGTCGTGAGACTGGGCTACTTCGCCATGCCGATGCACCCGCAGGGGCGCACCTGGGCCGAGACGCTGCGGGAGGACCGCGAGGCGGTCATCCTGGCCGACCGGCTCGGCTTCCACGACGCGTTCATCGGCGAGCACCTCACCGACCGGCACGAGAACATCACCAACAGCCTGGTCTTCCTCGCCACCCTCATCCCGGAGACGCAGCGGATCCGGCTGGCCACCGGGACGACGAACCTCTCGCACATGCACCCCGCGCTGGTGGCCGTGAACAGCGCGATGTTCGACCACCTCGCCGGCGGCCGGTTCATCCTCGGCGTCAGCCCGGGCGCGCTGCCCTCGGACGCGGAGCTGCTCGGCATCCTCAAGGAGGACCGCAACCAGATCTTCGCCGAGGCCATCGACGTCATCACGGCGCTGTGGGAGCGGGAGCCGCCCTACGACATCGACTTCCCGGACAACCGGTTCACCGTCAGCACCGCCAACACCTTCGACGGCGACGTGGGCGTGGGGATCGTCGGCAAGCCGCTGCAGCAGCCCCGGCCGGAGGTGGTCGGCACCGTCGTCGCGCCGTTCTCCAAGGGCGTCATCGCGATGGGGGCCAAGGACTTCCACCCGCTGTCGGCGAACTTCCTGCTGCCGCAGTGGGTGGCCACGCACTGGCCGAACTACGTGCAGGGCAAGGAGTCGGTCGGCGCTCCCGCCTCGCCGGCGGACTGGCGGGTCGCGCGCACGGTCTTCGTCGCCGACGACGCCGACGTCGCCGAGGCCTACGGGCGGGCCGACGCGAACAGCCCGTACCGCTACTACTACGGGAAGATGCTGGGCAAGATGCGGTCGCTGGGCCGCCTGGCGCTGTTCAAGACCTCCCGCGAGCAGCCCGACGAGGAGGTCACCCTCGAGGGCGTCCTGCGCGACCTGGTCATCTGCGGGACCCCCGACTCGGTGGCTGACCAGGTCCTGGCGCTGCGTGAGCAGACCGGGGAGTTCGGCGAGCTGGTCTACGCCGGCCTGGACTGGGTCGACCCCGACCTGGCCCGGCGGTCGATGGAGCTCATGGCCACCAAGGTCATGCCGCGGGTCAACGAGGCGCTGGGCGCCGACGACGGGCCCGTCCCGGCCGACGGGGGGCGCTGACGGTGGGGAAGGACCGGCTGCCCCTGCCCCCCGACGAGGAGCTGACCGACGCCCAGCGCGCGGCGGTCGCCGAGATCAGCTCGGGCCCGCGCGGCGCGGTCATCGGCCCGTTCGCGCCGCTGCTGCGCAGCCCCGAGCTGATGACCCGGCTGCAGAAGGTCGGCGAGCACCTGCGCTGGACCAGCCCGCTGGACCGCCGGCTGTTCGAGATGACGATCCTGTTCGTCTCCCGCTGGTGGGACCAGGACTTCGAGTGGAGCTACCACCACCCGCTGGCCCTGCAGGCCGGCCTGGACCCGGCGGTCGCCGACGCCATCGGTGAGGGCAGGCGCCCCGAGGGCATGGACCCGGCCGCCGAGGCGGTGTGGGACCTGCTCGACGAGCTGCACCGGACCAAGCGGGTCGGCGACGACACCTGGGCCCGGGCGCTGGAGCACCTGGGTGACGACGGGGTGGTCGAGGTGGTCGGCGCCGCCGGGTACTACACGACCCTGGCCATGGTCATGAACGTGGCCCGCACCCCCGTGCCCGGCGGCTCGATCCTGCCCGCCCTCGCCGCCGACGGAGTGCGGCGGTGAGCCCGCTGCCGAGCCCGGTCCTGCACCGGACCGGGGAGGGCCCGCCGGTCCTCCTGCTCCACCCGCTGGGCGTCGACGCGAGCTTCTGGGACGACGTCGTCCCCGCGCTGACCGGGGCGGAGGTGCTCACCTACGACCTCCCCGGCCACGGGCGGACGCCGGTGCCCGAGCAGCCCTACACCGTCGAGGACCTCACCGACCAGGCCGCGGCGCTGCTCACCGAGGCCGGCGCCGTCCCGGCCGACGTCGTCGGCGTCTCCCTCGGCGGGCTGGTCGCCCAGCGCCTGGCCGCCTGCCGGCCCGAGCTGGTCCGCCGGCTGGTCGTGGTCGACGCCGTCGCGGTCTACCCGCCGCCGCTCAAGCAGCAGTGGCGCGACCGGGCGGCGGCCGCGCCCGAGCAGGGGATGACGCCCTTCGTCGACCCGACGCTGTCGCTGTGGTTCACCGCCGACACGCTCACGGCGGGCGGCCCGCCCGTCGAGCGTGTCCGGCGGACCCTCCTCGACGCCGACCCGCGGGGCTACGCCGCCGCGTGCGCCGCGCTGGAGGAGGTGGACCTGACCGGCCTCGTCGGGAAGATCACCGCACCCACGCTGGTCGTCTGCGGGGAGGACGACGCCCCGCCGTTCACCGCGGCCGCCCGCGAGCTGGCCGCCACGCTGTCCGACGCCCGGCTGGTGTGGCTGTCCCCGGCCCGGCACGCCGGGGTGCTGGAGCAGCGCGACGCGTTCGTCGAGGCCCTCACCGGCTTCCTCCGGGACGGAGCGGACCGGTGAGCCGCGACCCGGTCGGGTTCCTCGGGCTCGGCGTCATGGGCTCGGCGATGAGCGGGCACCTGCTCGCCGCCGGGTACCCCGTCCTGGGCTTCGACCCCGACCCCGTCCGCCGGGCCGAGCACGAGCAGCGCGGCGGCACGGTCTGCGCCGGCCCGGCCGAGGTGGCCCGCGGCGCCTCGGTCGTGGTGACCTCGCTGCCCAGCGCCGCCGCCCTGCTCGCCGTGCTGGACGAGATGTCCGCCGGCGCGGGGCCGGGGATGGTGGTGGTGGAGACCAGCACGCTGTCGCCGGCGACCAAGCGCGAGGGCGCCGAGCGCGCGCGGGCCTTCGGCGCCACCCTGCTGGACTGCCCGATGAGCGGCACCGGCCAGCAGGCCCGCGAGGGCGACCTGATCGCCTACCTCAGCGGGGACGACGAGGCCAAGGCCCGGGCGCGGCCGGTGCTCGAGGCCTTCACCCGGGCGCAGTACGACCTCGGCGCCTTCGGCCAGGGCACCGCCATGAAGCTGGTGGCCAACCTGCTGGTGGCGGTGCACAACGCCGCAGCCGCGGAGGCGCTGCTGCTCGCGCAACGGGCCGGGCTGGACCTGGAGCAGGTGCTCACCGCTGTGGGGGACGGCGCCGGCGGCTCCCGGATGCTGCAGGTGCGCGGCCCGCTCATGGCGACCGGGCGGTACGAGCCGGCCACGGCGACCGTCGCCACGATGCAGAAGGACAACGGGCTGATCGCGGAGTTCGCGCACGACGTGGCCAGCCCTACGCCGCTGTTCGCGGCCACCCGCGTGCTCTACGAGGCCGCGGTCGCCCAGGACCGGCTCACCCAGGACACCGCCTGCGTGTTCGGCGTCCTCCAGCGGCTGGCCGGCCAGTGAGCGGGGTGTCGCTAGGAGAGCAGCCGCTGCAGCCGCAGGGCCACCTGCAGCTCGGTGCGTCGCTCCGACAGCGGGTGGCCGAGGTGCTCCTCCGCCCGGTGCAGCCGGTTGCGGACGGTGTGCTCGTGCAGCTGGAGGTGCTCGGCCGTGGCCACGTGGCTGCCCAGCCGGAAGGAGGCCTCGAGCGTCTCCCGCAGCCGGGCGGCCTCGGCGGTGTCCTCGGCCAGCGGGCCGAGCTCGGTGCGCACGAAGCGGCGGGCCCGCTCGGGGTCGCGCATGAGCAGGATCTCGAGCGCCACGTCGGCGTGCTCGAGCACGCGCGGGGCGGTGGCGCGGCCCCACGCCGCGCGCACCCGCTCGACGTCGTGGGCCTGCGCGTAGGCCTCCCGGAACCCGGCCAGGCCGGCCAGCGGCTCGGAGACCGACGCCTCCACGCCGGCGTCGGCCAGCGCGGCGAGCAGCCGCCCCCGCCCGTCCCGGGTCCAGCCGGGCACGGTCAGCCAGACCGCCGTGCGGCTCAGGTCGACCGGGTGCACCAGGGTCGAGCGGACGCCGGTGCGAGCGCGCACCCCGGTCATCAGGCTGCCGGCCGCGCCCTCGGCCACCGACGGCAGCAGCACGACGACGTGCTCCCCGCCGAGGTCGTGGTCGAGGGTGATGAGGTCGGAGGGGGCCAGCGAGGTCCGGTCGCCGCGCAGGATCTCCCGCACCAGCCCCTGGCGGACGTGCGCGCGGGTGCGGCTGAGCGCCTCGTCCACCCGCGCGTGGTTCTCCGCGACCAGCGAGGCGACGTGGTCCTGGTAGTCGAAGATCGCGACGGTCAGCTGCGCCAGGGCGCGCACGGCCTCGGCACGGGGGACGTCGGCGGCCTCGGCGACCTCCTGCAGCCGGTCGGCCCAGGCCTGCCACATCTCGGCGAACCCCACGCGGTAGGAGCGCTGCAGCGCGGTCTGCGGGATCCGCAGCTCCGCCTGCACCCGGGCGAAGACCAGCGGCTGCTCCAGGCGGACCGCGTCCAGCGGCAGCCGGCCGCAGAGCACCTGCTGCAGCAACTGCAGGTTCTCCCGCACGCTGGCCCGCAGGTGCTCGGCGAAGCCGGCGTCGTCGGCGAGGTCGGGGAAGGCCACGGCGACGTCGCGGGCCACGACCCGTTCGCACAGGGCGGCCAGGTCGACGTCGGCGGCCAGTTCCCGCACCCACGCGGGCAGGAGCTCGCGGCCGGTGAGCGCGGGGTCGGCCGCGTCGAGCACCGGGTTCCTCCCTCCACCGACGGCGGCCGGGACGCTACACGTGACCCAGAGCACGATCCAGCGTGCGGGGGTGGGGTCCCGCGCCCGGGTGAGGAGGCCGCCGTGCTGCCGACGTCCCCCCGGCCGGTGCACCGGTGACCGGCCGGCTGCCCGGTGACCGGCCGCTGCGGGTGGGCGTGCTCGGCGGCTCGCTGATCGGGCTCACCACCGCGCTGGTGTTCCGCGACATCGGCTGCGACGTCGACGTCTACGAGCGCTCGCGCTCGCCGCTGGAGGGCCGCGGCGTGGGCATCGTGCTGCACCCGACGACGGTGCGGTACCTGCTGGAGAACCGGCTGCTGGACCTCTCGGCGGTGAGCACGTCGGCGTCCTGGCACCGCTACCTCGCCGACGACGGGTCGGTGCTCACCGCGGACGCCCGCCGGCACCACTTCACCGGCTACAACACGCTCTACGGCACGCTGCTGGGCGCGTTCGGCCGCGACCGCTACCACCTCGACTCGGAGGCGACCGGCATCCGGCAGACCCGCGAGGAGGTGCAGGTCGCCTTCGCCGACGGCCGGACCGCCACCTGCGACCTGCTGGTCGGGGCCGACGGCGTCTCCTCGTTCACCCGCCGCACGATGCTGCCCGGGGTCGAGCAGCGCTACGGCGGCTACGTGGCCTGGCGCGGCGTCGTGGACGAGCGCGACCTGACCCCTGGGACGTTCGCCGCGCTCGACGACTCGCTCACCTACTACGTCCGCCCGCACAGCCACGCGCTCACCTACCCGATCCCGAACTACGACGGCGCGGTCGAGCCGGGACGCCGGCTGATGAACCTGGTCTGGTACCGCAACGTCCCCGAGGGCGCGGCGCTGGCCGACCTGCTCACCGACCGCACCGGCAAGCAGCGCGACGTCTCCCTCCCGCCCGGCGCGGTCCGCGACGAGCACCTCGCCGACTTCCGCGACACCGCGCGCGCCCAGCTGCCGCCGCCCCTGGCCGAGGTGGCCGCCAAGGCGGGAGCGCCCTTCCTCCAGGTCATGGTCGACGTCGAGGTGCCGCGGATGGCGTTCGGCCGGGTCGCGCTGGTCGGCGACGCCGCGTTCGCCGTCCGGCCGCACGCGGCCGCGGCCACCGCCAAGGGGGCCGACGACGTGTGGGCCCTCGCGGCGGCCCTGCTGCGCGCCGGCGGCGACGTCCCCGAGGCGCTGCGGCTGTGGGAGCCGGCCCAGCTCGACCTCGGCCGCGCGCTGCTCGCCCGCACCCGCGACCTCGGCGAGGGCGCGCAGTTCCGCAGCGACTGGGTCCCGGGCGACCCGTCGCTCACCTTCGGGCTCCGCGCTCCGGGCGACTCCGCGGACATGCCCGTGCGGTGACCCGTGCCGACCCCGCGTCCCAGCCCCGGGGCGCGTCCACCCACCAGGTCAGGAGGAACCATGGCCAGCTCGCCGGCCGATGACGTGCCCTTCCGGGGAGACGACCTCATCCGCGACTACATCGGCAAGTTCTCGAACTGGGGCCGGTGGGGGGAGGACGACCAGCTCGGGGCGCTCAACCACGTCGGCCCGGAACAGGTCGTCGCGGCCGCCCGGCTGGTCCGCCAGGGCAAGGTGGTCTCGATGGGACTGCCGCTGGACCTCAACGGCCCGCAGTCGGGCGGCTTCCGCGCCAACCCGCTGAACATGATGACCGCGACCGGCACCGACTACCTGGCCGGCAAGCAGGACCCGCTGCCCGGCGGGTTCGGCCCGTCGAAGGGTTTCGGCTTCTCCGACGACGTCCTGGTGACCCCCAACCAGTCGGGCAGCCAGTGGGACGGGCTGGCGCACATCTTCTGGAAGGGGCGGATGTACAACGGCTTCGACGCCGGCAACGTCACCGCCAAGGGGGCCTCGACCTGCGGCATCCAGGTCGCCAAGGAGCGGTTCGTGATGCGCGGGGTGCTGCTCGACGTCGCCCGGCACAAGGGCGTCGACTGCCTGGAGCCGGGGTACGCGATCACCGTCGAGGACCTCGACGCCACGGCCGCGGCCCAGGGCGTGGAGGTCCGCACCGGGGACGCGGTCATCGTGCGGACCGGGATGACCGAGACCCGGCGCGGCGACTGGGGCGACTACAACGGCGGCGCCGCACCCGGCCTGTCGCTGCACACCGCGCCGTGGCTGTACGAGCACGACGTGGCGGCGATCGCCACCGACACGTGGGGCTGCGAGGTGCGGCCCAACGAGGTCGACCTCTTCCAGCCCCTGCACATCGTCGCGCTGGTGCACATGGGCATCCCGTTCGGCGAGATCTGGGACCTGCAGGCCATCGGCGAGGACTGCGCCGCCGACGGCGTGTACGAGTTCCTGCTGTCCGCGGCCCCGCTGCCGATCACCGGGGCGGCCGGCTCGCCCGTGAACGCGATCGCGGTCAAGTGACGCGGGCCGTGCACGGGCTCCTCGAGGGCCAGGTGGCCGCGGTGACCGGCGCGGGCACCGGCATCGGCCGGGCGATCTCGCTGCGGCTGGCCGCAGACGGGGCCGACGTCGTCCTGACCGGGCGCTCGACGGAGGCCATGGAGGACGTCGCCGAGCAGATCCGGGCCGCCGGGCGGCGGGCGCTGCCGGTGGCGATGGACCTGCGCGACCCGGACTCGATCACCGCCGCCGCCAAGGCCGCGGACGCCGAGTTCGGCCGCGTGGACGTGCTGGTCAACAACAGCGGGGTCGGGGGGCCGAGCGCGCCGCTGCTGGAGATGCCGCTCGACGAGTGGGAGGACACCTTCCGGGTCAACGTCACCGGCACGATGCTGGCCTGCAAGGCGTTCCTCCCCGGCATGGTCGCCCGGGGGTCCGGCTCGGTGGTGGTCATCGGCTCGATGACCGGCAAGCGTCCGCTGGTCAACCGCACGCCCTACGCCGCGTCGAAGACCGCGCTCATCGGCCTGGTGCGCACCCTCGCCGTCGAGCTGGGCGGCGCCGGGGTCCGCGTCAACCTCATCTCGCCGGGCCCGGTGGAGGGCGCCCGGATCGAGTGGGTGCTCGAGCAGCAGGCCCTCGCCCGGGGCATCACCGTGGAGCAGGCCAAGGCCGACTTCCTCTCCGGGGCGGCGCTCAAGCGGCTGGTCCGCCCGCAGGACGTCGCCGACGCGGTCGCCTTCCTGGCCTCGCCGCAGGCCGCGGCGATCACCGGGGAGGACCTCAACGTGTCCAACGGGCTGGTCGTGTACTAGGAGGAACCCCCGGCCCCCCGCTGTGGAGGGACCCCGTCCTCCTCTGGAGGGACCCCGTTCCCCCCACGCTTCGCAGGCTCAGCGTGGTACCCGGAACGGGGCCTCGTGGGCTCGCGGCGAGCCTCTGGACGGGGCCGCGGCGGGATCCTGCAGGGGGCCGGGGCCGGGGCCGGGGCCGGGGCCGGTGCCGGGGCCGGTGCCGGGGAGCCCGCCCCCGGACCGGTCCGCGTGGCACAGTGCGGGAGGTCCCACCCACGCCCGGACGGAGGCGACGTCCATGACCGGCAGCCCCCCGGTCCCCGGTGACCGGATCCGGCAGCTCACCGTCGACCTGGTGGCCGCCGTCGGGCGGGAGCGGGTGCTCACCGACCGGGCGCAGCTGCGCACCTACGAGTGCGACGGGCTGGCCAACTTCCGCGTCACCCCGGCGGTGGTGGTCCTCGCCGAGACCCGGCAGCACGTCGTCGACACCGTGCGGCTGTGCGCGAGGGCGGGGGTCCCGTTCGTCGCGCGCGGCTCGGGGACCGGCCTGTCCGGCGGCGCGCTGCCGGTGGCCGACGGCGTCCTGCTGGTCCTCTCCCGGCTGCGAGCCATCCGGTCGGTGGACCCCGAGGACCAGCGGGCCGTCGTCGAGCCCGGCGTCATCAACCTCTGGGTGACCCGCGAGGCCGCCCCGCACGCGCTGGCGTACGCGCCGGACCCGTCCTCGCAGCAGGTGTGCTCGATCGGCGGCAACGTCGCGGAGAACTCCGGCGGCGCGCACTGCCTCAAGTACGGCTTCACGGTCAACCACGTGACCGGTGCCGAGGTGGTCCTCCCGGACGGCGAGGTCGTGCACCTGGGCGGCCGGGCCCCCGAGCACCCCGGGTACGACCTGCTGGGCGTCTTCGTCGGCAGCGAGGGCACCCTCGGCGTGGCCACCGAGGTGACGCTGCGGCTGGTCCGGGTGCCCGAGGCCGTGCAGACCATGCTGGTGGCGTTCTCGAGCGTCGAGGACGCCGGCGGTGCGGTGAGCGACATCGTCGCCGCCGGCATCGTCCCGGCCGCGGTGGAGATGATGGACGCCCTCGCCATCGAGGCCGCCGAGGCCGCGGTGCACTGCGGCTACCCGCCCGGGGCGGTGGCGGTGCTGGTCATCGAGCTCGACGGGCCGCGGGTGGAGGTCGAGGCGCAGTTCCGGCGGGTCGAGGAGATCGTCCGGGCGCGGCACTCCTCCGAGATCCGCATCGCCGCGGACGACGCCGAGCGGGCGCTGGTGTGGCGGGGCCGCAAGTCCGCCTTCGCCGCCGTCGGGCGGATCAGCCCGGCCTACTTCGTGCAGGACGGCGTCATCCCGCGGACCCGGCTGCCCCAGGTGCTCGACCGGATCGGCGCGCTGGCCGGCGCGGCCGGGCTCCGGGTGGCCAACGTCTTCCACGCCGGGGACGGCAACCTGCACCCGCTGGTGCTCTTCGACGACCGCGTCGAGGGGCAGGCGCACGACGCCGAGGAGCTGGCCGGCGCCATCCTCGACCTCTGCGTGGCCGAGGGCGGGTCGATCACCGGGGAGCACGGCGTCGGCCACGAGAAACGGATGAAGATGGCCGTGCAGTTCACCGCCGACGACCTCGACACCATGCAGCGGGTGCGCTGCGCCTTCGACCCCGAGGGCCTGGCCAACCCGGGCAAGGTCTTCCCGACGCCCCGGCTGTGCGGCGAGCGGCCGGGGGTGCGCACCGGCGAGCACCCGGTGCAGGCCGCCGGGCTGGGGGAGGTCTTCTGATGGCGCCGGTCGCGACCGCCCCCCGGCGCCCGGGGACCGCCGACGACGCGGTCTCCGGCGTCGTCCCGGGGGAGGTGGTCCGCCCGTCCTCGGTCGCCGAGGTCGCCGAGGTCCTCCGGGACGCCGCCGCGCACGGCCGCACGGTCGTGCCCGTCGGCACGGGCACCAAGACGTCGTGGGCGGCGCCGCCCACCTCGTGCGACGTGCTGCTCGACACGACGGCGCTGGACCGGGTCGTGGAGCACGCCCCCGGCGACCTGGTCGTCGTCGCCCAGGCGGGCACGCGGCTGCCCCTGCTGCAGGCGCGGCTGGCGGAGTCCGGCCAGTTCCTCGCCGTCGACGCCCCCGAGGAGGGGGCGACCCTCGGCGGGGTGGTCAGCGCCAACGCCTCGGGCCCCCGCCGGCTGCGCTACGGCACCGTCCGCGACCTGCTCATCGGCATCACCGTGGTGCTCGCCGACGGCACCGTCGCCGCCGCGGGCGGCAAGGTGGTCAAGAACGTCGCGGGCTACGACCTCGGCAAGCTCTACACCGGCGCGCACGGCTCGCTGGGGGTCGTGGTGTCGACGACCTGGCGGCTGCACCCGGTCCCGCCGGCCCGCCGGGTCGTCGTCCGGCCGCTCGCCGGCCCCCGCGAGGCCGGCGACCTGGCCCGGCGGCTGGCCGCCTCGCCGCTGACCCCGACCGCGGTCGAGCTCGGGGGGACCGCCGGGGGTGCGGCCCGGCTGGTCGTCCTGTTCGAGGCGATCCCCGAGTCGGTGGCGGTCCAGGCCCGGGCGGCGGTCGAGCTGCTCGGCGGGGGAGACGAGCACGACGTCCCGCCGGAGGGCCTCGGCCGGCGGCCGGGCACGGACGCCGACCTGCGGCTGCGGCTGGCCTTCGCGCCCTCCGCGCTGACCGCCGCCCTCGACCTCCTGCCGGCGGGGACGGCGGTCACCGCGTCGGCGTGCACCGGGGTGGCCTACGCCGCCCTCCCCGCCGCCGGGGCCCTCGACGCGGTGGCGCGACTCCGGCAGGGCCTGGCCGCGCACGACGGGACGGCGGTGGTGCTGTCGGCGCCCCCGCCGCTGCGCGCGGAGGTGGACCACTGGGGGCCGGTGGGCGACGCCCTCGGCCTCATGCGCCGGGTCAAGGACGGGTTCGACCCCGACCGGCGGCTGTCGCCGGGACGCTTCGTCGGAGGTCTGTAGATGCGGTGGCGGAGGAGGCGGGGCCGCGGCCCGGCGGCCGAGAGCTCGGCAGCGGACCTGCCGCCGGGCACCCCGACGGGCCGGGTCCGCGCGGGGGACCAGGCGGCCGCCGAGGTGGTGGGCGCCCGCCGGCCGCTGGACCTCGGGCAGGGCGGGCCGGTCGCGGCGAGCGCGGCGGCGGCGACGGTGGGGACGGCGCCGGTCCTCCTCGGCGTCCCGGCCGGGCGGGGCCTGCTGCCGGCGTTCGACGACCACCACCCGCCGGACGCCGACCTCGCCGGTGACTGCGTGCACTGCGGCTTCTGCCTGCCCACCTGCCCGACCTACGTCCTCTGGGGCGAGGAGATGGACAGCCCGCGCGGGCGCATCGACCTGATGAAGCAGGGCCTCGCGGGGGACCCGCTGGAGGACTCGGCGGTCCGCCACCTCGACCAGTGCCTGGGCTGCATGGCGTGCGTGACCGCCTGCCCCTCCGGCGTCCAGTACGACAAGCTCATCGAGGCCACCCGCGCGCAGCTGGAGCGCCGCGCCGAGCGGCCGCGCCGCGACCGGGCGGTCCGCCGGGCGGTCTACGCGCTGTTCCCGTACCCGCGCCGGCTGCGGGCGGTCCGCGGGCCGCTGCGGCTCTACCAGGCGAGCGGGCTGCGCACGCTGCTCGCCCGCAGCGGCGTGATCTCCCGGCTGCCCGCGCCGCTGCAGGCGATGGAGTCCCTGGCGCCGCGGCTGGGCCGGGCGGGCCGGTTCCCGGTCCGGACGCCGGCCGCGGGACCGCGCCGCCGCACGGTGGGGCTGCTGGCCGGCTGCGTGCAGGGGACGTTCTTCCCCGACGTGAACGCGGCGACGGTGCGGGTGCTCGCGGCCGAGGGGTGCGACGTCGTCGTCCCGCGCGGGCAGGGCTGCTGCGGCGCGCTGTCGGCGCACGGCGGCCGGGAGGAACAGGCGATCCGCTTCGCCCGCTCCGTCATCGCGACCTTCGAGGACGCCGGCGTGGACACCGTGGTGGTCAACGCCGCCGGCTGCGGGTCCAACCTCAAGGAGTACGCCCACCAGCTGCGCGACGACCCCGTCTGGGCCGCCCGCGCCGAGGCGCTGGCGGCGCGGGTGCGCGACGTGGCCGAGCTGCTCGACGAGCTCGGCCCGGTGGCGCCCCGGCACCCGCTCCCGGTGACGGTCGCCTACCAGGACGCCTGCCACCTCGCCCACGCGCAGGGGGTCCGCGACCAGCCGCGCCGCCTGCTCCGCGGGATCCCCGGCCTGGAGCTGCGAGAGCTGCCGGAGGCGGAGATCTGCTGCGGCAGCGCCGGGGTCTACAACCTGCTGCACCCCGAGCCGGCCCGCGAGCTGGGGGAGCGGAAGGCCGCCGCCGTCCGCAGCACCGGGGCGGCGCTCATGGTGACGGGCAACCCCGGGTGCTGGATGCAGGTCGCCACCACGCTGGCACGCACCGGCGAGCGCCTGCCGGTCGCCCACACCGTCCAGGTGCTCGACGCCGCCATCCGCGGGGTGCCGGCCGAGCGGTTCCTCGCCGCGGCGCTCGACGGCCCCGGCACGGCGCTGCCCCCACCCTCCCGCAGGAAGGCCTCGACGTGACGGACGCAGACCGGATCGGGTGGGGGATCGTCGGCCTCGGCCGGGTCGCCGGCACCGAGATCGCCCCGGCCGTCGCGGCCGCCGGCAACAGCACCCTCGCCGGCGTGGCCAGCCGCGACCTCGGCCGCGCCCGCGACTTCGCGGCACGGCACGGTGCCGCCGCGGCGTACGACGACTACGCGGCGCTGCTCGCCGACCCCGCCGTCGACGCGGTCTACGTCGCCACCCCCAACGCCCTGCACGCCGAGCAGGTGGTCGCGGCGGCGTCGGCGGGCAAGCACGTGCTCTGCGACAAGCCGCTCGCGACGACGGTGGCCGACGCCGAGCGCGCCGTGGCCGCCTGCCGGGACGCCGGGGTGGGCCTCGGCGTCACCTTCCAGACCCGCTGGCACGAGGGGATGGCCGAGGTCCGCGACCTGCTGGCCGCCGGGGAGATCGGCGAGGTCCGCCTGGTCGAGGTCGAGATGGGGACCGGGGGGCGGCTGCCCGGGGGCTGGCGCCTCGACCCCGCCGTCGCCGGGCTCGGCGTGGTGAACAACGTGGGCGTGCACGCCTACGACCTGCTGCGGTACCTGCTCGACGCGGAGGTCGTGGAGGCGACGGCCGTGCTGCACAGCGAGCCGGGCTTCCCGGTCGACACCCTGGCGCTGGCGGTGCTCCGCTTCGACAGCGGCGTCCTCGCCTACGCCCACGTGGACCAGTCGCTGCCGCACCCGCAGCAGGACCTGGTCGTCCACGGCACCGACGGCCGGATGCTCGGGCGCGACGTCACCCGGCCGCACCTGACCGGCACCCTCACCGTGGCCGGGCGGAACGGCACCAGCGAGCGCTCCGTCTCCTCGGACGGCGCCTTCGTCGCGACCGTCAGCGCCTTCGCCGACGCCGTCCTCCGCGGGGAGGATCCCAGCCCCTCGGGCGTCGACGGCCTGCGCAGCGTCGAGCTCACCACCGCGCTGGCCCGCTCAGCGGAGGAGCGGCGGACGGTCGCGCTCGGCCGGTGAGGGTCAGCCGGCGGCCAGGAGCACCACGCCCGCCGTCGCCGTTGCCAGCCCCGCCTGCTGCCCGGCGCCCAGCCGCTCCCGCAGCAGGACGACGGCCAGCGCCACCGTCACCAGCGGGGACAGCGTCGCCAGCACCGACACGACGCTCACCAGCCCGGCGGAGGTGGCCGCCGCGAAGGCGGTGACCCCGCCGAGGACCAGCAACCCGTTGAGGGTGACCAGGGGCAGCGCCGACCGCGTGAGCCGCAGCGACGACCGGCGCGCCAGCGGCACCAGGACGACGGTGGCCAGCAGCGTCACGCGGCTGGTGAGGACGGCCCACATCTCGCCGGCCAGACCCGGGCCGCCGGCGGCGACCGCCTCGGCGAACAGGCTCAGGAACACGCCGTAGAGGACCGCCCACGCCGCGGCGAGCACCAGGCCCAGCACGCGGCGGCCACCGGGCGGGTCCGCACCCGACCCGCTCCGCTGACCGGCCGCGACCAGGACGACCCCGAGCAGGGCGAGCGGGATCCCTGCGAGCTGCCACGGTGCCGGGCGCTCGCCGAGGGCCAGCGCCACCACGACGGGTACCGCGCCCCCGGCGGCGCCGATGGGGGCCATGACCGACAGCCGCAGGTGCTGGGCACACTCGAACATCGCCAGCAGCGCCAGCCCGTTGGCCGTCCCCGCCAGCAGGCCGGCCGCGATGCCGCCGGCGGAGGGAGGGGGCGCGCCCAGCACGGCCACGAGCAGGCCGGCGGCGCCGACGGCGGACACCTGGCCCACCGCGAGGACGGCGCCGGGCGGGTGCCGCCGGCCGAGGACCGGCCCGAGGTAGGCCGCCGTCCCGAACAGCAGCGCGGTGAGCAGGCCGAGCAGGACGGCGGTCAGGCCGGCCAGCCCAGCCAGCGCAGCACGCTACCGCCCAGGACGGCCTCGGCGTCCGGCCCGGTGAGGAAGTCCAGGTCCTCGCGGAAGAGCCGGACCAGGTCGGCGTAGGAACCGCGCAGCCGGGACAGGTCCGAGCCCCAGAACAGCCGCTCGGGGCCGTAGGCGTCGAACAGCCGGCGCAGGTGCGGGTGCATCGCCGGCCAGGGATGGGCCTCGGTGCTGTAGCAGGGGACGGCGGTCACCTTCACCGACACGTTGGGCAGGCCCGCGAGGCCGGCGAGCTCCTCGATCTCCGGCCCGGCGGCCGCGTCGGTGGCCTGCCCGGTCAGGCCGAGGTGGTCCACCGCCAGCCGCAGCCCCGGCCGGCGCTCCGCCAGGTCGCCGAGCTCGCGCAGCTGACCGGAGGCCAGCAGCATCACCGGCACGTCCTCGGCCTCGGCGAACTCCCACAGCCACTCCGCGCCGGGGTCGTCCACCCGGCCGGCGTCGGCGGGCAGGAACACCAGCCGGACGCCGGCGACGACCGGGTCGCGCAGCAGCTCGCGCACGGGGCCGGGGTCGCCGGTGCGCAGGTCGACCCTGGCCATGACGCGGAAGGCCTCCGGCGCCTCCGTCGCGCAGGCCACCGCGTAGTCGTTGCGGTACCCCTCGAAGAACGGCGGGACGAGGACGGCGCGGTCGACGCCGGCCTCGTCCATCTCGCGCAGCAGGGTCGGGCCGCTGATCGGCTCGGCGCGGTGCATGGACTTCGCCCGCTCCGCGCCCCCGGGCGGCCACGGCCGGTCGGGGGCCTCGGGCAGCCACACGTGCACCTGGGCGTCGACCACCGGCGCGGACACGGTGGTCACCACTCCCGGACCACGGGGAGGACCTCGGTCGCGAGCAGGTCGAGCGAGGACGTGATCCGCTCGTGCGGCAGGCCGCCCAAGTGCAGGAAGAGCATCACCCGCTCGACGCCGAGCTCCCGGATCTCGCGCAGCCGGGAGAGGACCGTGTCCGGGCTGCCGAACAGCGCGCTGTCGCGCAGGTCGGCGTCCAGGTCGAACGGGCTGCGGCCGCCCGGGTCGCTGCCGGACTGCGCGCGCCGGAGCTTGTCGGCGTAGCCGAGGAAGTCCTTGTAGGGGCCCTCCGCCTCGTTCCACGCCCGCTCGTCGGTGGGGGCCACGTGCGCGGCCCGGGCCAGGTACACCCGGCCGTCCGCGAGCCCGGCGCCGACGCCCTCCAGCGCCTCGGCGTAGCGCTTCACCTGGCCGGCGGTGACCGTGAGCGAGGTGCCCTGCGGCAGCAGCACGCCCCAGTCGTTGGCCGCGCACTGGGCCAGCCCGTCGGGGCTGTCGGTGGCGACCCACAGCGGCGGGTGCGGCTGCTGGACCGGCCGCGGCTGGGGAGAGGCGTCCTCGAACGACCAGAACCGCCCGGAGTACGAGACCGGCCCGTCGGCCGACCAGACCCGCTGCAGGACGTCGAGGGCCTCGGCGAAGCGGTCGTGCTTCTCGGCGATGTCCACCCCGTACCCGCGGAACTCGCCGGGCTGGTAGCCGCGGCCGATGCCCAGGTCGAGCCGGCCCCTGCTGAGCTGGTCGACCGTCGCGGCGGACTCCGCGAAGCGCAGCGGGTGGTGCAGCGGGAGGACCGACACCGCGGTGCCCAGCCGCACCGAGCTGGTGCGGGCGGCCAGGTGCCCGAGCACGGTGAGGCTGTCGGACACGATGCCGTGCCGGCTGAAGTGGTGCTCGGTCAGCCAGACGGAGTCGAAGCCGACGGCGTCGGCGTGGCAGGCCTGGGTGAGGGCCTGCTCGTACCGGTCGCGCTGGTCGCTGCCCTCGGGCCACTGGATGGAGTGGAACAGGCCGATCTGCATGCGGTCCTCGCCTTCGGGAGGAGGCGTCGGGGGAGGCGGGGACGGCGACCCGGCCGCACCCACGCGCATGCAACAGCACGGGGCCGCAGCTGTGCTTGTGCCGTTCCACAAGCCGGATCGGCTCGATCATGTGCACGCGCATGAGACCCAGGTCACCACCGCGCTCGTAGTGTTCGCCCACCTGTCGACGGCGAGAGGTGGGTGTCATGCGGGCGAGAGCCGGGATGCTGGCGGGGGTGGCGCTCCTGGTCGCCGCCTGCGGCGGGACGGTGGCCGGGGGCGGCGGCGGAGGCGGAGGTGGGGAAGGCTCCACCGAGCCGGTCAAGATCGGGGTGATCACCGGGCTGACCGGCGCCTACGTGCAGCTCGGTGAGGAGCAGCGCAACGGCGCGGAGCTCGCGGTGGAGCAGCTCGGCGGGCAGATCGGCGACCGGCCGATCGAGCTCATCGTCCGCGACGACCAGCTCAAGCCGGACGTGGCGCTGCGCGAGGCCCAGGCCCTGGTGCAGGAGGAGCAGGTCGACTTCCTCACCGGCTGCGTCTCGGCGGCCACCACGCTGGCCATGAACCAGATCGCCGCGCAGGCCGGCGTCCCGTACCTCGGCGCCTGCCAGACCGAGCAGCTCAACCGGCCGCCGAACTTCGACCCCGCGGTCACCTACCACCTGGCGCCGGTCCCGTCGCAGACGACGAACGCCGCGGCGCCGTTCATCTGCAGCGAGCTCGGCCAGAGCGTCTTCCTGCTGCTGCCGGACTACGCGTTCGGCTACGAGCAGGAGGCCGGCTACAAGACCGCGATCGCCGAGCAGCCCGGCTGCTCGGTGGCCGGCACGGCGTACTTCCCGCTGGGCACGACCGACTTCAACCCCTACATCCCGACGATCGAGGGCTCCGGCGCGCAGGTGCTGGTCTTCGGCGGCGTCGGCCGCGACCAGGTCAGCTTCCTGCGGCAGGCGGACCAGTTCGGCCTGACCGACCGGTTCAAGACCTTCTTCACCCTGGAGGACCTCAGCTTCGACCAGGAGCTGGGCTTCGACCTGATCGACGGCACCTGGGCGATGGCCGCCTTCTACTGGAACGTCGACGACGCGGGCGTGCAGGAGTACGTGGAGGCCTACCGGGAGGCGTACGGCGCCGTGCCGGGTGGCTACGGCGTCTACACCTACAACGCGGTCAACCTCATCGCCCAGCAGGTGGAGGAGGGCAACGACACGCCGGAGGCCTTCCGCGAGGGCATGGAGGGCCTGGA
Organism: Geodermatophilus sp. SYSU D00703; assembly: GCF_054050155.1. NCBI lineage: Bacteria > Bacillati > Actinomycetota > Actinomycetes > Geodermatophilales > Geodermatophilaceae > Geodermatophilus > Geodermatophilus sp. SYSU D00703. Next base: position 30,433 of record NZ_JBJGYU010000023.1, on the reverse strand, counting down.
GGTGTCGCTCGGGCAGGGCGACATGACCATCCGCGCCTGCGACCACCAGGCCCTGATCCCGATCTACATCCTCGAGGGCCTGGCGGCCGACGAGGCGGAGAGCCGCGGCGGGGACGCCGAGGTCGGCTACCGGGAGGTCGTGGCGACCGCGCCCGGGACCGAGGAGTACGCCCCCACCTGCGACGAGGTGACCACCGAGTTCCAACGCGTGGGCTGACCGGCTCGCCCGCGGGAGCCACGGGGGTCCCGCGGGACGGCCGGTCCGGACGACCTCGCACCCGGCAGACCTCGCACCCGGCAGACCTCGCACCCGGCAGACCTCGCACCCGGAAGGAGGCGCATGGACCAGTTGCTCTCCCAGCTCGTGCTGGGGCTCGTCAGCGGCGCGCTGCTCGTGCTCCTCGCGCTCGGCCTGAACCTCATCTTCGGGCTGCTGGAGTTCATCAACTTCGCCCACGGTGCCCTGTACATGGTGGGCGCCTACGTCACCTCGTACCTGGCCGCCGCGACCGGCAGCATCTGGCCGGCGCTGCTCCTGGTGCCGGTCGTGATGGCCGCGCTCGGCGCGCTGCTCGAGCGGACGATCATCAAGCCGATGTACGGGCGCGACCAGGTCGACGCCCTGTTGCTCACCTTCGGCCTGACCTACATCCTCATCGAGGGCGTGCGGCTGATCGCCGGCTCCGGTGGCCGCCGCGTCCCCTCGCCGGGGCTGCTCGACTTCCAGGTCCCCCTGGGGTTCGGCCGGCCCATCCCGGCGTACCTGCTGTTCGTCGTGGTCGTCGTCGGCCTCGTCGTCGCGGGGCTGTGGCTGTTCCTGCAGCGGACCAACGTCGGGCTGGTCGTCCGCGCCGGCATCCGCGACCACGTGATGATCCGGGCCCTGGGCGTGCGCTTCGACCGCTACCGCACCCTGGTGTTCGCCCTCGGCGTCGCGGTGGCCGGCATCGCGGGCGTCCTCACCGGCCCGATCACCGGCGTCTACCCGGAGATGGGCGCGGACATCCTCATCCTCGCGTTCGTCGTCGTGGTGGTCGGCGGCATGGGCAGCTTCTGGGGCGCCGTCGCCGCCGGGCTGCTGATCGGCGTCGTGGTCTCCCTGACCACGCTCTACGCCAGCATCTACGCCGGGATCGTGCCGTTCGTGCTCATGATCCTGGTGATGACGTTCCGGCCGCGCGGCCTGCTGGGGGCGACATGACCGACCTGAGGACGTCCGCCTCGGACGGCACACCGGACGCCGGGGCGGCGGCGGTCACCCTCGCCCGGGCCCGCGGTGCGGGGGCGGCGCGCTGGACCTGGGGGCAGCTGGTGCTGCTCGTGGCCCTCGCGGTGGTCGTCATGTTCACCGTCCCGAACCCGAGCCTGGCGATCGGCATGCTCGTCTACGGGCTCTGGGCGGCGGGCCTGAACCTGCTCGTCGGCTACGGCGGCCTGGTGTCCTTCGGCCACGCACTGCCCTTCGCGTGGGGCGGCTACGCCGCCGGGCTGGTGCTGCTGCACGTGAGCACCAGTGCGTGGCTGGCGCTGCTGGTCTCGGCGCTCGCCATGGCGGTGCTCTCGCTGCTGGTCGGCGCGGTGTGCCTGCGCCGCGCCGAGGTGTACTTCTCGATGCTCACGCTGGCCTTCGCCCAGCTCGGCTTCTTCATCGCGCTGCAGTGGGACAGCGTCACCCGCGGGGACGACGGCCTGTCCGGCATCCCGGTCTCGACGCTGTGGCTGCCGGGGGCGAGCATCGAGCTCAACGCGCTGCGCGAGCCGCTCACGTTCTTCGTGTTCACCGCGGTGGTCGTGCTGGTCGTCTTCGCCGCGCTCATCCTCTACACCGAGTCGCCGATGGGCCGCGTCCTGCAGGCGATCCGGGAGAACGAGGAGCGCGCCCGCGGGTGCGGCTACAACACCCGGCTGGTCCAGCTGGTCACCTTCGTCGTCGCCGGCACGGTCGCAGGACTGGCCGGCGGCCTGTTCGCGATGCTCAACAACTTCGTCGGCCTGCAGCCGTACTGGCTGCTGTCCGGCGTCGTGCTGATCATGGTGATCCTCGGCGGCCGGTCGTCGCTGTTCGGGCCCTTCCTCGGCGCGGTCGTCTACCTGCTCCTGGAGAGCAGCCTCAGCCGCACGTTCGCGTCCTGGCAGCTGATCGTCGGCGCGATCTTCGTGCTGTGCGTCCTGGCCTTCCCGCAGGGGCTGTGGGGTCTGGTCACCCAGACGCTGCCGGGCCTGTTCCGGCGGAGACGGAGGGCGTCATGAGCGACCTGGTCCTGCAGGCCGAGGGGCTGGACCGCTCCTTCGGCGGCATCCACGCGGTGGACGACGTCTCGCTGGAGGTCCCGGAGGGCAGTCTGCACGCGATCATCGGCCCGAACGGCTCGGGCAAGACGACGCTGTTCAACCTGATCACCGGGCACACCCGGCCCAGCGCCGGGCGGGTGCGGTTCGCCGGCGAGGACATCACCGGCATGCCGTACTCGAAGGTGGCCCGCAAGGGGCTGGCGAAGTCCTACCAGATCACCACGGTCTTCCCGCTGCTCACCGTCTTCGAGAACGTGCGGATCGCGGCCCAGGCGGCGTCCCACTCGTACGTGTTCTGGCGCCCGGCGGACGGGATCAAGGCGGTCGTCCGGCGCACCGAGGAGGTGCTGGAGCGGATCGGCCTGGCCGCCGACCGGGACGTCATCGCCAGCAACCTCTCCCACGGCGACCAGCGCCGGCTCGACCTCGCGATCGCGCTGGCCACCTCGCCCCGGCTGCTCCTCCTCGACGAGCCGACGGCCGGGATGAGCCCACCCGAGACGGCCGCGACCGTCGAGCTGGTGCAGGAGCTGAACCGCGACGTGACCATCCTGATGATCGAGCACAAGATGGACGTGATCCTCTCGATCGCCGACCGGATCACCGTCCTGCACCAGGGCCGCAAGCTCTTCGAGGGGACGCCGGACGAGGTGCGCACCCACCCCGAGGTCCAGGCCGTCTACCTGACGGGCAGCCGGTGAGCACCGCCCAGGGCGCCGGCCGCGCCGAGCGGGCGGAGGCCGTCGGCCCCGCGCTGCTCGAGGTCGACGGCGTCCAGGCCTACTACGGGCTGGCGCACGTGCTGCAGGGCGTCTCGCTCACCGTCCAGCCCGGGGAGCTGGTCGCGCTGCTCGGCCGCAACGGCGCCGGCAAGACCACCACGGTGAAGTCGATCATGGGACTGGTCACCGTCCGCGGCGGGCGGATCCGCTGCGCCGGCCGGGACGTCGTCGGGCTGCCGGCCGAGAGCGTCGCCCAGAACGGGGTCGGCTACGTCCCCGAGGACCGCCGGATGTTCCCCGGGCTCACCGTGCGGGAGAACTTCCGGCTCGCCGCGCTGGGCTCCCGGGTGCCCAAGCCCGAGCAGCAGGCGGCCATCGCCCGCGCGCTGCAGGTGTTCCCCCAGCTGGAGGCGCACCTGGACCGCGACGCCTCCCGGCTGTCGGGCGGCCAGCAGCAGATGGTCGCCGTGGGCCGCGCGCTGATCTGCGGCCGCAACCTGCTGCTGGTCGACGAGGTGACCCAGGGGCTGGCGCCCAACATCGCCGCCGACATGGGCACCACCCTGCGCCGCATCGCCGACGAGGGGCACGGGGTGCTGCTCGTCGAGCAGAACAGCCAGATGGCCCTCGAGCTCGCCGACCGCGTGTACGTCATCGACTCCGGCGTGATCGTGCACTCGGGGGACGCCGCGACGCTGCGCCGCGACCCCGGCTGGATGGAGCAGTACCTGCAGCTGTGAGTCGTGCACCCACGAGGGAGGACCCCCCACCCGCATGGCCGAGACCGGCGTCGCGCTGCCCACGTTCGTCCCCGCACGCACCTGCGAGATCGTGGAGCTGGCCCGGGCGGCGGAGGACGCCGGCTACGCGGCCTTCTACACGACCGAGTCGCTGACCGACACGCTCTCCATCGACCTGGCCGTGCTGCTGCGCACCAGCCGCATCCGGGTCGGCAGCTGTGTGGCGATCTGCTACCTGCGCCACCCCGTCATCGCCGCGCAGATGGCGGTGACCGCCTCGGACCTCTCCGGCGGCCGGTTCGTGCTGGGCCTCGGGCTGGGGCACAAGGTCCGGCTGGCCGCCCTCGGCGTCGAGGTGGGCCGGCCGAGCGAGGACCTGCCGGCCTACGTGCGGGACGTCAAGGCGGTGCTGGAGGGTCGCGGCCGGGAGCGTTACCCGGACCTGCCCCCGCAGGTCTACCAGGGGGAGCTGCTGGACTTCCGGCTCCCGGAGCACCCCGTGCCGGTGCACACCGCCGCGATCGGCCCGAAGATGGCCGAGGCCGGGGCGATGGTCTCCGACGGGGTGATGGCCTGGCTGGTCCCGCGCTCGGGACTGGCCGCCCTGGCCGCGGCGACCGCCCGCGCGGGGGAGCGCACCGGCCGGCCCGCGCCGGTGGTGGAGGCCACCGTGCACGCCTTCGTCTCCGACGACCTCGCGGCCGCGCGGGACGCCGCCCGGGCCTCGCTCGGCTACTGGGTCGGGCTGTCCAGCTACAACAGCGCGCTGGCCCGGGCCGGCTACGAGGCCGAGGCCGCGGCGATCGCCGCCGCGTTCGCGGCCGACGACCAGGTCGGCCTGCGGGCGGCGATCTCCGACCGGCTGGTCGACGAGTACTGCCTGGTCGGGCCGCCGGAGCGGTGCCGGGAGCAGCTCGCGGCCTGGCACGAGACCGACGCGGCGACCGTCGCCGTCGTCCCGCACCCGGTGCAGGACGGCGGGAGCGCCACGGAGGGCTACGTCGCGGGCGTGCGCCGGGCCATCGCCCAGCTCGCCCCCCGCTGACGCGGACCGCTCAGGCGGGGTCGCCGAGGACGGACTCGACCATGAGGGCCAGCTGCAGGTGCAGCAGCGCCTGCGGGTCGCCGAGGTCGCACTCGAGCAGCTCCTCCACCCGCCGCAGCCGGTAGGCCACGGTGTTCGGGTGCACGTGCAGCGCCTTGGCGGTGACCGAGACGTTGCACCGGTGGGACATGTAGGAGTCCAGGGTCGCCCGCAGGCTGGTCTGGTGCTGCCGGTCGTACTCCCGGACGGTGCCGAGCATCGAGTCGGCGAAGGACTGCAGCTCGCGCGGGCGCTTGACCTGCAGCAGCAGCCGGTAGGCGCCGATCGTGTCGAGGGAGACCACCCGGTCGCCGCGCCCGGCGTGCTGCACGAGGTCGAGCACGCCGCAGGTCAGCCGGTAGGCGTCGCCGTACTCGTGGACGTCGGTGCAGGTCGGCCCCACGCTGATGGTCGCCGTCCAGCCGCTGGCGTAGGCCTGGATCTCCCGGCGCAGGTGCTCGGCGAAGTCCCGGGCCGAGCGGTCGGCCTCCGAGTCGCACCACAGCACCACGACGTGGTCGCTGCGGGTCGCGGTGAGCGTGGCCCCCCGCCAGGCGGCGCCGGTCCGCTGCACCAGGGAGAGCAGCGCCCGCTCGGCGGAGGCCGCGCGGTCCTCCGTGCCCGGGCCGGTCGCGTCCGGGGAGGGGTCGCGCCGGATGACCAGCACCGTGTGCGGCCGGGACAGGTCGGCGCCCAGCTGGCGGGCCCGGGCGTGCAGCGCGTCGGGGGCCTGGGTGCCGGGGTCGAGCAGGTCGTCGAGGAAGTCGCGGGACAGCCGCCACTCCACCTCCTGGGCCGTGCGCTCCTTGAGCAGGGCGAGCGCGACGACCGCGGCGGCCCGGGTGAGCGCCCGCCGCTGCGCCGCACCCAGCGGCCGCCGCGGCTGCAGCGCCCACAGGTGGCCCACGGTCTCCTCGTCGAGGACGACGGGGACCACCAGCCCCTCGGACCCCGCCGGGCGGCCCTCCTCCCGCGGCACCGTGACCGCCTCGACGTCCACCTCCTCGCCGACGAGGGCGCGGGCCCGGGAGTACGCCGCGGCGACCTGGCGCTGCCCGGAGCCCGGCCGGCCGTCGCCGCACGCCGAGGCCAGCAGCCGGCCGCCGGCGTCGTCGATCGCGACGCCGCAGCGCAGCATCGCCGCGACCGACCCGGCGATGGCCGCGAGCCCGCCACCGCGCAGCACCACCCGCAGCAGCTCCCGGTGGTCGTCGTCGGCCTGGCGCTGCGCGTCGAGCTCCGCGCTCAGGCCCGCGGCCTCGGCGGCGAGCCGGTCGGCCCGCTCCCGGGCCTCGGCCAGCCGGCGGGTGGTCTCGATGGCGAGGCCGGCCTGGTTGGCCATGCTCTCCATGAGGATGATCTCGCGCGCGGAGAAGTCGTGTTCCTCCACCGTGTAGCAGTTGACCAGCCCGAACGGGACCTGCCCCACGACCAGCGGCACCGTCAGCAGCGACGAGTACCCCTGCTGGGCGGCGACGGTCTCCCACGAGCGGGACGGCGCGTCGGCGGAGATGTCGAGCACCGTGACCGGCCGCTGCGCGCGGAAGGCCCGGCTGGAGGGCCCCTCGCCGGTGTCGCACGCGCGCAGCAGGATCGGCGTCCGGGCGTTGATGGCGTCGATGTACTCCCGGGACAGCCCGTAGGAACCCTGGATGATCAGCGCCTCCCGCTCGTGGTCGGCGACGAACACCGCGCAGAAGTCGTAGCCGGTCAGCCGCGCGGTCGTCCCGGCGATGAGGTCGAGCAGCTCGTCCAGGGGCGCGCCCCGGTTGGCCGCGCGGGTGATCTCGGCGATCGCGTCCAGCCACGAGCTCAGCTCGGCGGCGGCCGGCTCCCCGGCGAGGAGGACGTCGGCGTCGGCGAGCGGCGGGTGCACCACGACGGATCCCACCTCCACAGCGCTGTGTCGCAGGTCACGCCACTCTACGGACACCGCAACCCCCCTTCCGTCTTCTGCGCGCGACTCACCCGACCGGGGTGCGCTCCGGGCGCGGCCACCGGTCGAGGACGGTGAGGTCCTCCATCGAGGAGAGGTCGCCCGTCGGCGTCCCGAGGTAGGAGGCGCGGGCGACGCGGCGCAGGACCTTCCCGTTGCGGGTCTTGGGCAGCGCATCGACCGCGTGCACCGCGCGCGGGGCCATCGCCCGGCCCAGGGCCGCGGCCAGCGCCTCCCGCAGCGCCGGGACGGCGGCGTCGGCGTCCACCCCGTCGTGCAGCACGACGAAGCAGACCAGCGCCTCGCCCTTCACGTCGTCCGGGACCCCGACCGCGGCGGCCTCCACCACCCGCTCGTCGGCGACCAGCAGCGACTCCACCTCCGCCGGGCCCAGCCGCTTGCCGGCGACCTTGATCGTGTCGTCGGAGCGGCCCAGCAGGTACCAGTGGCCGTCGGCGTCGACGTAGGCGAGGTCGCCGTGGTGCCAGACGCCGGGGAAGCGCTGCCAGTACGTCTCGAGGTAGCGCTGCTCGTCGCGCCAGAAGCCCCGGGTCATGCCCGGCCACACCGAGCGGACGACGAGCTCGCCGATCTCCCCGCGCACCGACCGGCCCCGCTCGTCGACGACGTCGGCGCGGACGCCGAGGGTGGGCCCGGCGAACGCCGTCGGCTTGACCGGCAGGAACGTCGAGCCGCACACCAGCGACCCGCCGATCTCGGTGCCGCCGGAGATGTTGACGATCGGCGCGCGGCCCTTGCCGACGTGCTCGGCGCACCAGTGCCACGGGCCGGCGTTCCAGGGCTCCCCGGTGGACCCGATGGCCCGCAGGTCGGGCAGGTCGTGCCGGTCGGGCCAGGAGTCGCCGTGGACCATCAGCGCGCGGACGACGGTGGGGGAGATGCCCAGCACGGTGGTGCGGCTGCGCTCGGCGACCGCCCAGAGCCGGTCGGGCTCGGGCCAGTCCGGCACGCCCTCGAAGAAGACGGCGGTACCGCCGTTGCCCAGCGCGGCGGCGATGACGAACGAGCCCATGACCCAGCCCATGTCGGTCAGCCACAGCACCGCCGCGGTCTCGTCGACGCCCATGGCGTGCCGGGCCTCCAGCGCCACCTTGAACGGCAGGCCGGCGTGGGTGTGCACGCAGCCCTTGGGCCGGCCGGTGCTGCCGGAGGTGTAGAGCAGCAGGCAGGGCGCGTCGGCGTCCATGGGCTCGGCGTGCGTCACCGGCTCGGCGGCGGCGCACGCCTCGTGCCACCACCGGTCGCGGCCCGGCGTCATCGCGACGTCGACGCCGAGGCGGCGCACCACGAGGACGGTCCGCAGGCCCGGGAGGTCCCGCACCGCGTCGTCGGCGACCTGCTTGAGCGGCACCGGCCGGCCGCGGCGCGGCACGGCGTCGCAGGTGACCAGCACCGCGGCGCCGGAGTCCTCCAGCCGCGCGCGCACCGCGGCCGGCCCGTAGCCGCTGAACAACGGCACGACCACGGCGCCGGTCTTCGCCGCGGCCAGCACGGTGACGATGGCCTCGGGCACCATCGGCAGCAGCAGCGCCACGACGTCGCCGGTGCCGACGCCGGCGTCGCGCAGGGCGCCGGCGGCCGCGTCCACCTCCGCCTTGAGCTCGGCGTAGGTGAGCGTGCGGGTGGCGCCGTCGTCCCCCTCCCACCAGACGGCGCGGGCCGCGCCGCGCCCCTCCCGCACCCACCGGTCGACGGCGAAGTCGGCCCAGTTGAGCTGCCCGCCGGGGAAGAACCGTGGGTGCTCCACGCCCGCCGAGAGGTCGAGCACGGCCTCGTACGGGCGCATCCACGGGATGCCGAGGTCGGCCATCCCCGCGGCCCAGTACCACTCGGGGTCGGCCGCGGCCCGGGCGACGAACTCCTCGGGGTCGGCGATTCCGTGCCGGGCCGCCATCCGCCCGGCGGGCGAGTCCGCGAAGGCGCCCGGCGGGGGTGTCCAGGCCACGGGCAGGCCCTCGAGCTCGTCGATCGGCAAAGGGGGTCTCCTCCCGTCCGGGCCGACCCGGGCGGGCCGTCGTGGGCGTCGAGTATCGAGCGGTCCCGGGCCCGACCGGCTTGTGCGCAGCCACAAAGGGAACCGGGCAGACACTGTCGGGACCTCAGCAGTCAGGCCCCGCCGTCCTCCGTAGCGTCCCTGGCCGATGCGGGGTGATCCACCCCACAGGCTGCGACGACGAGTGGAGGCCGGCGGCCATGGTGAAAGTGATCCTGCAGCTCTACCCCCAGGTGGCCGCGTCCCGCGAGGAGCGCATCGAGCAGCGGCCCCTGGGCCGCGACAGCGAGCGGTACCAGGCGCTGATCCGCGAGATGCCGACGATCGTGCGGGCGGCCGACGAGCTGGGCCTGTGGGGCATCTCCTCGATCGAGCACCACTTCCACAGCGAGGGCTACGAGGTCGGCCCCAACCCCGGCCTGCTCGACGCCTACTGGGCGGCGATCACCACGCGGATCCGGGTCGGCCAGCTCGGCTACACGATGAGCGCGCAGAACCCGTTCCGCGTGGCCGAGGACGTCGCGGTGATCGACCACCTGGCCGGCGGCCGCTCCTTCTGCGGGTTCTCCCGCGGCTACCAGGCGCGCTGGACCAACGTCCTCGGCCAGCACCTGGGCACCCGGGCGACGCTGTCGCCGTCGGGCAACCAGGAGAAGATGGCCGAGCTCGACGAGGCCACGAAGGCCGCCCGGATCTCCGACGACCAGATCAACCGGGAGATCTTCGAGGAGAACGTCGAGCTGGTGCTCCAGTCCTGGACCCAGGACAGCGTCGAGGCCAAGGGCCGCTGGCAGGTGCCCTACCCCTACGACGAGGGCGTCGACTGGACGATGACGGCGACCCGCGAGCTCGGCGCGCCCGGCGAGATGGACGAGCACAACCGGATCCGCCGGGTCAGCGTCGTCCCGAGCCCGCTGCAGAAGCCCTACCCGCCGGTCTTCATCTCCAGCAACGCCAGCAAGGAGACGATCGAGTACTGCGGCCCGCGCGGGTTCATCCCGACCTACTTCTCGAAGATCGAGCGGGCGGCCGAGTTCGGGGCGGCCTACGTCGACGCCGCGGCCGCGGCCGGGCGGGACTACGCGCTGGGGCAGAACCAGGCGCTGGTGCGCTGGGGGCAGATGGCCGAGACCGAGGACGAGGCGCGCCGCATGGTCGCCGAGTACGACGTCGACATCTTCCGCGACCTCTACGCCGGCACGACCCCGATGAAGTTCGACCCGGCCAACCCGGTGGACTCCGTCGTCAACTCCGGGCTGTGGGTGGTCGGCACCCCCGAGCAGGTCCGCGACCAGTACGTGGAGCTGTGGCGGCAGCTGCCGGCCGAGTACGTCGTGCTCATCTACCACTGGGCGCAGCAGCCGGCCGAGAGCGTCGTGCGGCAGCTGGAGCTGTTCATGGAGCACGTCAAGCCCGCGCTCGACGAGATGACCCCCTACGAGGCCTGACGTGGACGACGCGGGGCCGGGCACCGGAGGGCCGCGGTTCGACCCGGTCGAGCTGGCGGTGCAGGAGATCGCCGACGGCGGCATGGTCGTGGTGGTCGACGACGAGGACCGGGAGGACGAGGGCGACCTGGTCATGGCCGCCGCGCACGTCCGCCCGCCGGACATGGCGTTCATGGTCCGCCACGGCTCCGGTGTGGTCTGCGTGGCGCTGACCGGGGAGCGGTGCGACCGGCTCGACCTGCCGCTCATGGTGGGCGACCGCAACACCGAGTCGCACCGGACGGCGTTCACCCACACCGTGGACCTCGCGGCCGGGACGACGACGGGCATCTCGGCGGCCGACCGCGCGGCGACCGTCCGCGCGCTGGCCGACCCGGCCGTGGGCGCGGCCGCGTTCAACCGGTCCGGCCACGTCTTCCCGCTGCGCGCCCGGGACGGCGGCGTCCTCAAGCGGGCCGGGCACACCGAGGCGGCGGTCGACCTGGCGCGGCTGGCCGGGCTCGAGCCGGCCGGGGTGATCTGCGAGGTGGTCAACGACGACGGCACGATGGCCCGCCGTCCCGACCTGTTCCGCTTCGCCGCCGCCCACGGCCTGCCGATCATCACCGTCGCCGACCTGATCGCGTACCGCCGGCGGGTCGACGCGCTGGTGGAGCGGACCGGGGAGGCCCGCGTGCCGACGCCGTGGGGCGAGTTCCGGTGCGTCAGCTACCGGTCGGTGCTCGACGGCACCGAACACGCGGCCTTCACCCTCGGGGACGTCGCCGGCGACGAGGAGCTCCTCGTGCGGGTGCACAGCGAGTGCCTGACCGGCGACATCTTCCGGTCCCTGCGCTGCGACTGCGGCCCGCAGCTGGAGGCGGCGATGGCCCGGGTCGCCGCGGCCGGCCGCGGGGCGGTCGTCTACCTGCGCGGGCACGAGGGCCGGGGGATCGGCCTGGGGCACAAGCTGCGCGCCTACGACCTGCAGGACGCCGGGCGGGACACCGTGGACGCCAACCTCGACCTCGGCGTCCCGGTCGACAGCCGCGAGTACGGCGTCGGGGCGCAGGTCCTCGTCGACCTCGGCGCCCGCCGGCTGCGGCTGCTGACCAACAACCCGGCCAAGTACGGCGGGCTGGCCGGCTACGGGCTGGAGGTCGTGGCCCGCGAGCCGCTGCTGACCGCGCCGAACCCGGAGAACCTCGTCTACCTGCGGACCAAGCAGCGGCGGCTGGGCCACCTGCTCGAGGGCCTGGAGGACCCGCCGGCCGCCGTCCCCCCGCCGCCCCGCGACCTGTTCGCGGGCTCCGGCTCCGCACTCGTCTGACCCCGATCCCCTCGAGGAGGAACCCCCGTGCGCTGGACCACCTACGTGTCGCCGTCCGACGGCCAGGAGCACCCGGCGGTGCTCGTGGACGGCGCCCTGCACGGGCTGCGCACGGCGACCCGCCTGCTCGACCTGCTCGGCGACGACGGCGAGCTGCTGGCCCGGTCGTCCGAGCAGGCGCAGGCCGACCCGCTCGACGTCGTCCCCGAGGCCGAGGCCCGGCTGCGCGCGCCGATCCCGGTGCCGCCGTCGGTCCGCGACTTCTACGCCTTCGAGACCCACGTCCGGACCTACCGGGAGGCCAACGGCCTGCAGATGGACCCCGACTGGTACCAGCGGCCGGTCTTCTACTTCCAGAACCCGGCGGCGATCCGCGGGGCCCGCGACGACGTGCCGCTGCCGCCCGGCTGCACGGACTTCGACTTCGAGCTGGAGTTCGGCGCGGTCATCGGGCGGACGGGGGCCAACCTCACCCCCGAGGAGGCCGAGCGGCACATCGCCGGCTACCTGCTGTTCTGCGACTGGAGCGCCCGGGACCTGCAGGCCCAGGAGGTCCGGCACAGCATGGGCCCGGTCAAGGGCAAGGACACCGCGACCAGCCTCGGGCCGTGGCTGGTCACCCCCGACGAGCTCGAGCCCCGACGGCGGGGCCGGTCGTTCGACCTGCAGATGCAGGCGTCGGTGAACGGCCAGATCTACAGCAAGGGCAACGCCGCCGACCTGTACTGGAGCTTCGGCCAGATGATCGCCTACGCCTCGCGCGGCACCGAGGTGCGGACCGGCGACGTCATCGGCAGCGGCACGGTGGGCACCGGCTGCATCCTGGAGCTGTCCACCGTGCACGGCTCCGACGAGTACCCGTGGCTGCGGCCGGGCGACGAGGTGCGGCTGGAGACCGAGCTGCTGGGCGCGATCACCGCGCGGGTCACCGACCCGCCGCCGCTGCACCCGCTGACCTGACCCGAGGAGGTCCGGTGACCGCTGTACCTGCGATCGGGGTGGGCGACCGCGCCCCCGACTTCCGGCTCCGGCACACCTTCGAGGCCGCCGTCGGCCTGGCGGAGACGCGCGAGCGGGGGCCGGTGGTCCTCCTCTTCTACGTCTTCGACTTCGGCAGCCGCTAGACGGCCGAGCTGTCCCAGTTGGGACACCGGGTGGACGAGATCCGTGCGCTGGGCGCCGAGGTGCTGGCCGTCGCCGTCACCGCGACCTTCTCCCAGCAGGCGTTCGCCGAGACCCTCGGCGTGGACTTCCCCCTCCTGTCGGACTGGGACCGCACGGTCTGTGCCGACTACGGGGTGCGCTACGACGTGTGGAAGGGCCACGCCGGCCTGGCCAAGCGGTCGGTCTTCGTCATCGACCGCGGCGGCACGGTGCGGTACCGGTGGGTCACCGACGACGCCCTGGTCCTGCCCGACCTCGACGAGGTGGTCGCGGCGCTGCGGGACCTGCGGGAGGGCGGGTGAAGGCGGCGCCCTTCGACCACGTGCGCGCCGGCACCGTCGCCGATGCGCTGGCCGCGCTGGCCTCGGCGGACGACGCCCGGGTCCTGGCCGGCGGGCAGAGCCTGGTGCCGGTCATGGCGCTGCGCCTGGCCACCCCCGGACTGCTGGTGGACATCACCCGCTGCCCGGAGCTGCGCACGCACCGGCGGGACGACGGCGTCCTGACCGTCGGCGCCGCGGTGACCGACCGGGAGCTGGAGCGGGACCCGGAGGTGGCCGCCGCCCACCCGCTGCTGGTCCGCACGCTCGAGCTGGTCGCGCACCCGGAGATCCGGGCCCGCGGCACCCTGTGCGGCTCGCTGGCCCACGCCGACCCGGCCGCCGAGCTGCCCGCGCTGCTGCTGGCCACCGACGGCGAGGTGGAGGTCGACGGGCCCGCCGGCCGGCGCCGGGTGACCGCCGTGGACTTCCTGACCGGGCCCTTCAGCACCGCCCTGCAGGAGGGTGAGATGGTCGTCGCCGCGCGGCTGCCGCTGCCGGCGCCGGGGGAGGCCTGGACCGTCGACGAGGTCGCCCGCCGGCGCGGCGACTTCGCCCTCGCCGGGGTGGTCTGCGGGGTCGGGCGGGACGACGCCGGCCGCTGCTCGCGCGCCCGGGTGGTGCTGTTCGGCGTGGCCGGCACGCCGGTGCGCGCGGTGCGCGCGGAGGAGCTGCTGGTGGGGGAGCGGCCGACCGCCGCCGTCCTCGCCGCGGCGGCCGCGGCCGCGTTCGACGGCGTCGAGGTGGTCGGCGACGAGGTGCACGCCTCGGCCGCCTACCGGCGCGAGGCCGGCCGGGCGCTGGTCCGGCGGGCGCTGGCCGCCGTCGCGGGGGAGGCAACGTGACCGGGGAGGCAACGTGACCGGGGAACCGGTGAGGGTGCGGCTCGAGGTGAACGGCCGCCGCGAGACGGGGTCGACCGAACCGCGGACGACGCTGGCGGACTTCCTCCGCGGGGAACTCGGGCTCACCGGCACCCACGTCGGCTGCGAGCAGGGCGTGTGCGGCGCGTGCACGGTCGTCCTGGACGGGGTGGCGGTCCGCAGCTGCCTGGTGTTCGCCGTCCAGGCCGACGGGTGCGCGGTGGAGACCGTGGAGGGCCTCGGCGGGGAGGAGATGCACCCGCTGCAGCGGGCCTTCTGGGAGCGCTCGGCGGTGCAGTGCGGCTTCTGCACCCCGGGGCTGCTGATGACCGCGCTCGTGGCGCTGCGCGAGCGGACCGACTGGGACCGCGCGGCGCTGCGCGAGCGGCTCGGCGGCAACCTGTGCCGCTGCACGGGCTACCAGACGATCGTGGACGCGGTCCTCGGCGCCGCGGCCGAGCTGCCGGACGGCGACCGGTGAGCGCGCCGCGCTACGTCGGGCAGTCGGTGCGCCGCAGCGAGGACCCGCGGCTGCTGGCCGGCCGGGGCCGGTTCGTCGACGACGTGGACGAGCCGCGGCAGGCGGTCGTCGCGTTCGTCCGGTCGCCGATCGCCGCGGGGCGGATCGTGCGGGTCGACACCTCCGCGGCGGAGGCGCACCCCGGGGTGGTGGCGGTGCTGACCGCGGCCGACCTCGCGCCGTTCTGCCCGGGCTGGCGGGGGCTGCTGTCCTGGCCGGGCATGGTCGCCGGGGAGCAGACGGCGCTGGCCGCGGGCGTCGTCCGGCACGTCGGGGAGCCGGTGGTGCTCGTCGCGGCGGGTAGCCGGGCCGAGGCCGAGGACGCCGCCGAGCTCGTCGTCGTCGACTACGAGGAGCGGCCCGCGGTGCTCGACCCGGTCGCCGCGCTGGAGCCGGGCAGCCCGCTGGTGCACGAGGACCTCGGGACCAACCTCTGCTTCGCCTCCCCGTTCGGCGGCGGCGACGTCGACGCGGCCTTCGCCCGGGCCGCCGCCGTGGTCGAGGTCGCGGTGCAGACCGGCCGGCACACCGCCGTCGCCCTCGAGACGCGCGGGGTGCTGGCCGCCTTCGACCGGGACGAGCGCACGCTGACGGTGCGGGTGTCCACGCAGGCGCCGCAGATGCTGCAGACCCTCTACGCCCGGCTGCTGGACCTGCCGGAGAACTCCGTCCGGGTGGTCACCGAGCACGTCGGCGGCGCGTTCGGGATGAAGGCGTTCGTCTACCCCGACGAGATGGCGGTCGTGACCGCCGCGGTGCTGCTCGGCCGGCCGCTGAAGTGGACCCAGGACCGGTTCGAGGCGCTGCAGTCCGACACCCAGGCGCGCGACGAGCGGGTCACCGCGGCGCTCGCCGTGGACGCGGACGGGCGGATCCTGGGGCTGCGCTCCGAGGTGGTCTCCGACGCCGGGGCCTACTCGATGCTCCCGCGCGGCTGCGTCACCGAGGGCGTCCAGGTCGCGACGATCATGCCCGGGCCCTACCGGGTGCCGGCCTACGCCGCCTCGCTGCGCGTGGTGTTCACCAACAAGACGCCGCTGGCGGTCTACCGGGCGGTCGGCCACCCGCCGGCCATCCTCGTGATGGAGCTGCTGGTCGACGAGGCGGCGCGCGCGCTGGGGCTGCCCGCCGACGAGATCCGCCGGCGCAACCTGCTGGCCCCTTCGGACCTGCCGTACACCTCGCCGACCGGCAACGTGTACGACTCCGGGTCGCACCTGGAGGCCCTGGAGCGGGCCGTCGCGATGGTGGGGGACGACCTCGAGCAGCGGCGACGGGACGCCGAGCGCCGCGGCTGCCTGCTCGGGGTGGGGTTCGCCGCGTTCGTGGAGCTCTCCGCCCCCGGGGCGGTGTTCTACGGGGCGAAGGGCGCGCCGATCACCGCGCACGACCAGGTCGAGGTCACCGTCCAGCCCGACGGGTCGGTGACCGTGCTGCTGGGCACGCCCGGCCAGGGGCAGGGGCTGCACACCACGGCGGCGCAGGTCGTGGCCGACGGGCTCGGCGTCCGGCTGGAGGACGTCCGGGTGGTGTCCGGCGACACCGGCGTGGTGCCGCACGGCAGCGGCGTGTGGGCCAGCCGGTCGGCCGTCGTCTCGGTGGGCGCGGCGCACGCTGCGGCCGTGGAGGTGCGCCGCAGGCTGCTCGTCCTGGCCGGGCACCTGCTCGAGGCCGACCCCGACGACCTGGAGCTCGCCGACGGCGTCGTCGGCGTCCGCGGGGTCCCGGGCGCCGGGACGCCGGTGCGGGAGGTCGCCGCCGTCGCGTACTGGGGCACCCACCGGCTGCCCCTGGACGTCGAGGTGGGCCTGGGCGCGGTCGGGTCGTACGCCGGCCCGCCCTACACGTTCAACAACGGCACGCACGTGGCCGTCGTCGAGGTCGAGCGGGCCACCGGGCTGGTCCGCGTCGTCGACTACGGCGTCGTCGAGGACTGCGGCGTGCTGGTCAACCCCGACGTGGTCGACGGCCAGATCCGCGGCGGCATCGCGCAGGGGCTGGGCGGAGCGCTGCTCGAGCGGGTGGTGTACGACCCGATCGGCCAGCCGCTGACCTCGACCCTGCTCGACTACCTCGTGCCGACGGCGGTCGACCTGCCCGACATCCGCATCGAGCACATCGAGACGCCCGCCCCCACGACCACGCTGGGGACGAAGGGCGTCGGCGAGGCCGGGACGGCGGGGGCGCCGGCCGCCGTCCACTGCGCGGTCAACGACGCGCTGGCGCGGACGGGGGCGCGGGTGTGGCGACAGCCGATCCGCCCGGAGGACGTGCTGGGCGCGCTGACGGCGGCGCGCTGAGGCCGCCGTCGGGGGAGGGCCTCAGCGGCCGGTCGGCGCCCGGTCGACGGTCGCCCGGCGGACCAGGCTGGTCGCGAACACCTGCTCGCGGCCGGGGCCGAGTTCTCCGGAGTGCTCGATGCGCTCGGCCAGCATCCGGGCCGCCGCGCGGGCCATGTCGCCGATCGGCTGGCGCAGGGTGGTGAGCTGGAAGACCTCCCAGGCCGCCATCGGGATGTCGTCGAAGCCCAGGATCGAGACGTCCTCGGGGACGCGGACGCCCAGCGACAGCGCCGCGTCGATGGCGCCGAAGGCCACCACGTCGTTGCCGCACACGATGGCGGTCGGCGGCTCCGGCAGCCGCAGCAGGTCCCGGGAGTGCTGGTAGCCGCTCTGGTGCGAGTAGGTGCCCTCGCGGACCAGGGTGGGGTCCAGCCGCAGTCCGGCCCCGGCCAGCGACTCGGCCAGCCCCGCCCGGCGGTCCCGGCTGGTCGAGGTGTTGGACGGGCCGCTGATCAGCGCGACCCGGCGGTGGCCGAGGTCGAGCAGGTGCCGGCCCCCGACCATCGCCCCGCCGTGGTTGTCGCTGATCACCCGGTCGACGTCCAGGCCGTCGATGTACCGGTTGAGCAGGACCGTCGGCAGGCCGCGCCGCTGCAGCTCGACCGCGAACCGGGAGCCGAGCGTCGCGGTGGTGACCAGCACCCCGTCGATGGAGCGGTCCAGCAGTCGCTGCAGGGTCTCCTGGCCGGCGAGCACGTCGGTCCGCTCGGTGAGCAGGACCACCCGGTAGCCCAGCAGCTGCAGCTCGTCGTAGATCGGGGTGAGCAGCGACGGGAAGAACGGGTTGGTCAGGTCGGAGACGACGACCGCGACGGTGCGCGTCGACCGGGAGACCAGGCTGCTGGCCAGCGAGTTCGGCACGTAGCCCAGCCGCCGGGCGGCCTGGTCGACCTTGCGCCGCGTCTCCTCCCGCACCCTCGGGTCGCCCCGCAGCGCCCGGGAGACCGTCGACTGCGACACCCCGGCCGCCCGGGCCACGGTCCAGCTGGTCGGCGTGTCCGGAGCGACCCGGTCCCGGGCGCCGGCCCGGGACAGCGGGGACGGCGGCGGCAGCGGCGCCCCGGCGGGCTCGTCGGGCCGGTCGAGCGGGTCGACCGCCGAGGACTCGGCGGTCACCGGTCGGCCTCGTCCGGACGGGCCGTGCCGGAGCAGGCGGTGGACATGGTCTTCCCCCTCGGGTCGTGCGGGTGGCGAGTGGCCGGACGGCGTCGGTGCTGCGGCAGGACCGTCCGGCGTGCCGCACGGTGCGGGGATCCCCGCGGTGCCGCGCCTGCCACGGGCACCGGGCGGGCGGGCACCCGGCGGCGGCGCGACACCCCGACCCAGGGGCCGGCAGGCGTCAGACGGCCGCGGCGACCTGGGGGGTCATGGCCTTCATCTTCTCCAGCCGGGCGAGCACCTCGGCCTGGAGGGTGGCGACCGCCGGGTCGGACTGACGGCGCGGGCGCGGCAGGTCGATGGTGATGTCCTCGTAGATCCGCCCACCGGGCTGCAGCACGATGATGCGGTCGGAGAGCTCCACGGCCTCGACGACGTCGTGGGTGACGAAGACGACGGTCTTCTTCGACTGCGACCAGATGTCCTGGAGCTGGGCGCGCAGGCCGCGGGCGGTGATCGCGTCGAGGTGGCTGAACGGCTCGTCCATGATCAGCAGGTCGGGCTCCACCGCGAAGGCGCGGGCGATGCCGACGCGCTGCTGCATGCCGCCGGAGAGCTGGCCGGGGTAGAAGTCGCCGTGCTTGCCCAGGCCGACCATGTCCAGGTACTTGTCGACCCGCTTGCCGGTGACCTCGTCGTCCTTGTCCTGGACGTACATCATGTTCTTCCGCACCGAGCGCCACGGCAGCAGGCGCGGGTCCTGGAACACGTAGCCCAGCCGGGCGGGCCGGCCGTCGTCGCTGGTGACGGCGATGTCCCCGGACGTGTGCGTCTCGACCCCGGAGATGATGTTCAGCAGGGTGCTCTTGCCGCAGCCGGACGGGCCGACGATCGACACGAAGGTCTGGCCGCGGACGTCGAAGCTGATGTGGTCGAGGACGCGGTTGCTCCGGGCGGTGCCCGCGCCGAAGGTCTTGCAGAGGTCGTTCACCGTCAGGACGGCCATGTCAGTGCCTCTCGGATGTGGGTGCCAGCTGAGGTCTTGGGAGGGGGTGGGGCGGCGCCGGCCGGCGCCGCCCCACCGGTCGGTCAGTGGGCGGCGTCCCGCCAGCGGAAGGCGCGCTTCGACAGCCGCTCGAGGATGAGCTGGTCGAGGATGATGATCACGCCGACGAAGAGCACGACCCAGGCCGCGAAACCGGCGAACTGGTTGGCGTCGTACCAGTAACGGGCCCGGTAGCCGGCGCCGCCCGAGCCGCCGAACCACTCGGCCAGGAGCACGCCGTTCCAGCCCATGATCACGGCGAAGCGCAGGCCGGCCATGATGTAGCCGGCGACGGCGGGCAGGACCAGGTCCTGGATCCGCCGGCTGAGCGGGACGCCGTAGGACGCCGACATGTCGCGCAGGTCGCGGGAGACGCCCCCCACGCCCTGGGCCACGTTGACGATCATGAAGGGCACCGCGGTCAGGAACGTGGTGACGATCGGGCTGGTGTGGCCGAACCCGAACCACATGACGGTCAGGAACGCCCACATGATCGCCGGGATCGACAGGCCGACCAGGACCAGGCTCTCGCCGAACGCCCGGGCCATGGGGGACAGGCCGATGAGGACGCCGACGAGGATGCCGACGACCACCGACAGGCCCACGCCGATGCCGAACCGGTAGAAGGTGTCGGCGAAGTTCCCGAACACCTCGCCCCGGCGGAACTCCTCGACCAGGGACTCGACCACCGACACCGGGCCGGGGATGCGCTCGAACAGCCAGGCGAGCACCACCCACAGCGCGAACGCCGAGACGTAGAAGGTGGCGCGGGCCGCCCGGTCGCTGGTCAGCCGCCGCTGCCAGGCCGGCCGGGACCGGGCGATCTCCTCGGTGGACCTGCGACGGGTCAGGGTCTCGGTCACGACTCCTCCTCGCTGGCGCTCGTCGTTGCCGTGTCCGGCGGTGCTGTGCCTCTGGGTGCCCTCGCGAGGTCGGTCACCGTGCCGCCCTCTCCTCGGGCCGCCAGGCGAGCACGCGCTGCTCCAGCTTGCGGAGCAGCAGGCGCTCGATCAGCAGCATGAACACGATGAACAGGGCCATCCAGGCGATGACGCCGGTGATGTTGAACAGCTGGTACTCGGTGCGGATCTGGAAGCCGACGCCGTTGGTCCCGCCGAACACCTCGGTCAGGGCCTCGACCTTCCAGGCCACCGCGAAGGACATCCGGACCGCCGCGAACAGGTAGGGCACGATCGTCGGGAGGAACACGTCCCGGCGGATCTGCTGGGGGCTGCGCCCGAACGCCTGGCTCATCTTCACCAGGTTCTGGTCGACGCCCCGGATGCCCTCGGCCACGTTGAGCGCCACGTAGGGCGTCGACACCAGGGCCACGGCGAGCACCGGGCCCAGGTTCGACAGGCCGAAGATGATCAGCGACAGGACGGCGTAGGTGAGCGCGGGGATGGTGCCCGCGACGGTCACGCCGTCCAGGAAGAACGACCGCCAGTAGTTGTAGCGGCCCATCAGGTAGCCGACCGGGGCGCCGATGAGGACGGCGACCCCGAAGCCGGCGAAGGTCTTCAGCACGCTGGCGAAGAAGTCCGAGACCAGCGCGCCGCTGGCCACGATCTCCCACATCTCGATACTGACCTCGAGCGGGTTCGGCAGGGTGCCGAACGGCAGGTAGTACGCGGCCACCTGCCAGATGCCGAGCATGGCGGCCCAGCCGGCCAGGAGGAGGGCGAGGTGCCGGCGCTTGTTGCGCGCGGCCGCGCGGCGAGCCTGCTCCTCGCCCTCCAGCCAGGTGACCGCCGGCGTCGTGGGTGGCGCCTCGACCACGGGGTTGGTCATGGTTCTCCCTCGTCGGGTCCCGACGGACGTCAGGGCTGCTGGAGGTCGGTGGTGAAGTTCGGGTCCTCGACGTCCTCCTCGATGAACCCGGTCTCGCGCATGAGGTCGAAGACCTCCATCTCGCCGTCGGCCCACTCCTGGTCGATGTAGGCGCTGTCGACGAACCAGTCGAACTTGTTCTCCAGCCAGTCCTGGAGGAAGGCCATCTCCTGCTCGTTGCGGACGGCGAAGTCCTCGGGGTAGGCGGCGATGATCTCGTCGCGGTGCTGCTGCCACTCCTGGATGCCGCGGTCCCACAGCTCGATCAGGAAGGCCGACTCCTCGGGGTTGGCCTCGACCCACGACTGCCGCGCGACGAACACGTTGGTCTGCGGGTGGGTCAGCACCGAGGAGTCGCTGGCGTAGTTCTGCGCCCAGAACTGCGCGGCCGACGTCCCGTCGTACAGCGGCTTGATCTGCCCGCTCATCAGCTGGGGGACGGCGAAGTCCGGCAGGCACAGGCAGGCGTCGGCGTCGCCGCGGGCCACCAGGTCGGCGAGGTTCTGGATGTCGGTGACGACCAGCTCGAAGTCACCGCCGCCGGCCCGCAGGTCCAGGCCGCACTGCTCCTTGGCGTACATGCCCCAGATCAGCGTGATGCTGACGTTGGTGAAGGTCGCGATCCGCTGGCCCTCGAGGTCGCAGATGGTCTGCGCGGGGTTGTCCGCGCCGACCGCGACGATGCTCCGGTCGGTGTTGTACTTGCCGAAGACGGTGGCCGGCTCGCCGGTCGCCTCCTCCAGGTCCGGGACCTCGTAGCTGGCCGCCGAGATGACGTCGGCGTGGCCGCCGGCGTAGACGCCGAACTCGTCCCACGACGAGGAGGTCAGGATCTGGACTCCGGCGGCCTCCTCCATCTCCTGCTTGATGCCCTGGTCCTCGAGCCACTTCCAGACCGGGTCCGGCGCCATGACCATGTTGACGACGCCGTTGGCGTCCTGGGCCTCGCCGGCCGGCTGGCTCGACCCGCCGCCGGAGGCGCACGCGGTGGCCGTGACCGCCAGCGCGGCCGCCCCTGCCACCAGGCGCAGCTTCCCCGCCCGGGTACCGCCTGCTCTGTTCCCCATCGGTTCCTGCCTTCTGGTCGGGGACGCGTCCGCCGCGTCCGTCGCACGGGTGCCGCTCGTGGTGACTGCCGACGCGCGTGCCGCCGGCCGGTGGAGCTCGGGCGCCGGTCGCCGTACCGGCCGGGGGAGCGGACCGGGATGTGACCGAGACCACGTATACGGGCCGGAACTGTGCACGGAAGATCGTGCATACGTCAAGCACTCCTGCCTCGACGCCCCCGCACCGGGTGCCCGGCGGCGGGAGGTGGAGGCGGTCGAGCCGTCGGCCGACGGTCGTGCCGCGGCCACCTGACCAGCGGTTTCGGGTGGCGGACGGCCCGCGGTGCCCCCGGTCCGGCGGTCGCCGGAGGACCGGCGGCTTGACATGACTAGGTATGCACAACACGATGCAGGCCCCGACGTGACCTGGAGCACACCTGATGATCCGGCAGCTGAAGAAGAAGGCGATCGACGCCGCACCGCGGCAGGGATCGCCCGAGGTGGCCGACGTGGTCGCCCGCGTGATCGCCGACGTCCGAGCGCGGGGCGACGAGGCCGTGCGCGAGTACTCCGAGCGGTTCGACTCCTGGTCCCCGGAGGACTTCCGGCTCGCGCCCGAGGAGGTCGAGCGCATCGTCGCCGGCGTCGACCGCGAGGTGGTCGAGGACCTGCGGACGGTGCAGGCCAACGTCGCGGCGTTCGCGCGGCACCAGCTGGGCTCGATGCGCGAGTTCGAGGTGGAGACGCAGCCCGGCGTCTTCCTGGGGCAGCGGCACCTGCCGATCGCCGCGACCGGCGCGTACGTGCCCGGCGGGCGGTACCCGCTGACGGCCTCGGCCCACATGACCGTGGTGACCGCGAAGGTCGCCGGGGTGGCACGGGTGACGGCGTGCACGCCGCCCATCCGCGGGCAGGTCCCCGCGGCCACGGTCGCCGCGATGCACCTCGCCGGAGCCGACGAGATCTTCCTCCTCGGCGGGGTCCAGGCCGTCGCCGCCATGGCGCTGGGGACCGAGACCATCGGCAAGGTCGACCTGCTGGCGGGCCCGGGCAACGCCTACGTCGCCGAGGCCAAGCGGCAGCTGTTCGGCGAGGTCGGCATCGACCTGTTCGCCGGCCCCACCGAGATCCTCGTCGTGGCCGACGACCGCGCCGACCCCTTCGTCGTCGCCGTCGACCTGCTCAGCCAGGCCGAGCACGGCCCGGACTCCCCGGCGGTCCTGATCACCACGTCCGAGACGGTCGCGCGGGAGGCGATGGCGCACGTCGACCGGCTGCTGGCGGACATGCCGACCGCCGACATGGCCGGCCCCGCGTGGCGGGACCACGGGCAGGTCCTCGTCGTGGACGACCTGGCCGAGGCCTACCGGCTGGCCGACGAGTTCGCCAGCGAGCACGTCCAGATCCTCACCGAGGAGCCGCGCCGGGCGCTGGAGCAGATGCGCAACTACGGCGCCCTGTTCCTCGGGGAGGGGACCTGCGTCTCCTACGGGGACAAGGTCATCGGCACCAACCACGTCCTGCCCACGCGCGGGGCCGCCCGGTACACCGGCGGCCTGTGGGTGGGGAAGTACCTGCGGACGGTGACCTACCAGGAGGTCACCGACCCCGCGGCCAGCGCCGGGCTCGGCGAGCTGTGCGGCCGCGCGGCCCGGATCGAGCTGTTCGAGGGCCACGCCCGCTCCGGCGACGTCCGCGCCGCCAAGTACGCCGGGGCCGAGCTGCCCTGGGCGCCCGACGTGTACGCCCCCGTCTCCTGACCGACCGCACCCGACCCGCCCCTACCGAGAGGACGCCATGTCCGGCCGCACCGTCGACATCCACGCCCACGTGTTCACCCCGGCGTGTCAGGAGCTCGTGAAGGGCCTGATGGAACCGCAGTACGAGCCGTTCTCGTACTGGGCGGGGGCGGAGACCAACGAGTACCAGCCCAGGCACACCGCCGAGATCATGCCCAAGCTGACCGACATCGACGTCCGGCTGGCCGACATGGACGCCATGGGCATCGACGTCCAGGCCATCTCGGTCGCGCCGCCGCAGTACTACTACTGGACCGACGTCGAACTCGGGCGGACGCTCGCGCGGATGCAGAACGAGAACCTGGCGTCGATCGTGGCCGACCACCCCGACCGCTTCGTCGGGCTGGCCACCGTCCCGCTCCAGGACGTCTCCTCCGCGGTGGAGGAGCTCGAGCACTGCGTCCGCGAGTACGGGTTCCGCGGCGTGGAGATCAACACCAACGTCTTCGGCCTCGACCTCGACGACCGGCGGTTCCGGCGGTTCTTCGCCAAGGCCGAGGAGCTCGACGTCGTCGTGCTGCTGCACCCGAACGGCTTCACCCACGGCGAGCGGCTGCAGAAGTACTACATGACCAACGTGATCGGGAACCCGCTGGACACCACGGTGGCGATCAACCGGATCATCCACGGCGGCGTCCTCGAGGACCACCCGGCGCTCAAGCTCTGCCTGGTGCACGGCGGCGGGTTCCTGCCCTTCTACTCCTCACGGATCGACCACTCCTACGAGCTGCGGCCGGAGGGCCGGCACCACATCACCCGGCCGCCCAGCACCTACCTCAAGCAGGTCTACGTCGACTGCCTGGTGTTCGACTCGGTCCACCTGGAGTTCCTCGTCCAGCAGATGGGGGCCGACCACGTCGTCATCGGCACCGACTACCCCTTCGACATGGGCCACTACGACCCGCTGGGGCAGATCGACGGGGTCCGGGGCCTGAGCGACGAGGACCGCAACCTCATCCGCAGCGCCACCGCCGCCAAGCTGCTCAAGCTGGACGGCTGAGGCCCGCCGTGGACGTCGCCGTGGTCGGGCTGGGCTGGTGGGGCCAGAAGGTCCTCGACGAGCTGGCCCACAGCACGACGGTGCGGGCGGTGGTGGGCGTGGACCCCGAGCCGACCGGGCGGGAGCGGGGGGCGGCGCGGGGCCTGCCGACGACGGCCGACCTGGGCGAGGCGCTGGCCGACCCCGCCGTCGAGGCGGTCGTGCTGTGCTCGCCGCACCGGTTCCACTCCGCGCAGATCGTGGCCGCCGCGGAAGCCGGCAAGCACGTCTTCTGCGAGAAGCCCTTCAGCACGACGGTGGCCGACGCCGAGGTGGCCCTCGCGGCCGTCGCGGGAGCCGGCGTCCAGCTGGGGGTGGGGCACGAGCGGCGCTTCGAGCCGCCGGTGGTGGAACTGCAGGAGAAGGTCCGCTCCGGCGAGCTGGGCACGCCGCTGGTCTTCGAGGGGAACTTCAGCCAGGACAAGTTCCTGGCGCTGCCCCCGGACAACTGGCGGCTGTCGAGCGTGGAGGCGCCGGTCGGCCCGCTGTCGGCGACCGGCATCCACCTGGTCGACCTCGCCGTCGGCCTGCTCGGTGAGCCGGTGGAGGTGTGGGCCCGCCTGGCCACCCGCGCCACGACGTTCGGCAACGGCGACACCCTCTCGGTGACGCTCGGCTTCGCCAGCGGGGCGACGGCGAGCATCACCGCCATCCTCACCACGCCGTTCATCGGGCGGATGTGCCTGCTCGGGTCGGAGGGGTGGATGGAGATCCGCGACCGCGCCCACCCGGAGGCCCCGGCCGGCTGGGACGTCACCACCCGCTACCGGGACAGCGAGCCGACCACCCGGTTCGTCCCGCCCAGCCCCGCCGTCCGCGACAACCTCGAGCGCTTCGCCGCCGCCGTCGAGGGCACCGCCGAGTACCCGATCCCCCCGGCCGACGTCCGCGCCACCGTGCGGGCGTTCGAGGCGATCACCCGGTCGGCGCTCAGCGGCGCGGTGGAGCGCGTCTGAGAGGATCCCCTGCTCCCCACGACTCGCGGGCTCGCCGCGGGCCCCTGCAGGGGGCCACCCCCAGAAGGACCCCGTCCAGCAGCACCTGTCCCAGAAGGACCTCGTCCTCCCCACCCTCGCGAGCCGGGGGCGGTACCCGGGACGAGGCCGTCAGTCCCCACTGCCGAGGAGAGCGCATGCAGATCATCGACCTGTCGCAGGACATCTACGAGGGGATGAAGGTCTACCCCGGGCACCTGAAGACCGTGCAGTTCGAGCACGCCACGCACGAGGAGACCGCCCCGCGGTTCGAGGGTGGCTTCTCGTTCCAGACCACCGGGTTCATCCTCAACGACAACGGGCCCACGCACGTGGACTCGTTCTCCCACCTCGACCCGGCACCCGGCGCCGAGACCATCGACCAGATGCCGCTGGAGCTGTTCTACGGGCCGGCGGTGTGCCTGGACGTGACCGGCTTCGCGCCGCAGACCGACATCACCGCCGAGGACCTCGACCGCATCGAGGCGGAGTCGCCGGTCGACGTGCAGCGCGGGGACATCGTGCTGTTCCACACGGCCACCTGGAACCGGTTCGTCGGGGACAAGCGCTACCTCACCGACTTCGCCGGGCTGGGGGAGTCCGCGGCGGAGTGGATCGTGCAGCGCGGCGTCAAGACCTTCGGCGTGGACAGCCCCACGCCGGACAACCCGGCCAGCAAGACCTACCCGATCCACATGATGTGCCGGCGGGAGCACATCACCCACTACGAGAACCTGGCCAACCTCGACCAGGTCGTGAACCGGCGGTTCACCTTCGTCGGCTTCCCGCTCAAGGTCCGCGGGGCGCACGGCGGTCCCACCCGCGCGGTGGCCCTGGTCGAGTGAGCGGGGCCGCGGGCGCTCCGGTCGTCGCCGTCCTCGGCACCGGCACGATGGGTGCCGGGATGGTGCGGTCGCTGGTCGATGCGGGCGTGCCCGTGCGGATGTGGAACCGCGACGGCAGCAAGGCCCGGGCACTGGCCGGCCCGGGGGCCGAGGCGTTCGACTCCCCGGCCGCGGCGGCCGAGGGCGCCGACGTCGTCCTGACGATGCTCTTCGACGCCGGTGCGGTGGTCGACGCGGTCCGCCGGGCCGCGCCGGCCGCCGGCACGCTGTGGCTGCAGTGCTCGACGGTGGGCGTCGAGGACGTCGACCGGCTGGCCGGGCTCGCCCGCGAGCTCGGCCTGGTGCTGGTCGACTGCCCGGTGCAGGGCACCCGCAAGCCAGCCGAGGAGGGCACGCTGGTCCTGCTCGCCTCCGGTCCGGACGACGCCCGCGAGCGGCTGGCGCCGGTGTTCGACGCGCTCGGCCGCAGGACGCTGTGGCTCGGCGAGGCCGGCGCCGGCACCCGGCTCAAGCTGGTCTGCAACGCCTGGGTGCTGACCCTCGTCGCGGGCGTCGCCCAGTCGGTGGCGATGGCGCGCGGGCTGGGGCTGGACCCGCGGGACTTCTTCCGGGTCCTCGAGGGCGGCCACCTCGACGCCCCGTTCGCGCGGGTCAAGGGTGCGGCGATGATCGACCGCGACTACCCGGTCTCCTTCGCCGTCAGCGGGGCGGTGAAGGACGTCCACCTCATCCGGGCGGCGCTGGCGGCGGCCGGGGTCTCCGACCGGTTCGCCGCGGCCGTGCACGAGGCGCTGGAGGCGGCGGCCGACCGCGTCGTCGACCCCGCCGCGGTCGACATGGCCGCGCTCGTCGAGGGGCTGCCGCTCGACCCCCGCTGAGGCCCCCGCCCGTGGTGCCGGGGGCCCCAGTGGTGTCGGGGGCCTCAGCGGTGCCGGCGGCCTCAGCGGTGCCGGCGGCCTCAGTGGTGGCGGCGGCGGTGCTCGGCGAGCACGTCGAGCCCGAAGTCGGCCTGCGGGTCCCGCCACACCGAGTGGGCGTGGTTGGCCCCTCGGGCGGTGTTGTCCCACTCCACCAGCAGCCGGGGCGCCTGCAGCCGGTAGTAGTGCGGCTGCCCGGGCTCGAGGGAGCCCGCCCAGGCCAGGTGCACGCCGTCGAGGTCGACGTCCGGCGCGAGCCCGTCGGGCACCCGGCCCAGGTAGCCGGTGAGGAGGGTCTGCAGCAGGGCGCGCTGCTCGCGGTCGAGCGCGGTCGCCGGCAGTCCCTTCGGCTCGGCGGTCAGCGCCAGCCGGGCGTGGTCGGCGTCGCCGTAGCCGCTCGCGGCCTCCGCGCTCTCCGCCATGCGCGTGACCCGCTCGACGAGCCGGGGCTCGGTGAAGCGCTGCCGCCAGATGTCGGTCAGCTGGATCAACTCGTCGCCGTCGTCGATGCGGGGGCGGTTGCCGCCGACGATGTCCGACGGCGCCCGGTCGAGCAGCACCGCTGCCGCGCGCAGGTCCGGTGACAGCGAGCGCACCAGGTCCCGCGCGAGGTCCTCGACGCGGCCCAGCAGGCGGAGGTCGGTGCCGCCGAGCAGCGGTGCGGACGCCGGGTCGGCGCCCAGGAAGCACGGGGTCGTCGACCGCACGGCGCCGTCGACGACGAGGTTGTTCAGCGAGACGTGGTGCCCGCCGAAGCGCCAGCCCCAGGGCCGGTCGCCGCCGGGCGTGCCGAACACGCGCAGGTAGTAGAGGCCGGGGTCGCGGCCGCGCTCGCGACCCCAGTCGACCGTCCAGCCCTCCAGGTGGTCGAGCACGTTCTCCCAGCCGATGACCGCGGCGACCGTGACGTACCCGGCGGTCGACAGGCCGCTGGCCACCAGCCGCATGGCCAACTGCTGCTGGCCCGGGCGCTGCCGGCCCAGGGGGAGTCCGCCGTGGTCGGTCGGCGTGTAGTACCAGCGCAGCCGCTCGGCCTCGGCCGCATCGTCGTCCGGGCCGGGCCAGGCGGCGAGCTCGCGCTGGTCGGGGTCAAGCGCGTCGAGCCATGCCGTCGCGGCGGCGGCCATGGCCTCGGCCACCTCCCGCGCCGCCGTCCCCGCGGCCGAGTCGCTGGTCGTCGTCATGCCCCCGAACCGTAGGACCTGCCGAGCGGGCGTGGTTTACTCGTCGTGATGCACCCCACCGGCTCGCTCGCCATCATCGCCTAGCGCGCAGTCACCTCCCCGACTGCGCGCCGACCTCCCGTACCCGGGGGGTCTTT
This sequence comes from Geodermatophilus sp. SYSU D00703, assembly GCF_054050155.1. Taxonomy (NCBI): domain Bacteria; kingdom Bacillati; phylum Actinomycetota; class Actinomycetes; order Geodermatophilales; family Geodermatophilaceae; genus Geodermatophilus; species Geodermatophilus sp. SYSU D00703. The sequence goes on along the minus strand of NZ_JBJGYU010000023.1, from coordinate 1,765 downwards.
TTCGTGTTCGGGCCGTTGCCGACCAGCTCCCGGGAGACCCCGATGACCCTCGACCCCGCCACCGCCCTGGACTTCCACGTCTTCGACACCACGCTGCGCGACGGTGCGCAGCGGGAGGGCGTGAGCTACTCCGTCGCCGACAAGCTGGCCGTCGCGCGGCTGCTCGACGAGATCGGGGTGGGGTTCATCGAGGGCGGCTGGCCCGGCGCGCTGCCGAAGGACACCGAGTTCTTCGCCCGGGCCCGCACCGAGCTCAAGCTGCGCCACGCCCAGCTGGTGGCGTTCGGGGCCACCCGCAAGGCCGGCGTGCGGGTGGAGGACGACCCGCAGGTGCGGGCGCTGCTGGACGCCGAGACCCCGGTGGTCTGCCTGGTCGCCAAGTCCGACGTCCGGCACGTGCGCGAGGCGCTGCGGACGACGCTCGAGGAGAACCTGGCGATGGTGGCCGACACCGTCGCGTTCTTCGTGCGGCACGGCCGCCGGGTGTTCCTCGACTGCGAGCACTTCTTCGACGGCTACAAGGCCGACCCCGACTACGGCGTGCGGGTGCTCGAGGCCGCGTTCGGCGCGGGCGCCGAGGTCGGCGTCATGTGCGACACCAACGGCGGGATGCTGCCGATGGGCGTGGGACGCATCGTCGCCGACGTCCGCTCGCGCGTGAGCGGCAAGCTCGGCATCCACTGCCAGGACGACACCGGTTGCGCGGTCGCCAACAGCCTGGCCGCGGTGGAGGCCGGCGTCACCCACGTCCAGGGGACGGCGAACGGCTACGGCGAGCGGGCCGGCAACGCCGACACGTTCGCGCTCATCGGCAACCTGGTCACGAAGATGGGCCTGCCCGTCGTGCCCGCGGAGTGCCTGCCGGAGCTGCAGCGGGTCAGCCACGCGATCGCCGAGCTGGCCAACATCGCCCCCGACGACCACCAGCCCTTCGTCGGCGCCTCGGCGTTCGCGCACAAGGCGGGCCTGCACGCCAGCGCGATCAAGGTCAGCCCCGAGCTGTACAACCACCTCGACCCGGCCGTCGTCGGCAACGACATGCGGATCCTGGTGACCGAGATGGCCGGTCGGGCCTCGGTGGAGCTCAAGGGCCGCGAGCTCGGCGTCGCCCTCGACGGCCATCCCGACGCCATCGCCCGCGTGGTCGACCAGGTCAAGGTGCTCGAGGCCGACGGCTGGTCGTTCGAGGCCGCGGACGCCTCCTTCGAGCTGCTGCTGCGCGCCCAGCTGCCCGACGCGCCCGCACCGCTGTTCGAGCTGGAGAGCTACAAGACGTCGGTCGAGCACTGGGGCAACGGCGTGGTCGTCAGCGAGGCGACCGTCAAGGTGCACGTCGACGGCGAGCGGATCATCAGCACCGGCGAGGGCAACGGTCCCGTCAACGCCCTCGACAACGCGCTGCGACAGGCGCTGGTGAGCCGGTACCCGCAGCTGGCCGACGTGCAGCTGGCCGACTACAAGGTCCGCATCCTCGGCTGGAAGGGCGGCACCAGCGCCACGACACGGGTGCTCATCGACACCACCGACGGCGTGGGGGAGTGGACCACCGTCGGCGTGCACGACAACATCGTCGAGGCCTCCTGGCACGCGCTGGTGGACGCGCTCACCTACGCCGTCCGCCACCGGGGGCCGGCGCGCGCCGCCCGGGCCTGACCGATCGGGGCGGGGGGCCGGCGCCGGGCGGCCGCCCCGCGCGCAGCTCCCCCGCCGCGCCGAGCCCAACCGCCCGAACCCCCACACCAGAGGGGGGTGTCTATAGATTATA